>DASTYU010000252.1:0-27968 GCA_035764655.1 Candidatus Limnocylindrales bacterium
TCGCCCTGGTCGCGGAGGAGGACCTGGTCGGCGAAGCAGCAGTTGCCGACGAGCGGCGTCTCCTGCATGCCGAAGCTGGTCCACGACTCCCAGAACAGGATGGCGTCGGGGCCGCCGGCCGAGCCGATGAACACGACGTCCGGCGCCGCGGCCTGGGCCTGCGTCACGTACGTGCCGAAGTCCTGCGTGCCCAGCGGATGCCAGATCTGCTCCTTGATCGTGCCGCCGGCCCCGGTGAAGCCGGACACGAAGCCGCCGCAGCTCTCCCAGCCGAAGGCGTAGTCCGGGCAGATGGTGACGGCGGTCCGGTGGCCCTCGTCGTAGGCGGCCTGGCCGGCCGGGAAGTTCGACTGGCTGCTGGTGTAGCCGACGCGCAGGACGAGCGGGTTGAACTGGCGCTGGGTGAGGTCATCCGCGCCGGAGATGTGGAATGACGGGACGCCCTGGCCGCCAACGTAGTCGGCGACCGCGTAGGCGGTGTTGGCCAGGATCGGGCCGGCCGTCATGTCGACGCCGACCTCCTCGACGAGGCGCCGGGCCTTGGTCAGCGCGACCTCCGGATCGCCGGCGTCATCCTCGTAGACGGTCTCGACCGTCACGCCGCCGGCCGTGTTGCCGTTGAGCTCCCAGTAGAGGTCCCAGCCGCGCTTCATGTCGGTGCCGAGCGCGGCGACGAAGCCGGTCGTCGGCGAGATGAAGCCGACCGTGACCGTGCCGCCGGCCCCGGCGCTGGCCGGCGCCTCGGACGCAGGCGCGCTGGCAGGCGCCTCCGATGCGGGTGGTGCCGCCGAGGCGGGCGGGGCCGAGGTCGTCGTCGCGCCGCCGCAGGCGGTCACGACGAGGACGGTGATGGCGCCGAGCACCCCGAGTCGCCACGACCCGGGCTTGCCTCTCGTTCGATCGTCCATGGACATGCTCCTCCTACTGCGGCTCCGACGGCCGCCCGTCCACTCCCCCCGCCAACCCCTGGTCCTCGAGAAGCGACGGAAGCGCCGCCCTCGTCCCGGGTTCGGCGTGCTGCCGATCCCGGACTGCTCCATGACGCCAGCGCGAGAACGCGCCGACGACGCCGCCCGGTGCGAAGAGCACCACGGCGATGAAGACCAACCCGAGGAGCGTCGGCCAGCGCTCGACGTACGAGCTCAGCCAGTGCTCCGTTCCGACGACGACGCCCGCTCCGATGAGCGGGCCGAGCAGCGTCCCGGTCCCGCCGAGGATGACCATCACGACGGCCATCGCCGAGCGGTTGAAGGACGCCACGTTGGGGCTGATGAATTCGGCCTGCCACACGATCAGGACGCCGGCCAGGCCCGCGAGCAGGCCGGACAGCATCACCGCGAGAAACTTGGCCCTCGTCACCGAGTAGCCGAGGCTCGACATGCGGCTCTCGCTCTCACGGATGCCGCGCAGGACGAGCCCGAACGACGACCGCGCGAGGACCGCGCGAAACACGACCGCGAGCACGAACGCCGCGACGGTGAGCAGGTAGAAGGCGCTCGAGTTCGCGAGGAACTCGGGCCGGTCGATGCCGGTCAGTCCGTTCTGGCCGCCGGTGATCGTCGACAGCTTGAGGGCCAGGCCGTAGACCACGATCCCGAGCGCCAGCGTGATCATCAGGAACACGATCCCGCGCGTGCGCATGGTGGTCAGCGCGTAGACCGCCGAGACCACGAGGGTGACGAGCAGCGCCAGGCCGAGCTGGATGGGCAGGGCAAGGCTCTCGGTCGTGCCCCACGCGATGGCGTAGGCCGCACTGGCCGCGATGCCGGCATGGCCGATCGAGAGCAGGCCGCCCTGGCCGGCGAGAAGGTCGATGCTCGACGCGAGCAGCGCGGCGATGAACACCAGCGACAGGAGCGTCACGATGTAGGTCGGCAGGACGAACGGCGCGACGACCGCAATGGCGAGCGCGGCGACGATCGCGACCATGCGCGTCCGGTCGGCCGTCATGAGGTCGACTTGCCGAACAGCCCGGCGGGGCGCAGGACGAGGATGATCGCCATCGGGGCGAAGACGGCGAAGTAGGACAGCTCGGGCAGCCAGACGCGCGAGAAGGCATCGATCAGGCCGATCAGCACGCTGCCGAGCGCCGCCCCGCCGATGCTCCCGAGCCCGCCGACGATCACCACGACGAGGGCGAACAGCAGGATCTCCGTGTCGGCGCCCGGGCGGATCGTGAGCAGGCCCGCGGCGATCATCCCGGCGGTCCCGGCCAGCACGGACCCCACGAGGAACATGCCGGCGAAGACGCGGTCGACGTCGATGCCCATCGCCGAGACCATCTCGCGATCGTCGACGCCGGCCCGCAGCACCGCACCGATCCGCGTGCGCTGCTGGACGACGAAGAGGATCACCCCCACGGCGACCGCGAAGCCGATGACGAACAGGCGGTAGGTGGGATACGTGACCGGTCCGACCGGCGTGCCGCCGACGAGCGGAGGCGGCGGATCGGCGGAGCGCGGGTTGCCGCCGAACACGGCCAGGATCAGGTCGGCGATGACCAGCGCGATGCCGACCGTGAGGAGGACCTCGGGCAGCTCGCGGCCGCGGACGCGGTGCAGCAGCAGGCGCTCCGAGAAGAGGCCAACCAGGCCCACGGAGATCCCGGCGGCGACCACGCCGAGCACCCAGCTGCCGGTCACGGCCGCCACCGAGATGCCGATCGCCCCGCCCAGCAGGTACAGCGCGCCGTGCGCCAGGTTGACGATGCGCATGACGCCGAAGACCAGGGTGAAGCCGCTCGCCACGAGGAAGAGCAGGGCGGCGAACGTCAGGCCGTTGAGCACCTGGAGGGCAAGGAACTCGAGCGACAACGCGAGGCTCCTGTTCCTGGGGAAACGCCGTGGCGCGCGAAAGCGGCGAGTCGGGCTAGTGTAGTGACACTGCACACCCAGTCAAGTTCGGTGTGGAGCACCGTTGAATTGCCGGGGCATCGGGGGCATACTGCCCGGACACCCCAGGGCCCGCTCCTCCAGCCGTTCACGGCGGATGACGCCGGCCGGATCGCCGCTAACGCCGCAATCGCAAGGAGATGACCCTGTGAGCGCCGTCGACGCCGCTGCGCCACCCATCACCACGACCCGGCCGATCCCCTCACCGGGGTCGCTGAACGTCGACTGGGAGGAGCGCTGGAACGTCGAGCGGATGCGCTCGTATCGGCTCGGTCGTGCTCGCGCGGCGCTCGCCGCGTCCGATCTGGGGGCCGTGCTGCTGTTCGACTTCAACAACATCCGCTACACGACCAGCACCCATATCGGTGAGTGGGCGCGCGACAAGATGACCCGCTACGCGCTCCTCACGCGGGGCGGCGAGCCGCACATCTGGGACTTCGGATCGGCCGCCAAGCATCACCGCCTGAATTGCCCGTGGCTGCCCCAGGAGAACGTGCACGCGGGGATGATCGGGTTGCGCGGTGCGGTCGCCCCGGACGCCGGGCTGTTCCGTCGTGCTGCACGCGAGATCGCCGAGATCCTGCGGACCGAGGGCGTCGGTGGGATGCCGCTCGGGCTCGACATCGTCGAGCCGCCGATGGCGGCGGCCCTGGCCGACGAGGGCATCCAGGTTCGCGACGGCCAGCAGGTCATGCTCGATGCCCGCGAGGTCAAGTCGGTCGACGAGATCATCCTGCTGAACACGGCCTGCGCGATGGTCGACGGCGCCTACCAGTACATCTCCGAGCGGCTCAAGCCGGGTGTCCGCGAGAGCGAGCTGGTGGCCGAGGTCACCAAAGTCCTGTTCGACCTCGGGTCGGAGCATGTCGACAACATCAATGCGGTGTCCGGCGAGCGCTGCAGCCCGCACCCGCACGTGTTCAGCGACCGGATCATCCGGCCCGGGGACCAGGCCTTCTTCGACATCATCCACACGTTCGTCGGCTACAAGACCTGCTACTACCGGACGTTCGTGGTCGGCAAGGGCACCGACGCCCAGCGCGACGCGTACAAGCAGGCGCGCGAATGGATCGATGCCTCGATCGAGCTGATGAAGCCGGGTGTCGGCACCGACCAGGTCGCCAGCGTCTGGCCGAGAGCCGAGGAGTTCGGCTTCGCCAACGAGATGGAGTGCTTCGGCCTCCAGTTCGGGCATTCGGTGGGGCTGTTCCTCCACGAGCGCCCGATCATCAGCCGCCTCAACTCGCTGGACCACCCGGTCGAGATCAAGGAGGGGATGGTCATCGCGCTGGAGACGTACTGCCCGGCCAAGGACGGGTTCTCCGCGGCACGGATCGAGGAGGAGGTCGTGGTAACCGCGCATGGTCCGCGGGTCATCACCAAGTTCCCGTCAGACGAGCTCTTCGTCGCGAACGCGTATTGACCGACCGATGACGACCGACATTGCGCCGGCCACCGTCGACCGCGAGACGGGCCTCGAGCTGTACCGGGTGATGCAGGAATGTCGCCTGCTCGAGACGCGTGCACAGGAGCTGTTCTTCGAGGGGCTGGTCCGCGGCACGACGCACCTCGGCGTCGGCCAGGAGGCGGTCGCGGCGGGGTTCGCCGGTGCGATGCGCCAGGACGACTACACGCTGTGCACGTACCGCGGGCACAACCACAACATCGCCCGCGGCGTGCCGATGGGTCCGATCCTCGCGGAGCTGTTCGGGCGGGCCGGCGGTCTGCTCGGCAGCAAGGGCGGCTCGATGCACCTCACCTCGATCGAGCACGGGGTGCTGGGCTCCTACGCAATCGTCGGGGCGCACCTGCCGATCGCCCTGGGCGCCGCCTGGTCCGCGCAGTACCGCGGGTCCGGTCAGGTCGCGGTCTGCTTCTTCGGCGACGGGACGACGAACATCGGGGCGTTCCACGAGGCGCTCAACATGGCGGCGGTATGGAAGGCGCCGGTGGTGTTCGTGTGCGAGAACAACCAGTACATGGAGTACACGGCGATCGGCTCGGTGACGGCCGTCGCCCGGCCGGCGGCGGACCGGGCCTCGGCCTACGGCCTGGAGCCGCTGGTCGTCGACGGCAACGACGTCGAGGCGGTGTACGGCGTGGCGCGCACGACCATCGACCGGGCGCGTTCCGGGGACGGCCCCTCGCTCGTCGAAGCCGTCACATACCGCCACGGCGGCCACTCCCGTGCGGATCCCGGCAAGTACCGGCCCGACGAGGAGGTCGCGGCGTGGAAAGCTCGCGACCCGATCCCGGCGTTCCGCTCGCGCCTCGAGGCGGCCGGCGTCCCTGCCGCGCAGCTCGATGCGATCGACGACGCCGCGAAGGCCAAGGTCGCCGAAGGCGAGGCGTGGGCCAAGGCCCAGCCCGAACCGTCGCCGGACGTCCTCGAGACCCAGGTCTGGGCCGACGGAGGCTCGTCGTGGCGGAGTTGACGTACCGCGGCACGCGCCCGGGCAGGTTTGCGCGCAGTCCGCTAGGGACTGCTAACGGAGCTCCGGGTCGTGGCGTGGCGAAGGATCAGCCGTCCTGGGCTAATCGGAGCCCAAGGGCGTGGCCCGGAAGGGCGGGCAGCCGGCTTGGCAGTCCGACGCGGAATGCAAGCAATGCCGCAGCGGGAAGGGAGCCCGCCGGATGCCTGAGTTGACGTACCGCGGTGCCATCGCCGCCGCCATCGCCCAGGAGATGGACCGCGACGAGAGCGTCGTGATGATCGGCGAGGACATCGGCGCCGCGGGCGGCGTGTTCAAGCTGACCGAGGGCCTCATCGACAAGTTCGGCCCGACGCGCATCCGCGACACGCCGATCAGCGAACAGGCGATCGTCGGCGCCGTGATGGGCGCGGCGATGACCGGGCTGCGCCCGATCGGCGAGCTGATGTTCAGCGACTTCTTCGCGGTCGCCTGGGACATGGTCGCCAACCAGATCGCCAAGACCCGCTACATGACCGACGGCCAGGTCGCCCTGCCGCTGGTGTTGCGCACCGCGAACGGCGGCGGGCTGCGCTTCGGGGCGCAGCACAGCCAGAGCATCGAGAACTGGGCGATGGCGATCCCGGGCCTGAAGGTGGTCGCGCCATCGAACCCGTCGGACATGAAGGGCCTGCTCGCCGCGGCGATCCGCGATCCGGACCCGGTCATCGTGTGCGAGCACAAGGCGCTCTTCGCCGAGAAGGGCGACGCGCCCGACGGCGAGCACATCGTCGAACTCGGCAAGGCGTCCGTCGTGCGCGAGGGGAGCGACGTGACGATCGTCGCGCTCGCGGCGATGGTGCCGCGCTCGATGGCCGCCGCGGCCCGGCTCCAGGAGGAGGCCGGGATCTCGGCCGAGGTCATCGACCTGCGGACCCTCGTGCCGCTCGACGTTGGGACGATCCTCGCATCGGTCGAGAAGACCAGCCGGCTGGTCACCGTCGAGGAGAACCCGCGGCTGTGCGGCTGGGGCGCAGAGATCGCCTCGATCGTCGCCGACGAGGGGTTCTGGAGCCTCGATGCGCCGATCTCCCGCATCACCGCCCCGCACGTCCCGCTCGCTTCGGCGCCGGCGCTCGAGGACCTGGCCATGCCGTCGGCGGAGCGGATCTTCGACACGGTTCGGCAGCGCGTCGAGGAGGCGCGGTGACGGGCGAGGCACCGGTGCGCACCGTGGCCGTCCTGGGAACGGGGCACATGGGTTCGGCCATGAGCCGCGCGCTGGCGGCAGGCGGCTTCGACCTCGTGCTGTACAACCGGACGCTGGAACGCTGCGAGCCGCTCGCAGCGGAGCTCGGGGCGCGTGTGCTGCCGACGGCGGCCGAGGCGGTCGCGGCCACGGACGTGGCGATCAGCATGGTCGCCGACGAGCCCGCGGTCGAGGCGCTGTACCGCGGGGAGTCGGGCGTCCTCGAGGGCCTGTCGGCCGGCAAGATCGTGGCGGATTCGAGCACCGTGCCGCCATCGGTCGTGCTGGGCCTGGCCGACGACGTCCACGCCCGCGGCGCCGAGATCCTCGATGCCCCGGTCTCCGGCAGCACCGCGCTGGCTTCGACGGGCGGGCTGACGATCATGGTCGGTGGCGACGAGGCAGCCCTGGAGCGGGCACGACCCGTCTTCGATGCGCTCGCGAAGCGGGTCTTTCACCTCGGCGCGCTGGGCAACGGTGCGGCCATGAAGCTCGCGGTGAACACGCTGATCTTCGGGCTCAACCAGGCCGTCGCCGAAGGCCTCGTGATTGCCGAACGGGCCGGAATCGATCGCGCCCTGGCGTACGACGTCCTCGCGGCGAGTGCCGCCGGTGCACCCTACGTCGAGTACAAGCGCAAGGCGTTCCTCGATCCGGAGGGGACGCCGCCGGTCTTTTCGATCGCGCTGGCCGAGAAGGACCTGAACCTCATCACCGCGTTTGCCGAGCGGCTGGAGGTGCCGGTGCCGCAGGCGCACGTAAACCGGGATGTCCTGCGCGAGGCGATGGCCGACGGCCGTGCCGGGGCCGACTTCGCCGATGTCGCGGTCCATCTCAGGCGAGGATGACGCACACCCACCCATCTCCAGCACGAGGAAGTGAGAAAGGGGCGCAGTCGTGGCCGAACGGATCCTGATCAAGGGAGGCATCGTCCTGACCCAGGACGAAACACTCGGAGAGCTGAACGGCGCGGACGTGCTCGTCGAGGACGACAAGATCGCCCAGGTCGCCCGCGACATCTCGGCCGACGGCGCGCAGGTCATCGACGCGGCCGGGGACATCGTCATCCCGGGTTTCATCGACACCCACCGCCACACGTGGGAGACGTCGATCCGGACCTCCGCCCCGGACTACGCGCTGATCGCCTACTTCGGGAACATCCTCGACAAGTTCGCCCCGCACTACCGGCCTGACGACGTGTACGCGGCCAACCTGTGGGGTTCGCTCGAGTGCATCAACGCGGGCATCACGACGCTCGTCGACTGGTCGCACATCATGAACACGCCGGACCACGCCGATGCCGCCATCAAGGGCCTCCAGGATTCGCAGCTCCGGTCGGTGTTCGCCTACGGGTTCGGGAACACGTCGCTGGTCGACTGGTGGTTCGGCCCCGACTACACGGGCAGCGTCCTGACCTCCGACGGGCCCGACGCGCGGCGCCTCCGGTCGCAGTACTTCAGTTCGAACGACGGGCTGATCACGATGGCGCTCGCGACGCGCGGTCCGAACTTCTGCAAGCCCGAGGTCGTCAAGCACGACTGGGAGCTGGCCAAGGAGCTCGACCTCAACATCACGGTCCACGTGGCGATGGACCGCTTCGGCTACACGAAGATGCAGGTCGCCGGCCTGCGCGACATGGACCTGCTGTACCCGAACACGACCTACGTCCACGGCTCGCACTTCACCGACGAGGAGTGGGTGCTCGTGCGCGACTCCGGCGGGAACGTGTCGTTCGCCCCGCAGATCGAGGTCCAGATGGGCCACGGCTGGGCGCCGGCGGTCAAGGCGCTCGAGCACGACATCCCGATCGGGCTGTCGTCGGACGTGGCGACGACCGCCTCGGCGGACCAGTTCACCCAGATGCACGCGATCTTCGGCACGGAACGCGGTCGGAAGCACCAGGAGGCGTGGGAGGCCGACCTCGACGGCCTGCAGGCGTCGCCCGGCCTGATCACGTCGCGCCAGGTGCTCGAGTGGGCGACGCTCGGTGGCGCGAAGGTCGCCGGGATCGCCCACCGAACCGGCTCGCTCACGCCGGGCAAGAAGGCCGACATCGTGATCATCGACGGGTCCGCCGTGAACGTCGCGCCGATCATCGACCCGGTCGGGGCCGTGGTCTGCGCGGCGGACATCTCGAACGTCAAGACGGTGTTCGTCGACGGGGCCATCCTCAAGCGGGACTTCAAGCTGGCCGCCTCGCTCGACGGACCGCGCAAGGCGGTCGAGGCCTCGCGGGACTACCTCCTCGAGAAGTTCGGCGAGCCCGAGGCGGGCTGGCTGACGGCCTCGGCCGGTCGCGAGGCGGCGCCCGCCTGAGCTCCGGTCCCTCCGCATAGCCCATCGGGCGGCCGGTCTTCCCCCCAGGCCGGCCGCCCGCACTCGTTCCCGGACCGGCAGCAGCCATTGGGTTCCTTGCCAACCATCAGCCCGGATAGTGAGTGTCAGAGGTTCACGCCCGAATTGAGCCTACTTGGTGGCCAATTACTCGCCACAACGCGAATCTGGCCACTACATCGCATGTTTGTGGGCCCGGGTGCTGACTCTCACTACGGGGACTGATCATTGGCCACGAACGAGCCGCCTGGCCCGGGCCCGCGACCCTCAGACCTTCTGTTGGAGCCTCGCGAGGAACCGCTGCGTCCGTTCGTCGCGCGGGGCGTCCAGCACCTCTTCGGGCGGGCCGCCTTCGATGAGCACGCCATCCTCGATGAAGTAGACCCGGTCGGCCGCCTCGCGGGCGAACGCCATCTCGTGCGTGACGACCATCATCGTCGAGCCCTCGTGGGCCAGCTCGGCCATCACGTGGAGCACCTCCCCCACGAGGGTCGGGTCGAGCGCGGAGGTCGGCTCGTCGAAGAGCAGCACCTTCGGCTCCATCGCGAGCGCCCGGGCAATCGCCACGCGCTGCTTCTGGCCGCCCGACAGGCGCGCCGGGTACTCGTCGCGCTTGTCGATCAAGCCGACCTTGTCGAGGAACTTCTCCGCGATGCCGACGGCCCGGTCCTGCGCCATGCGCTTTACCCGCACCGGGCCCTCGATGACGTTCTCGAGCACGGTCATGTGCGGGAACAGGTTGAACTCCTGGAACACCATCTGGGCCTGCAGGCGGATGTGGCGAATCTCTTCGCGGTGCTTCCGCGTCCGCGTCGCGAGCGGCGCAGCCGGGACCCGGATGTTGGCCACCTCCACCGAGCCGGCTGTCGGCTCCTCGAGGAAGTTGGTGCACTTGAGGAGCGTGCTCTTGCCCGACCCCGAGCGGCCGATCAGGCAGATGGTCTCGCGCGGGTACACCTCGAGCGTGACGCCGCGCAGCACATGGTTGGAGCCGAAGTACTTCTCGAGCGAGGTGAGGCGCACGATGGCCTCCGCCCCGGGTGGCGTCAGCTTGCCCGGCGCCGCGAATGGGTCGCGGACCGGCTCGGGATATGCGGCGCGGAGGGCGTCGACGCTGCTCATATGCGGCGATCGCTTTCGGCCATCCGCTTCTCCAGCCGGTCCTGGAGGAGCGAGAACGCGATCGTCAGGACCCAGTAGACGAGCGCCGCCAGCAGCAGCGTTTCGAGCGTCCGGAACTTCGACGCCCCGACGGTCTGGGCGCGCCACAGCAGCTCCTGCACGCTGATGATCGAGACCAGGGCCGAGTCCTTGACCATCGCGATGAACTCGTTGCCGATGGCCGGCGTGACGATGCGGATCGCCTGCGGCAGCACGACCCGGCGCATGGTCAGACGGTCGGTCATGCCGATCGCGTGAGCCGCGTCGATCTGCCCGCGCGGAATCGCCTGGATGCCGGCGCGGAAGATCTCGGTCATGTACGCCCCGTAGTTGAACGAGAGCGCGAAGATCCCGAGCGTGATCGCGGGGATCCCGGCGAAGCCCTGCCAGATCTGCGGTAGCGCGAGGTAGATGAACAAGATCTGGACGATGAGTGGGGTGCCCCGGACCAGCGACACGTAGAAGCTCGCGACGCCGTAGACCACGGCATTCGAGGACAGCCGTCCCAGTGCCCCGAAGATGGCCAGGATGCAGGCGAAGAAGATCGATGACGCCGAAATGACCAGCGTCAGCGGCACCCCGCCGAGGATGTAGGCCTGCCACTGCCTGAGGAAATCGAGGTTGATCTTGCCGCCCAGCCACAGGCCGCCGATCAACACACCGATCAGAACGATCCACGTGCCGAAGACCGTCAGGCGGAAACGCACCTGTTTGCGCGAGCGCTGGCGTGCGATCTGGTCGACGATCGGGTCCATCGTCTGATGAACCCGCCCCGGCGCGACCGCCGTTCCGATCTGTTCACCTCGGCCGATGCCCAACGAGGCATCCTCCCCGGTGCGAATGCGACGAGGGCGCCCGGTGGACGCCCTCGTCCTGTCAGGTCAGGGCGATCAGCCCTGCTTCTCGGTCAGATCGAGACCGAACCACTTCTCGGACATCGTCTTGAGCGTGCCGTCGGCGTGCATCTCGGCGAGGATCGCGTTCACCCGCGTGACCATGTCGCTCGGGTCGGGGCCGCTCTTGTCGAAGGCCACGGCGAGCGGTTCGAAGAAGACCGGGTCGCCGACGGCGACGACGGGCAGGCCATCGTCAATCGCGGCCTGGACGGTGGTCGACGAGCTGAGCCAGCCGTCGAAGTCGGTGCGGCCCGCGCGCCACGCCTCGGCGCACAGCCGATCCGTGTCGAGCGTGGTCGCGGTGGCGCCTTCCGGCGGGGTCGTCTGCGGGCTCTCGGTCCCGAAGTCGAGCGAGCCGTTGAGCCAGTCGAGGTAGGTCGTCGCCGCGCCAACGCAGATCACCTTGCCGGCGAGGCCGTCGAGGGTCGTGATGCCGCTATCGGTGCGCGCGGCCATCTGGGCCGGCGTGTAGTAATACGGGTCGCTGAAGTCGAGGACTTCCTGGCGTGGCGAGGTGATCGTCATCGAGCCGACGCTGAAATCCCAGCGCCCGCCCCATGAGCCCGCCGTGATGACGTCCCAGCTCGGGGTCTCGAACGCGATCTCGACGCCGAGGCGCTTGGCGATCTCGGTCCCGACGTCGATGTCGAAGCCCTCGTAGTTGCCCTCGGCAGTCAGCTCGGACTGCGGCGGGTACTGCGGGTCGGTCGACATGATGATCTTGCCGGCTGTCATGACCTTGTCGAGCAGGCCACCCGCGATGGGCGATGCCGGCGCCTCACTGGCCGGCGCTTCGCTCATTGGGGCCTCGCTCATCGGGGCCTCGCTCATCGGCGCCTCACTGGCCGGCGCTTCGCTGGTGGTGGTGCCGCCGCCGCTGGTGCAGGCGCCGATCGCGATCGCGGCGACTGCCAGCAGGACGAGCGAGAGGCGGCCGCGCCGCCATGCAACTGCGTCCATGTACTCCTCCATGTCGCGCCGCTCCAGCGCGGCGCGAAATCACACCTGCCCCCGCACGATGGCACGTCGAATGCGCCGCAGTGTCGCAGGATTCCGTGGAATGCGCGAGGTTCGGCCACCGTGCAACGATCGGGCCATGCGGATTGCGGGCGTCTCGGATACCCACATGCCGAAGTTCGGACGCGCGCTGCCGCGTGCGCTGGTCGACGGAATCCGTGCGAAGCGAATCGACCTCATCGTCCATCTCGGCGACTTCACCGAGCCGCTCGTGCCCGGAATGTTCGAGGCGCTCGCCCGCTCGCCCTGAGGCTTGGGCCCGCGCCGCGTGTCCGCCCACAACAACAGACGGGCCGAATCGGCGAGCATCCGGGGCACCAGCCGGCCGGATTCCGGGCCAATGGTCTTCGTGAGCACCAAACGGCGACGACCACGACGGATTCGGTCCGTTTGCTGTTCTGGAAACACCACGTGCGACTCAGGCGCCGGCAAGCACGCCCTCGAAGCGTTCGCGGACGGCTGCGGCCGAGGCTGCGGCGAGCGCCTCATGGGCCTCGTTGCGGAGAACGGCCGCGTCGGCGCTCCTGATCGCGCGGCGGACCGGCGCGAGGCTCGACGCGGCCATGCTCAGCACGGTCACTCCGAGACCGACCAGGGCGAGCGCGGCGGCCGGATCCCCCGCCATCTCCCCGCACACGGACAGCTCGACACCTGCGGCCCCCGCATCCTTCGCAGCCGAGGCGATGAGCCGGAGCAGGGCCGGATGGAGCGGATCCCGATAGCGCTCCAATGCCGCGTTGCCGCGGTCAGCGGCGAGGGTGTACTGGAGCAGGTCGTTGGTGCCGAGACTCGCGAACGCCAAGCGCCCGAAGAACGACGGAGCCACCAGGACCGCCGAGGGGATCTCGAGCATCACGCCCAGTTCGATGTCGCCGTGCGGCAGCTCGTCGGCCGATAGTGATTGGCGGGCCCGCTCCGCCAGGTCCTCGAGCACGGCGACGTCCGATCCGTCCGCGACCATCGGGGCCATCACCTTGACCCGGCCGCCGCCCGCGGCGGCCCGCATGGCGGCGCGCAGCTGGGTCACGAACAGGTCCGGCTGGTCGGCTGCGAGCCGCAACGCACGAACGCCGAGGAACGGGTTCGGTTCTGGCGGGATCGGCAGCCACGGGATGGGCTTGTCGCCGCCCACGTCGAGGAGGCGGATCGTGACGGGGCCCGGCCGGAACGCCTCCACCACGGCCCGGTTCGCTTCGAGCTGTTCGTCCTCGGTCGGTGGGGTTGGGCGCTCGACGAACAGGAACTCGGTCCGGAACAGGCCGACGCCCTTCGCGCCGAGCGCGACCGCCCGTTCGGCTTCGGCCGGGGTGCCGATGTTGGCGAGCAGCGTGACCTCCACGCCGTCACGCGTGACTGCGGGCAGCGACGCCTCCTGGAGCGCCTGGGCCGCTGCCCGGTCCGCGGCGGCACGCCGGTCGTCGAGCCGGGCCGTTGCCGCGGCATCGGGTTCGAAGACGATCTCGCCGCTGTCCCCGTCGATGACGGCCACTCCCGCGGCCGCACCGTCCCCGGCCGCCGCGCTCAGCAGCCCCGCTGCGCCGACCACTGCCGGGATGCCGAACGCGCGGGCCAGGATCGCGGCGTGCGACGTGGCCGAACCCGATTCGAGCGCCATGCCGAGCAAGCGGTCGCGCGGCAGGCCCGCGGCGATCGACGGGGGAATGTCGTCGGCGACGACGATCGACGGCACATCGAGCGCGACCGTCCGGTCGATGCCGGCCAGCCGGGCGGCGATGCGCTCCGCCACGTCGAGCACGTCCGCAGCACGGGCCGCAAGCAGCTCGTCGCCGAGCGACCGGAGCTGGTCGGCGACCCCGGCGGCCGCGATCCGGATCGCGGCGATCGCATCGTTCCCGTCACCGATGGCGACCGTCGCCGCATCGAGGAGCGAAGGATCCCGGGCCATCATCGCCTGGGCGTCGAAGATCTCGCCCTCCGGCCGACCGGAACCCATCAGCTCGGCGGCAAGCGCCTCGAGCTCCTCGGCGGCCGCGTCCCGCGCGGCGAGGAGGCGCGCCACCTCGGCCGGCGTCTGGGCGCGGTCGATGCGCCCGCCGACCGGCGCGTCGGCTGCCGCGAGGACCACCCATGGCCCGCGGGCCACGCCCGTCGACGCCGGGATCCCGTGAACCGTGCGCATCGGCGGGAGGCGGCCGTCAGAGCCCGCTGTAGGCGTGCAGGCCCGAGAACCAGAGTGATCCCGAGTAGGTGACGAGGACCATGCCGAACCCGATCACGAGCAGCAGCGCGGCCGGGCGCCCCGCCCACGATTTCTGGTTTCGGGCGTGGAGGTAGACCGCGTACGTGAGCCAGGTCACGAGCGCCGCCGTCTCCTTGGGATCCCAGCCCCAGTAGCGGGACCAGGCGATCGACGCCCACCACGAGCCGAGGATGATCATCGTCGCGAAGATCGGGAAGCCGATGATCACCGAGCGGTAGGCGACCTCGTCGAGAACCTTGTGCGAGGGCAGCCAGGCGAAGCGGTCGGCCTTGCCCTGGGCGAGGTAGGCGACGCCGGCCGCAAAGCTGGTCGCGAACGTGCCGTACGAGATGACCGCCAGCCCGACGTGGATCGTGAGCAGCGGCGGGTTGTGCAGGGCCGGCTGGAGTGCCTCGATGGCGGACGGCAGGCTCGACGCGTAGAGCAGCAGCGCGAACGCGACGCCGACCGGGATGAAGCCGATCGAGCGGATCGGGTAGCGCCGCTGGAGGAGCAGGTAGCCGCCCACGATCGACGTGGCGAACGCCGCGCTGAACTCGTACAGGTTGCCCCACGGTCCGCGCCCCACGATGACGCCCCGGATCGCCAGGGACGCGACGAGCGCCGCGAAGCCGCCGACGGCGAACCACAACGCCACGCGCGACAACGGGCTCGGCGAGGCAGCGATGTCCGGGCCGGCGGCGGCCGCCTGCGTTTGGCTCGTCACGAACGAACCCGTGACCACCCCGGCGTAGGCCGGCTGGCGGGCCGGCGCCAGCGCCAGCACCCGGCGGCCGTTGGCCAGCATCACCGCATGGCCGACGTGCGCCGCGAAGGACAGGCCGACCAGGATCGTGCCGACCGAGAAGAGCGCGAACGAGAGCGGTTCGAGCGACTGCATGTCAGGCGACCGCGGCACCGCCCGGCTTCGGACGGCCTCGGCGCACCGCAACCGCGCGCGCGTCGATCTTGAGGACGAGCCCGCAATTGCCGCACGTTTCGATGTCGGCCTGGCGGCCGACGGCGCACATCGGGCAGATCACGATCAGCGGGTCGCGGCACACGTCGCAGCGGACCGTACCGGACGTGTAGATCAGGGCGTCGCGCCGGCAATGGGGCAGCCCGGGCGGGTAGCTCGGCTTGCCCTGCTCGTCGAGCTCGGCGCGTCGCGCGCCCTCCTCGTACTCGACCTTGATGCGCGGCTTGCGGATCAGGTATAGCGCGGTGCCCAGGATCGTGAACGTGATCAGCGGACCGACGACGCCGAGGAAGATCAGGATTGGCAGCAGGCCGATGACCGAGCCCCAGTCGGGGATCACGAACAGCGACGTGACATCGAGGATCGTGTTCCAGAGGTCTTCGAGCGCGTCGATCAGCACGGCGGCATCGTAGCAGCCGTCCCGGCGAATGGGCGGATCACGGCACATCGCCCCTTCGCTTGCATTCCGACCCGGACTCATACAAACGCTGGTTCACCGTCGGGACCGGTGACGGCGCTCGGTTCGTGCGTGGTCGACCGGCTGCGGAGCGCGTCGAGCACGGGATTCACCCGACTGACATTCGTAGCATTCCGTGCGGGACTGCAAGCGAAGCGCGGGGACGGCGAAGAGCCCTCAGCTCCCGCGTCCCCTCCGCGATGGGCCGCGCTTGACGGTCGCACCGCGGCCGGGTTTCCAGCCGGGCCGGTCCTCGTCGGTCCCGAACGGCTCGTTCCGAGCTGGCTTGCGGTTCCCCGCGGCCGGGCTCATCAGCTTCCCGCGGTCGAGTCGCCCCATGAGCCACGTTGCTCCCGCCGTACGCGCGCCGCGGACCCGGAGCCGGTTGCGCAGGTCGCGGTCGTCCGTGACGACGAGGATTCCGGCCGCCGCCTCCAGGCCACCGATGCCTGCCTCGTCGACCATCGTCAGGATCACCGAGTCCGCGCTCCGTGCGCCCGAATAGCGCACCCGGACCCCGGATGCGATCCGTTCTCCGCGCAGCCCGGGCTCTGCCGGACCATCGAACACGAGGTCGATCGCGATCCCCGCCGGAATGATTGCCCGGAGCCGGCCGATCAGCGCGGCCGGCGGCTGCCGCTCCGGGCCGTGCGACATGGCATACAGCAGGTTCGTGCCGTCGACGATGAGGCGGGACGTGTTCGCCAGGGGATCGCGCGGCCGGTCGGTCACTGGTGCGAGATGCGTTCGGCGAGCGTGGCCAGCATCGCCATCGCGGCCTCCGGGCGCTCCTGCAGGATCGCGCGCAGCGCCTCGCCACCGATGCACAGGCCGCGGACGTCGTCCTCGGCGACGACGGTCGCGGCGCGTGGCCGGTCGCGCAGGACTGCCAACTCCCCGATGTGGTCGCCCGGCCCGTAGGTGCGCACGAAGCGCTCCGCTTCGCCGGCCCCTTTCGTGACGCGGACCGTGCCTTCGACGATGACGATCAGCTCGTCGCCGAAGTCGCCCTCGCGAACCAGCGCCTCTCCGGTGGGGTAGAGGCGCTCCTGGGCGCTCAGGGCGATCCGCTGCAGGTCCTCGGGATCGAGCTCGCTGAACAGCGGCACCCGCCGGAGCACGACCATCCGGTCGAGCTCGCCGAGCGTTCGGGACGTTTCGGTCACGGGCGGTCCTCCAACCGTCGGCATTGTCGCCGCTGTTG
Organism: Candidatus Limnocylindrales bacterium; assembly: GCA_035764655.1. GTDB lineage: Bacteria > Chloroflexota > Limnocylindria > Limnocylindrales > CSP1-4 > DASTYU01. The sequence continues at coordinate 16,800 of DASTYU010000252.1, forward strand.
CACGAACGATGGGATCCGGGTCGCCTGTCGCCCGTTCGACCAGCTGGGCATACGTCCGCGTCATCTGGTCGGCAAGGGCGCGAAGGGCGAGTGCCCGGATCCACGGGTCGGGATCCTCGCCGAGCATGCGCAGCGCATCGTCGGTCGCCTCATGGGTCGTGGGGATCTCGGTGTCCAGCAGGCGGACCACGTCGCGGCCAAGCTCGCGATCGCCGAGGGCGTCGATCGCTTCGACCGCCTGGGCGCGGACGTCCGGGTCGGGGGCGCGCAAGCTTCGCCGCAACAGGCCGGTCGCCTCGGGTGCGCCCAGGGTCGCGACGGCCGTGAGCAGCTGCGCCTCCGTCCGATGACCGCGGCGATCGATGAGCCCGCGCAGGAAATCGAGACTCGCTCCATCACCGGAGCCGTTCGACGCGTCCGCGGCCGAACTGCCGAGCGCGGCGGCATGGATTCGCAGCCGGGTCATGCGCGCAACGCGCTCGCGCGCCCACGCGCGGACCGGTTCGATCGCCTCGTCGCCGGTGCCCTCGAGACCACGCACCGCGGCCTCCTGGGCATTCTCCGACCCATTCGCGAGCACCTCGAGCAGGGTCTTCGCCGCGAGGTCGTGACCGGCCAGGGTCTGCGCGGCCGCACGGCGGACCGACAGCGCGTCGTCGTCGAGGGCGTCGACGAGGAGCGCCAGCGCCGCGGGTTCGTCGGTGCCCTCCGCGTGGAGGGCCGGCGCGAACGACTCCGCCGCAACGGCGCGAACCCACGGCGAGGCGTCGCCGAGCCCCACGGTTGCCAGCGCCGCCAGTCGCGACGACCGTGCGCGAGCCGCCGCCGACAGCGCCGCCGCCCGATCGGCGGGGACGTCCGACGCGAGCAGCGCGTCGAGCAGCGCTTCGGATTCGGCCGTGTCACCGCTCGCGGCGAGGGCCACGGCCAGCTCGGCGCGGACGCCCGGCGACGCATCGTCGCTCAGGCGAGCCGCGAGCTCCTGGCCAGACGTGGGCCGGCAGGACACCAACGCCCGGACGGCGGCCGCCCGCACGGCCGGATCGTCGTCCGCGAGAAGTGGCTCGAGGGCATCCGCCGAGGACGGTTCGCCCAGGCGTCCGATCAGGTCGGCCGCCATGGCCCGAACCGCGGGCATGGGATCGGCGAGGGCCGCGACGAGCTCCCCGGAGAACTCGCGGTCCCGGCTGATCGCGGCGAGCCCCGGCCCGCCCTCGAGGACCTGCTCGCCCAGGCCGGACCGCAGCGTCTGCACCAGCGCCGCCCCGTATCGCCGCCGGATCAGCAGCACGACCCAGGTGCATGCCACTGCCGTCAGGAGCCCCAGCACGAACACCGGGGTCAGGCTGGCCGCTGCGAGGGCGCCGACGACCAGCAGCAGGACGCCCGACAGGCTTGCCCCCAGCTGCCCGGGGACGCCATCCATGAACGCCAGCACCTGCGGCCGGCGTTCGCTGGGGACGACCGTGTACAGCGCGCTCCAGGCGGCGTTCGACAGGCTGCGCTGGACCACCTGCTGGCTGAACGAGACGGCGACCGCGGTCGTGAGCGTGAACTGCACCAGCCACGTCCCGAAGCCGAGGATGTACACGACCGGCAGCGTGAGCGCGGCGGTCACGACCCCGAACCGTGCGTAGACGCGGTTCGCGAGCGCGATCGACACGACGAAGGACGCGGCCGTGACCCCGGCCTGCACCAGGCCCACGAACGTGGCCAGCGCCGCGTCGTCGCCCTCGAACGCGTCGGCGACGGCCGTCTGGTACGGGAACTGGAGCGAGAACATCAGGACCGCGAACATCACGTAGGCCACGCCGACGAGGCGGAGCAGCGGTGAGCGTCGAACCACGTCGAACCCGGCTCGCAGCTGGTCGAGGATCGAGCCGACGGCCCCGCCCGCCGTGGTCAGCGCCGTGCGCGCGGCGCGCGCCGTGCGCGTCCCGATCCGTGACGCAAATGCCGCCGCGACCAGCAACAGCGCCGCGACCAGCAGGACCAGGTTCTCGGCGCCGATCACCCCCGTCAGCGGGCCCGCGGCCAGCGTCCCGGCAAACCCGCCGGCGATCGCCGCGCTCGTGCACAACGGGAAGAGCCGCTTCGCCTGGCGCGCATCGAGGGCGGTCGCGGCGATCGTCCAGACGAGGGTCAGCACGATCGTGTTGACGACGTTGATCGCCACGCCCAGGACGCCGTACGCGAGGGGGGCGCCGCTCAGCAGGACGACCCGCAGCCCGACCAGCGACGCCGCGAAGCCCACCAGCAAGCCCACGAGGAACGGGCGGCGCGGCAGCCGCCCCAGGCCGACTCCGTAGCCCAGCGCGACGACGAGACTCACGGCCCCGAGGGCGATGTACAGGTAGGGTAGGAATTCCGGCCCGAGACGGTTGAGGAACAGCGTCGTGTAGGCGACCTCACCCGCGCCACGGGCTGCCTCGACCGTGGCGAACAAACCGGCCAGCAGGGCGACCACCCGGCCCTCGCCAGGTCGGATGGCGAGCACGCCGGGCGCCCTCATGGGCGAAGCGGTTCGGGGGCCAGCGCGGCAGCCTGCTCGAACAGGTACTCCAGGACCGCGTCGGTGGTCATCGCCTCACCATGGGCGTGGGCCGCGTGGAGCTTCGGCTCTGCCAGGACCGCGACGAGATCGTCCGTGGGGCCGCCCAGGCCAAGGAATTGAGCGGCATCCAGCGGGGGCTTGATTCCGTAGCGACGGCAGTGGGCCTCGAACGCTCCGAGCACCGTCGCGGCGGCCTCGACCTCACCCGCGACCATGAACAGGCCGACGGCCGAGCGAAGGAACAGCGTGATCGAGGCGAGATCGCCGATGGCCCGGTTGGCCGCGACGCTGCGCAAGCCGTACCGGACGGCCGTCGGGATATCCCGCTCCATCATGGCCAGGCCAGCGATGGCGCCCGAGGCCAAGGCAAGGTAGAAGTCATCCTCGGCTGCCTCGAATTCGCCGATGGCGTGCTCGCTGATCCTGCGCGCCTCGTCGGGCTGCCCACTGAAGGTGAGCTGCCAGGCGCGCGTCCACTCCAGCCGGGCCAGCGCGAGGGGATCGCCAACGTCGTGATACAGGGCGGCGGCCTCCGTTCGCAGTACATCGATCCGAGCCGGATCGACCTGGAACTTGGTGTGGATGAGGTTGTACAGGGCGTCGGCGATGCCGCGCGGGTCGTCGATCGCGCGAGCCACCACGAGGGCCTGCTCGTAATGGGCATCCGCGGCCGGGATGTCGCCGGCCCACCAGTCGAGCCCGCCCGCCGCCTCAAGGCCGCGCATCCGCCAAGCCGTCGTGACGTCGCCTTCGGGCATGGCCAGCACCGAAGACGCGCGTGTTCGTCCCTCGGTCACGTGGCCGCGGAACTGCCAGAACCGCCAGCTGGCGGCCAGCAGCCGGTGGGCGACCTCGGCGTCCCCCTGCTCGATGGCCCAGGCAAACGCCGCCCGAATGTTGTCGTGGTCGATCGTCATGCGGTTCAGCCACGGGACCTGGTGGCGACCGGGCATGTGCGATGCGGCTTGCTCGGCCAGCGCCAGGTAGGCGCGGGCGTGCCGTTCACCCGTCAGGGCTGCGTCGCCAGTCGCGATGAGTCGTTCGCGCGCGAACCACTGGATCGTCTCCAGCAGGCGATAGCGCGGGACGTCGGGTCCGGGGACGGGATCGACGAGGCTCTGTTCGACCAGCGCAGCGAGGGCATCGATCGGCTCGGCGCCGAGCTCGTCCGCCGGGCCGGCCACCGCCTCGATCTCGGCCAGCCGGAACCCGCCCGCGAACACCGACAGGCGCTCGAGCAACCGTCGAGCCGGAGCGTCGAGCAGGCCATAGCTCCACGCGACGGTCAGGGTCAGGGTTCGCTGGCGCGCCGGCAGGTCCCGCGGCGCGACCCCCGGGAGGTCCAACCGGTGCGTCAATTGACCCGCGATGACTTCGGGCGGCAGCAGCCCGATCCGCGAGGCGGCCAGCTCGATCCCCAGCGGCAACCCGTCGAGCCGACGACAAATCTCCTCGATCGCTGCACGGTTCTCGTCGGTCAGCTCGAACCCCGGCCGGGCATGCCGTCCGCGGACCACGAAGAGGTCGATCGCCTCCCCGGGTTGGAGCGGACTGACGGGGAAATCCTGCTCGATGCGGAGACGCAGCGGGGCCCGGCTGGTCACCATGACGCGGACTCCTGGCTCGGCCTCGACGAGCTCACCGACGATCGGGGCGGCGTCGAGCAGGTGCTCGAAGTTGTCGAGCAGCAGGAGCACGGACCGATTGCCCAGGAAGCCGCGAATGCGCTGGAGCGGCGTCGTGCCGGGTGATTCGAGGATGCCGAGGGCAGCGGCGATCGCGTCGGGAACGAGGGCCGGGTCGTCGACCCCGTCGAGCCGCACGAGCCAGGCCCCATCCGGGAAGTCGGTTGCGCGGCGCATCGCCAGTTCCATGGCGAGGCGGGTCTTGCCCGTTCCGCCGGGGCCGGTCAGGGTCACCAGCGGGGCACCGTCGAGCGCACGCTCGAGCGCTTCGAGCTCGCGCTCCCGGCCGATGAAGGTTGTCAGCCGCGACGGAAGGTTTCCAGGAGTGCCCTGGGCAATCACCAGGGGTGGAAAGTCGGCGGCAAGACCATCGATGACGAGTTGGTGGAGTTGCTCGGGTCGGTCGAGGCCGCGCAGGACCTGCGAACCGAGGTGCCGCATCGTGACGCCGGGCGGAAGGTCCAGTTCGGTCAGCGCACGTGTCGTGTCGGACAGCAGGACCTGGCCACCGTGTCCGAGGGCGGCGATCCGAGCCGCGCGGTGCACATCGAGGCCGACATAGTCGTCACCGCCGAGTCGGGCGACGCCGGTGTGCAGGCCCATCCGAACCCGGACCGTGGCATCTGCGGGCCAGTCGGTGCCGGCGAGCGCGCGCTGCGCATCCGCCGCCGCGGCGACCGCCGGAGGTGCTTCCGGGAACATCACCAGGAACGAATCGCCCTGCGTCCCGCGTTCGGTCGCGCCGTGTCTCGCGAACGCCTCGCGCAGGACGGCGTTATGCCGCTCGAGGATCTCGGTGAACGCCGCCGGACCCAGATCCTGGACGAGCCGGGTCGAGCCCTCCATGTCCGAGAACAGGAAGGTGACGGTCCCCGTGGGGAGCACCCGGTCGGCCATCCGCGGCCCAGCATACGGCCCGCCAATCGCCCGGACGTCGTCCGGTCACGACTCGGCTACGATCGCGCGGTGAGTCTCCTCCTTCTCGTCGACCTCGACGGGGTCGTTTACCGCGGCGCCGACCCGGTCCCCGGCGTGGCCGATCTCCTTGCCGCCCGTGCCGCCGCGGGCGACGACGTCGTGTACGTCACCAACAACTCGATGCACTACCGCGCCGACTACGTGACCCGGCTCGCCGCCATGGGCGCGCCGATCTCACCGGACACCGTCGTCTCCTCGGCCCGCGCAACGGCCCTGTTCGTCGCCGAGCAGGACCCGCCGATCCGGCGTGTCCTGGTGCTCGGGGCCGGCGGGCTGGAGCGCGAAGCGCGGGACGTGGGGCTCGACGTTGTCACGGCGGCCCACGCCGCGACGCGCATGCAGCAGGAAGGCATCGACGGGTTCGCCGCGGCAGGAGCGCCCGACGCGGTGCTTGTCGGTCTCGACCCGAACCTGACCTACCTGCGCCTCGCCGCCGCCGCCGACTGCATCCGGGCCGGCGCCCGCTTCATCGCCACGAACCGGGATCCGGTCTATCCCACCGAGCGCGGCCTGCGCCCGGGTGCCGGGTCGATCGTCGCCGCGGTTGAGGCCACCACCGGGGTGGTGCCGCTGTCCATCGGCAAGCCTGCACCGCGGTTGCTCGAGATCGCGGCGCACGCGGTCGGGCGGGATGCGCGCGACGCGGTGATGATCGGCGACGGGATCCTGACCGACCTCGCGGCCGCCAACGCGCTCGGCGCGAGGACCGTGTTCATGCTCACCGGCGTGTCGACCCGCGACCAGCTCCGCGCCCTTGCCCCGGGCGACCAGCCGGCCGCCGTGGCCGAGAATGCCGAGGAGCTCGCCGCGGCGCTCGACGCCCTCGCGGCCGCTCCAGCTGCGACGTCGCCGGCCTGACGCAACCTGGCGGTCGGCGGCGGCGTCTCAAGGCCATGGTCAGACCCATCGTCGCGTCGTTTGCCGTGCTCCTGATCGTCGTCGCCTGTAGCAGCGGTTCCGCCACCGGCACGCCCTCCGAACCGCCGGTCGCCGTCGACCCGAACGGGGAATGGCAGCTCGTCGCCGGCTCGGTCGACGGGCAGGCCCTGACGCTCCCTCCCGACGTTCCGGTCACGCTCGTCGTGGAGGGCTCGGGTGTCAGCGGCCGGTCAGGGTGCAACCAGTACTTCGGTGAGCTCACCCTCGTCAACGGGAGGGTCACCCTCGGTGGCCTGGGCGGCACGGAGATGGCCTGCGAAGAGCCGCTCATGACCCTCGAGGCTGCCTACCTCGCCGGCCTGGCCAAGGTCGACTCGGCACGGATGGACGGTGAGTCGCTCGCCCTGAGCGGACCGGGCACCGAGCTTCGGTTCCAACGGACTGCTTGATGAAAGCGGTCTGGTTGCTGACCGCGCTCCTCGCCACGACCGGGTGTGGCGCTTCCTCTGCGCCCCCGGAACCGTCGAGCCGGCTTGCCACGGTCGACGTGGAGGGGGCGTGGGAGCTCGTCCAGGGCACGATGGCCGGACAGCCACTGCCCCTCGTGGAGGACGCCCGGGTGACGCTGCTTGTCGAGGGCTCGCAGGTAAGCGGCCAAGCTGCGTGCAATTACTACGGCGGCGACTTCGACGTGCTCGACGGACGCGTCGAGGTCAGTGGTTTCAGCCAGACGGCGATGGGTTGCCCCGACCCGGTGGTGGCGCTCGAAACGGCATACATGTCGGCGCTGTCCAAGGTCGAGGCTGCGCAGATCGACGGCGCGACGCTGGTGTTGATGGGCAGCCCGGGCATCGAACTACGCTTCGAGCGGCTGCAACCACCCCCAACCGCGGAGATCATCGGGACCCCTTGGCTCCTGGAATCGTTGGTCGACGGCGAGGCCAGGTCGTCCGTCCTTGGCGATCCGGCGACGCTGTTGCTGAAGCCCAACGGATCGCTCGAGGGCTCGACCGGCTGCCGGACGCTGTCCGGCCACTACATCGTCAGGGGCGACGAGATTTGGGCGAACGAATTTGGCGCCGAGGGCGAATGCCCGCCCGGCGCGCTTCAAGCACAGGACAGCCACGTGATCCAGGTCATCGGCGACGGCTTCCGGGCGTCGGTCGACGGGGCGTTGCTTACCCTCGTCGACCAGGATGGCAGCGGCCTGGTCTATCGCGCGATGAACTAGAGCTCGCGGTCGCGCCATCGCACCTATTCGTGCTGCCAGCGATCCGAGTCTCGATAGGCTCCCAGCGGCGCAACCTTGTCGACCGGCGATCGTGTTCATTCGTGCCAGGAGGTTGCCGAGGCCGATAAGGCCCTCGCTCGCAGTCCTTGTACGTAGGCGAGGTGGGAACAGCACGAATGGGGGGCATACGTGTCCCCGATAGCGCCTGACGGCGGCTACCGGGGGAGGGAAGCGAGCTCCCGGATCGCCCCGCCCCACTGATCGAACTCCGCGCGCAGCCGCTCGAGCGTCGCCTCGTCTGCGAAACCAACCTCGAGCGCGTGGCGGTCGATCGCCCACAGCTCCGGCAGCGTGAGCCCGTTCGCCTCGACGGCGAGCAGGTACTCCTCGGACAGCGTGATGTCGGACACGGTCGTGTCGTCCGTGCTGAGCGTGACCGGCACGCCCATCCGATGCAGCCGCGCCAGCGGGTGCGCCGCGACCGACTCGACGACCCCGGCCTGCACGTTCGAGGTCGGGCACAGGTCGAGCGTGATGGCGCGGGCCGCCAGCTCGCGACATAACGCCGGATCCTCGGCGGCCACTGGCCCGTGTGCGATCCGCTCCGGGTCCACGTTCAAGGCGCGCCGGACCTGCGCCGCGCCGCCCCACTCGCCGGCGTGGATCGTGAGGCGCAGTCCGCCGGCCCGGGCCGCTTCGTAGGCGCGCGCGTGGTCGAGCGGATCCGGGTACGCCTCCTCCGGCCCGGCGAGATCCCAGCCGGTCAGCCCCTGGTCGATGAAGCGCGCCGCGGTCTCGGCGAGGACCACGTTGTCCTCGGGATCGTGCGATCGAAGGGCCGTGCAGATCAGGCGGACCGTCGTTCCCGTCCGCGCCGCCGCCTCGTTGGCCCCGCGGCAGACCGCCGCGATGCCGTCCACCAGCGAGAGCCCGCGAGCGACGTGGAGCAGCGGCCCCCAGCGGATCTCGACATAGCGCACGTTGTCCGCGGCCTTCGCCTCGACCAGCTCGGATGCAATCCGCTCGAGCGCTTCGGTGTCCTGCATGAGGGCGATCGGCAGGTCGAACGCGCGCAGCAGCTCGGCCTGGTCGCGGGTGCGTTCGGGTGCGATGAGCGCGGCGGACATGCCCGCCCAGTCGGTGGGTGCCTCGACACGGCGGGTTCGGGCCAGGTCGAGCGCGGTGTCCACGCGGAGCGATCCGTCCAGATGGAGGTGCAGCTCCGCTTTCGGCATCGCCTCGAGCAGGCGCTGTAGCGGCCGTCCCTCGAGGGGCGCGCTGCGATCGGCGGGCGCCGGCTGCTCTGCCATCGCCCGATGCTACGATTCCGCGCCGTCGGCGGCGCACCCGCCGAGCACCAACGGAGCACATGACCACCCCATGAACCCAGACGACGTCCGGCGCTGGCTGCGAACCATCGGGCTTGGCGCCGCGTGGGTTGCGATCGCGTTGCTCATCTCCGCGGGCGCGGCGGGACTGGTGGTCGGCATGGACCACATCCCGGGGACGGCGGCACGGGCCGAGCTCACGGCGGATGCCGACGCGGCGGCCGAGGCCGCCCTCGACGACGCCCAGGCCAAGCTCGAGGACCTGACCGAGGACGTCAAGGAGCTCGGCGTCCTGGCCCGCGGCGCGCTGGCAAGCCTGTCCGGCCAGGATCTCGACACCGTCCAGCAGTCCGTCGACCAGGGGGCCGAGCTGGTGGCCGGCATCAGCGACCGCTCACGCGCGATCCAGGCGGAGCTGCTGGCGATCCCCGGCATCGGCGGCCCCACCGCCGAGCTGTCGACCTCGGCGGACGTCCGCCGGAGGCATGCGGCGATGCTGGACGCGTTGGCGGTGACCGAGGGCCTCGACGACGCGTGGGTCGACCTGACGACCGGTTCGCTTGCTGCGGCGCGCCTGTCTCGCCTGCTGGCCGACCACGACCGGATCATGGGCGATGCCGTCCTCGACGGGCGTGCGGGCAAGTACGACAGCGCGATCGAGAAGATCGATGAAGCGGCCGCCGTCCTGACCGAGGCGGACACGATGCGCGTCCAGCTCGCGAACACCGTCGATGTCTCGACGCTGATCGAGTGGATCCGCCGCAACCGGAATTACGAGGATGCCCTGCGGTCGCTCTACGCCACCGTGGTCGAGGCGGGTGGCCGTCAGACGGCGGCCGTTCGGGAGGCGATCGCGGCGGAACGGAGCGCTCGAAAGGAGCTCCCGCCGGACGCGCGCGGACTCGTCGTCATCATGGCCGAGATCGGCCGGGGTGGGCTCAACGGAGCCGTGATCACGATCGAAGAAGCACGCGGACGGCTGGCGAACGCCCTCGAGGCCGCGACGCCCGGATCGCCACCGCCCTGACCGGCTGCGGGTCGGGGGCTACACTGCCATCCACCCGCGTGAAATATCCCGGCGCGCCATCGTGCGCCCAGCTCCGGAGGATCCTGACGCATGCAGCTCCGTGCGGTCGCCGACCAGCCCTGGAATGTCCAGGCCGATGTCCTCGTCGTCCCGATCGTCGGTGAGCCGGCGTTCTCCGGCCCGCTCGACGAGATCGATCGACGGAGCGGCGGCGAGCTTCGGGCACTGGCCGAGTTCCGCGAGCTCCGCAGGAAGCGCTATTCGAGCGCCCTCGCCGCGGCCGGCGAGCTGCCGTCCCGGAGGATCGTGACGGTCGCTGTGGGTGACGCGGACAGCGTGGATCGCGAGGTGGTCGTTCGCGTCGCCGCCGCCGCGCTCCGGCGCCTTGCCGGTCGGCGGGCCGGCAGCCTTGCCTTCTGGTTGACGCCGCTTGCCGGCGTGCTGGACGGTGGCGTGGACGTCGTGGCCGACCTCGTCGCTCGCGGCGTCGTCGAGGGCTCGTACGAGCCGCACTCCATCTACCGCGAGAAGGTCGAGCACGCTCCGCCGAAGCTCGACGAGCTGATCCTCGTGGCCGAAGGCGCCGACGTCGGCGCCCTTGCCCGAGCCGGCGAGCGCGGCGTGATCATGGGCGAAGGCTCGAACGAGACCCGCGACCTGTCGAACCGCGCCTCCAACGACGTCTCGCCCGAGGTCCTCGCCGAGGAAGCCCGGGCGATGGCTGAAGCGCATGGCCTGTGGATCGACGTCATCGACGACGCGCGCGCCACCCAGCTGGGCATGGGCATGTTCATGGCCGTCGGTCGGGGCAGCGACAACCCGCCGCGGATGATCGTCATGCGCTCGGGTGGAGAAGGGGAGCGCGACGGGCTGGACCGTCACCTGGCCATCGTAGGGAAGGGCGTCTGCTTCGACTCGGGCGGCATCTCCATCAAGCCTTCCGATCGGATGGAGGAGATGAAGATGGACAAGGCGGGCGCCTGCACGGTGCTCGTCGCTGCCAAGACCGTCGCCCGCCTCGCCCCGGGGACACCGCTCCTCGCCGTGGCGCCCGCCGTCGAGAACATGCCCGGGCCGCACTCGACGCGCCCCGGCGACATCGTGACCGCGCTCAACGGCAAGAAAGTCGACATCACCAACACCGACGCCGAGGGCCGCCTGATCCTCGGCGATGCGATGACGTACGCGGAACGCCTCGGCGCGACGCACATCGTCGATACCGCGACCCTCACCGGTGCCGTCGGACGTGCTCTCGGGAACCTGGTCACCGGCGCCTTCGGGCAGCCGCAAGGCTTCTACGACGAGGTGATGGCCGCGGCTGATCTCGCCGGCGAGCGCTACTGGCAACTGCCGTTGATCGAGGACTATGTCCCTGACATGGAGAGCTGGTACGCCGACTTCCAGAATGCCGGCGCGGCCGATGGCTCCCTCGTCAAGAGCGCCCTCTTCCTGCAGCAGTTCGCCGAGGTCCCCTGGGTCCACCTCGA
>DASTYU010000253.1:0-8168 GCA_035764655.1 Candidatus Limnocylindrales bacterium
TCGTCGGTGCCGCGGTCGTCATCGGCGCGGAGTACTGGCTGAGCACTTACGTCGAACGCTGGGCGACCGTGCTCGGCGTCATCTTCATCCTGGTCGTCCTGTTCGCACGGCGAGGCATCGTCGGCGAGCTCGAGGCACTCCTCCGCCGGCGGTGGGGGAGCGGAAACCTGACGGACGGGCAGACGCCCATCCCCGTCACCATGGATGCTGTCGGCCGTTCGGCGCAGAGCCCGATCGACTCGGGCGACGAGCGCTAGCACGCCTGCAGCGGAAGGAGGAGCAACGGATGGAACGGGTACGAGCCCCACGCGGGGCAAGGCTCGCGACGCTCGCGTTCGCAGGGGTGCTCGCGGCGCTCCCGGGCGTCGCGGTCGCGCAGACCGAGAGTGCCGCCCCCGGGTCGGCCGCCCCGGCGGCGGGAACCGTCAAGGTCGGATTCATCTCCCCGACGACGGGCTTCGTGGCGGCGCTGGGGACGGACATGCAGCGAGGCTGGGAGCTGTTCTGGGAGCAGAACGGCCCCACCGCCGGCGGCGTCACCGTCGAGACCGTCTACGAGGACGACGCCGGCGATCCCGAGGTCGCGCTGACCAAGGCCCGACGGCTCGTCGAGGAGGTCGGCGTCGACATGACGGCCGGCCCGATCCTGGCCAACACCGCCTACGCGGTCGCCGACTACGTCGCCGGCCAGGGCGTCCCGTCGTTCCAAATCTCCGGAGCGGACGACCTCACCCAGCGCCAGTTCAACCCGCTCGTCCTGCGCGTCGGCTACACCAGCAGCCAGTCCAACTTCCCGGCGGGCAAGTGGGCGTTCGACCAGGGCTACAAGGAAGCCGTGACGATCTGTCCCGACTACGGCTTCGGCTGGGAGAGCTGCGGCGGCTTCGTGTCCGGCTTCACCGGCGCCGGCGGCACCATCAAGGAGCAGATCTGGCACCCGCTCGGCACGCAGGACTTCGGCACGTACGTGACGCAGGCCCAGGCCGCGGCGCCGGACGTCGTGTTCATCGGCTCGGCCGGTGGCCCCGACGCCATCCTGTTCTGGGAGTCGTGGACCAGCTTCGGAATGGGCGAGACGCCGCTCGTCGGCAACTGCTGCTTCGCCGACCAGGTCCTGCTGCGCGACCAGGGCGAGGCGGCCAACGGGATCATCAGCTTCAGCTACTGGACCGAGGGCGCCGATTCGGCCGAGGTCAAGAAGTTCGTCGAGGAATACGAGAGCCGCTATGACGAGATTCCTTCGCTGTACGCGGCAGGCTCGTACCTCATGGCGCAGGTCATCGCCGGCGCGCTCGAGGCGACCGGCGGGCAGGTCGATGGCGAGAACTTCGTCAAGGCCGCCCAGGGTCTGACCTTCGACGACAGCGTCTACGGCCCGATCTCGTTCGACGATACGAACAACATCGTCGGCGGGGTCAACCGGGAGCACGTCGAAGCCCGCGCTGACGGCAAGTACTGGAACGTGGTCGACGAGACCATTCCGGACGTCAGCCAGTTCTGGACCTACGGCAAGGACGCCTTCCTCGCCAACCCGGTCTTCAGCCGCGACTTCACGAGCCAGTAGGCCGCGGGGAGTGAACCGATGACGAATCCGGGCCCGCCCGCCCTCGCCCTCGACGGGATCAGCCGCCGCTTCGGTGGCGTGGTCGCCGTCGACGGGGTCTCGCTGACCCTGGGCGCCGGCGAGCGGGTCTCGGTCATCGGGCCCAACGGCGCGGGCAAGACCACGTTGTTCCGCCTGATCTGTGGCGAGATGCGGCCGTCCGGCGGCCACATCAACCTGCTCGGGCGGGACGTGACGCGGATGCCCGCGCATCACCGGGCGGGGATGGGCCTCGCCCGGACCTTCCAGGTATCGAACCTGTTCGTCGGCCTGACGGTCATCGAGAACGTCAGGCTGGCGAGCCAGACCCGCGGGCGCGACCGGTGGCGGTTCTGGCGGCCGCTGTCCGCCGGCGACGCGCCGGGCGAGGCAGCCCGCGACGCACTCGAGCACGTCGGCCTGGAACACCGCTCCGGCGACCGCGTGGCGGACCTGTCGCACGGCGAGCAGCGCCAGCTCGAAGTTGCGATGGCGCTGGTCAGCGAGCCGCGCCTCCTGCTGCTCGACGAGCCCGCGGCGGGGCTCGCGATGTCCGAACGTTCGCGCCTGCGGCGCATGCTCGAGGAGCTGCCGCGGACACTGCCGGTGCTCCTCATCGAACACGACATGTCGCTGGCGCTCGGTCTGGCCGACCGGGTGCTGTGCATGCACAACGGGAAGGTCATCGCGTCGGGCACCCCGGACGACGTCCGGCGCGACGAGACGGTCCAGGCCGTGTACCTGGGCCGGGCGGTCAGCGATGCTTGAGCTCGTCGACCTCGAGGCCGGCTACGCCTCGGCGCGGGTCCTCAACGGCGTGTCGCTGACCGTCGGCGAAGGGGAGGTGGTTGCCCTGCTGGGACGCAACGGGATGGGCAAGACGACGCTGCTGCGAACCGTGTGCGGGCTGCGACCGCCAGCCCGAACGGCGGGGACGGTGCGCTTCCGCGGGACCGACATCGGCGCGCTGGCCGCCCACGACGTGGCCCGCGCCGGGATCAGCATCGTGCCCCAGGGCCGCCGCGTGTTCGCCTCGCTGACGGTCGAGGAGAACTTGCGCATCGCCCAGCGAACGCGCGGCCGCGACGAGTGGGACATCGGCACGGTCTACGAGCTGTTCCCCCGGCTGCGGGAGCGCTCGAAGCAGCGCGCGGGAACGCTGTCCGGCGGCGAGCAGCAGATGCTCGCGATCGGCCGGGCGCTGATGGCGAACCCGGACCTGATCATCATGGACGAGCCGTCCGAGGGGTTGTCGCCGGCCGTCGTCGGGCAGGTCGGCGAGCGGATCCGCGACGTCCGGGGACGCGGCCACGGGGTGCTGCTCGCGGAACAGAACGTGGACCTCGCGCTGTCGGTTGCCGATCGAGTGGCGGTCATCGGCGACGGCGGCGTGCTGTCGTGGACCGGCGAGCCCGAGGCGCTCCGTTCGAACGAACCGTTGATCGCGCAGTTGGTGGGCCTGTGAACGGGGAGTTGCTCCTCCGCGGTGGGACCGTGGTCACCGTCGATCCGTCGATCGGCACGCTGCTCGATGCCGATGTGCTCGTCCGGGACGGGCGGATCGCGGAGGTCGGGCGCGGCCTGGCGGCGTCCGGCGGCGACGCCGAGACGATCGATGCCTCGCAGATGATCGTCATGCCCGGCCTCGTGGAGACGCACTGGCACATGTGGAGCTCGCTCGGGCGCAACTTCATCACCGAGGACTTCGAGTACTTCCCGGCGAAGTGGGCGACGTCGGCGCACTACGAGCCGGACGACTTCTACCGGAGCGTCTCGCTGGGCCTCGCCGAGGCCCTGAATGCCGGGATCACCACGGTCCACAACTGGTCGCACAACACGCGCTCACCGGCCCACGCCGACGCCGAGCTGTCGGCCCACCGGGACGTCCCGGCACGAGCCCGCTACGCGTACGGCCACATCGACTTCCTCGACGTCGACACCCCGCTCGACTTCACCGATATCGACCGTGTCCGTGGCGAGTGGTTCGGCGGCGGGCGCGACGCTTTCGGCGGCCGGGTCCATCTCGGGGTCAACCTGCGCGGGCCCGACCTCGGCAGCATGGCGGTGTTCGATGCCGAGATGGCCGAGGTCAAGGCACGCCGCCTGCCGGCCGCGATCCATACCGTGCAGGGCGGGTCCACCGCGGTGGACGCCACGGACCTCGAGCGCAAGGGCTACCTCGGGCCGGACTTCCTGATCGCCCACTTCCTCGCTGCTCGCCCGGAGGACCGCGCCGCGATGGCACGCACCGGGACGCCGCTGAGCTACTCGGTCCACTCCGAGATGCGCCTCGGCGACGCGGGTGACGCGCGGGCTGCGCTGCTGTCGTTCCTCGCCGACGGCGTCGACGTGTCGTTCTCGATCGACGCGACGTCGATCTGCCCCGTCGACCTGTTCCAGGCGATGAACGTCGCCTGGAACATGGGCATCCCGTGGGAAGGCTCGCCGAGCGCTGCCCTCCCCGCCCTGACCTTCCGGCGCGCGCTCGAGATTGGCACGATCGCCGGCGCCCGGGCGCTCGGGCTCGGCGATCAGGTCGGTTCGCTGACGCCGGGCAAGGCGGCAGACATCCTTCTGGTTCGCGCCGGCGACCTCAACGTCGGGCCGGTGGCGGCCGTGGAGTCGGCCATCGTACGGTCCGTCACGCCGGCCAACGTGGACGCTGTGCTCGTGGGCGGCCGGTTCGTCAAGCGCGACGGGCGGCTCGTCGGCATCGATGCCGCGCAGCTGATGCGCGACGCGAACGAGTCGGCGGAGCGCATCCGCAAGCGGGCCGGCGGCCGGCTTGCCCAGCCCAACCTGGCCGAACCGCGAGGGGAGGATTCGTGAGCCGCAACAGCGCGAGCCGCAGCAGCGGAAACGGGGCCGGGCTCGAGTACGGCGAGATGGGCGACCGTCTGCGCGAGGCGCGCCAGGCGCGCGGCCTGTCGCTGCGCGGCCTCGCCGAGCGGCTCGGGGTCTCGCCCAGCCTGATCTCCCAGGTCGAGACGGGCCGGGCCAAGCCCTCGGTCAGCACGCTCTACGCGATCGTGACCGAGCTCGGCATCTCGCTCGACGAGCTGGTCTACGCCGACGCCCGCCGACCGTCGAAGGCACCCCCGCCGACCGCCCCGCCCGAGGAGCTGAGCGGCGCCACGATGCCGGCCGGGCCGGTCCAGCGGTCCACGGACCGAAAGTCGATCCGCCTCGCGTCCGGCGTCGTGTGGGAACGGCTGACCACCGCCTCGCTGCCGAATGTCGACTTCCTGTACGTGACCTACGAAGTCGGCGGCGCGTCTGGCCCCGAACACGAGTTCCAGCGCCACGGCGGCCAGGAATGGGGCTACATCCTGAGCGGTACGCTCGGCGTCAACATCGGGTTCGACGAGTACCTGCTCGGGCCGGGCGACGCGGTCGCGTTCGACTCCGGCCGACCACACCGGCTGTTCTGTGCCGGCGACGAACCGGTCCACGCGATCTGGTTCGTGCTCGGCCGCGGCCCGGCCGACCTGGGACCGGCCCAGGGCACGCCCCACCGCTCCGAGGAGGTATCGCGCTAGTGGTGCACTACGTCGCTCGCGTCGACTGGGACCTCGTGGCCACGCCCCAGCCGTCCTCGGCGACGGCGTCGGGGCTCGCTCGGGCTGTCGTCGTCGGACCCGAGCAGGGCGCCGTCCACACCGAGCTCGCGATCGGGTCGCTGGGGGCCGGCGGCTGGATCGCCCGCCACTTCCACTCGTTCGAGGAGTCGCTCTACGTGCTCGCCGGCGAGCTGCTGCTCGAGATCGACGGCACCGTCCACCGGCTGCACAAGGGCGATTTCGCGCTGGTCCCGATCGGCGTCCGTCACACGTTGGCGAACGCGAGGGACGAGGCGGTCCGCTGGATGTCGATGAACACGCCGCAGCGTCTGGCGCCCGACGCCGGCCGCAAGGACACGTTCTTCGAGAAGGAGCCGCCATCCGTCGGCGACCTCGATGCGCGGGGAGCCCGACCCGTGTTCGGGCCGACGCTGCGCTGGGTCGGCCACTACGACGGCACGCCGCCACAGGCCGAAGCGCTCCGGCTCAACGAACCCGCCCGCGGGCGTGCGTCGGCCGGGATGGATACGGCGCTCATCGTGTACAGCGGGATCTCGGTGAAGATGCTGATCGATCGCGTCTTCGGAGCAGAGCTGCTGACGATGTTCACCGTCGACTACGAGCCGGGCGGCTCGGCCCAGCAGCACGACCACCCGTTCGAGGAGGCGTACTTCTTCCTCGACGGAGAGTGCGAGGCCGAGCTCGACGGCACGGTCTACGCGATCCGCGGCGGCGACGTGGTGTTCGCCGGCGTCGGCGCCGTGCACGGCTTCTACAACAACGGTCCGGGCCGCGTGCGCTGGATCGAGACCCAGGCACCGCAACCGCCTGGCCGCCATGCCTATCGCTGGGTGCCGGTCTGGAAGCGGTTCGAGGAGGAGTGATGGCTGAAGACGGAGCGGTCGTGATCGTCGGCGGGACGCGGGCGATCGGGCTGGAGATGGTCAAGCACTACGCGGCCCAGGGCCGGGAGGTGGTCCTCACCGGGCAGTACCAGGAGAACGTCGACAACGCCGTAGCCGAGGTCGCGGGCTCGGGCGGTTCGGGTTCGGTGCGCGGTATCGCCTTCGACCTGGCGCGGCCGCACAAGATCAAGGATTTCCTGGCCGACATCGGCCCGGTGTCGCGGCTGGCGCTCGTCGCGATCGACCGCGACCAGAACACGGTCGCCGACTACCACATCGACCGCGCGATCCGGCTCGTGACGCTCAAGCTGGTCGGCTACACCGCGGTGATCTCCGCGTTGCGCGAGCGGTTCACCCCGAATGCCTCGGTGGTGCTGTTCGGGGGCATGGCCAAGGAGCGGCCGTACCCCGGTTCGACGACGGTGACCACGGTGAACGGCGGCGTCGTCGGGCTGACCCGCACGCTGGTCGAGGAGCTCCGGCCGGCGCGCGTCAACTCGATCCACCCGGGCGTCGTGGGCAACAGCCCGTACTGGGCGGAGAAGCCAGCCGCCATCTCGCGCTACGAGTCCGAATCGCCACTCGGCCGGCTTGCCCAGATGGACGAGATCGTGGACGCGGCCGTGTTCCTGCTCGAGAACACGGCGGTCAACGGGGTCGACCTGATCGTCGACTGCGGCTGGCACTGCCGGTAGCGGCCGTCTCGCGGCCCTCGGCGCCGTTCGTGGCCAAATTCCCACCCGTGGGCACTTAGGCCAACTTCGGCGTTCGTACTCTGGCCAGATTCCCACCCAGTGAGAATTTGTCCCGAAATCAGCTGTTTCGAGCCGGTCTGACGCGCCGAACCGGGCTCACACCTGGCCCAAGTTTCCCTGCATGGGAATTTGGCCAGATGGACAGGGCGGCGAGGGACTCGACCGGGTTCCGCAGCCACGCCCTGATCGTTCGGCCGTCCGCGGGGAACGCCGCGCGGAGCATCGCCTCATGCGCGGCGATCCGGCGTCGGTTCGTTCGACTGGGAGCGACGATCACCCAGACGGAAACCGAAGCCGGATCCCACCCGCGGTCCGCGACGATCGTCCGGGCGAGGCGCTTACGCCGGTCCGCCGCTCCTACCAGGTCGTTGACATCGACGATGTCGGTCTTCAGCTCGATGATCATCAGGGCTCTGCGACCAGGGTGCCAGGCGAGGATGTCGATCACGCCGCGCTCGCCGTAGATCGAGTACGAGACCTCGGGCGCGAGGACCCAGTCGGGCACCATTTCCCCGAACCAGCGCGCCACGAGCTCGTGGAGGTTCGAATGGCGGCGGTTCAGCATCCGGTCGAGGTCGCCCGATCGCCAACGCGGCACCAGGTCGACGCGGATGTCGAGTTCGCCGGCAACCTCCTGGATCGTCGCCACGCTCAGTGAACGGACGTGTCCGCGCTCAATCCGGCTGATCGTCGATTTGGACACGCCCGCCCGCGCACCAAGATCGGCCTGCGTCCACCGCCGCCGCTGGCGGACCATCCGGATCGCGCTGCCGAGTCGGCCTTCATGCATCGACGCACGATGACCGTGACCGCTTACCTGGCGCTTAGCTCCTCCTCCCGCCCGGCCGAGCCGCCGACGGCGCGGACGAAGAGCAGCAGCGCGCCACCGATCAGCAGGCCCACGATGCCGACCCGGACCAGGAGCTCGCCGTCGGCGCCGGCGGTCCGAGCAGCGACCGCCGTCGTCTCGGGCGCAGGTCCGGGCGGGCTCGACGCGGCCGGGACCGCCGCTGGTGCCGCCCCGGCGGACGTCGCGGTCACTGTGACGACGCCAGCCATGTCCGGGTGATAGGCACAGAGGTAGGCGAACGTCCCGGCCGCTTGGAACGTCCGGGCCCACGAGCCGCCGGCCCCGATCATGTCCGAATCGAAAGAGCCGTCGTCGGCCGTCACGGTGTGTGGCGCCTCCCCGGAGTTGCGCCACGTCACGGTCGAGCCGACCGGAATCGACAGGTCGCCTGGCGAGAACGAGAAGTCGATGATCTGGGCGTCGACGCCGGGCGCACCTGGCTGAGGCGTCGGGCTCGGAGTTGGAGTCGGGGTCGGCTTGGGCTTCGGGGCCGACGACGTCGAACTGCCCTTGACG
>DASTYU010000254.1:0-16015 GCA_035764655.1 Candidatus Limnocylindrales bacterium
GTCGTCTGTGCTTGGAGAAACCTTCCGCCATCTGACCGCGAGGCATGGTTCCCGGACAATGTCCGCCGAGTCGCTTCGGAACAAGGCAGGATTGCGCTTCTGCGCACCGAGACCCTCTACCGAGCCGTCCTCCAGCAGCGCGAAGGCGCGGACCTCAGCGCCTTCATGTCTCGGCTCTTCGACACTTCGGGCGAGGCAGAGCTCTGACTCCGCTCCGAGGGGGTCGCAGACATAACTCACCTTATCGGAAGTTGTATCGGCTGCGCAGAACGCTGCGTCGACGACATTGACCTGCGGTGCAGATAGCAGCGTCTTACCCATGAAGCGGTTGGAGTCACTCGCCGCGCGTCAGCGCCATGATCTCGTCCGTTGACATCGTCACGTCGGACTTGGAAGTCCGCAGGGCGCTCACGATGCGAGCACCGCGGCCTGGCGCGGGGCGATTGCTGATCCAATGCTCGACGACGGGCCAGGTCCAGACCGGCCCGGTCGCCAACGACGCGACGGGCGCCGGAAAGTCAGGGCGGCGGCGGCGCCACGATTGGACCGTATTGACGGACCGGCCGGCGCGAAAAGCGATCTCTGCGACGCTGACGAGGTCGGAAGGCTGGTCGTCAGCGGTGGAATAGGGGGGCCGCAGCTCGCTCAGGCGTCTCCCCTGCCCTTCACTGGCCGCAACGGCGCGATGGAAACCTTGCGCGTCGAAATCGGAATCGAACGCGAAGGCGGTCACGATCCCCTGACGACGCATCACTTCGAAGCTGACCTGGTCGACGAGTGAGACGGATGCGGAGGCGCGATGGGCTGCGAGCGCCGCTCGATGGAGCGGCTCATCGACCCAGATCGTCTTGATCGTCGGCAGGATGCCGTCCGCCAGCTCCAGGGCCGCTGGAGCGCCGAGGCGGCGCCGGACGAGCGCCGCTGATTCGACCTCGACGTAGTTGGACGTAACGAGCTCGACACCACCGGTCAGGAGCGAACGGAAGACCGCTGCTGCCTCCGGGTGGTGGCGGTCATCCTCGTCCAGGATCGCGAGGAGCGCCGACGTATCGACGAAGACCTTCATCGATCCTCGTCAGCCAGGTATCGGTCATGCTCCTCGGCAAGATCACCGAGGCCGGAATGAAATCCGCCGATCGACTGCATGGCGCGATCGCGAGCATCGCGTCGCGCGTCGGCCTCGAGCCATGCGTCGACAGCATCACGCACGAGGGAAGCGACCGGTCGTCCCGCGCGTTTCGCCCGCGATCGCAGAGCTCGTGCCGTTTCGTCGGCGAGCTGGACCTGCACACGTGTCATGTGCAGACGGTAGCACCGTCGTCAAGGAGTGACGGCATGCGCCCAACTGCTGAGTTCACGGAGGCACCGCGCAGTGGTGCACGACCACCCGACGCGTTTCCGCTCTGGGCCAGCACGTAGCGCAGCAGCGGCTCGACCATGTTCGTGTACAGGACGTGGTGCGACCACGTCAGCACGCGGATCGCCAACCACCCGAGCCCTCTGCACCACGACGCGGTGCCACTTCATGCACGAGACGGCGTCCAATTCCCGATGCATATGATGCGCGAGGGCGTTGAGGGGCGTCATGGCGAAGGATCAGAGTGGCCCAGGGCTCGGCCGCCGACCGGGGTCGCTTCTGCGTGCCCGGCCGTGGCCGTTCCATCCCCTCCTCGCCGGTGCCTACTTCGTCCTGTTCCTCTACTCGGTCAACCTCGAGGAGACCGAGCTCGGCGATGTCCTGCCGGTCCTGCTGATCGTCGTCGTCTCGATCGGCGCAGCCTTGCTGGCGCTCGGCCTGCTGGTCGGCGATATCCGGCGGGCGGCCCTCGGGCTGAGCGCGACGGTGGTGGCCCTGTTCGGCTACGGGCACGTCCTCGACGTGCTGGCTCCCCGCGGCATTGGCCCGTTCGCGCAGCAAGTCGGCTGGTTGGTCGCGGTGGCGCTCGCTTGGCTGGTCGCCTGGCGGACCCGGCGCCGGCTCGCGCCGGCGACGCGGGCGCTGAACGTCTTCGCCGTCGTGTTGGTGACCGTCCCGCTGATCGCGATCGTGCCGTTCCAGTTCGGCCTGATCGCCGCCAATCCGTTGGGAGGGTCGCCTTCGGCCGGCCCTGGCGCGGATCCCACGCAATCCGATACCCCGGACATCTACTACCTGGTGTGGGATCGGTATCCGGGGCCGCGCTCCATGGACCTGCAATCGGGGATCGAGAACCCGCTGTACGACGACCTGCGAGCGCGCGGGTTCTACGTCGCCGAGCGAAGCCACGCCAACTACTGGCGAACCAGCGTTTCCCTCGGCTCCACCCTCAGTGCCACGCTGCGCGACGGTCGCGGCCGCGACGACGAGGTGCTCGGGAAGGCCGACACCAGCGGTCCCTACAGCAGCATCCAGAACAGCAACGTCGCGCGCTTCCTGAAGGCGCGCGGCTACTTCTACATCCATCTCGGGTCCGACTTCAGCGGGACGCGCACCAGCCCTTTGGCCGACGTGAATCCCCAATACGACAACCTGTCCGACTTCGGAGCCGCATTCCTCGACTCGACCGCCCTGCCACGCATCCTCCGCCGCGTCGGGCTGGCTGAATTGCACTGGGAGCGGCGCTACAACTGGACCACGTGGGGGCTGGACCAGCTCGAGCGCCTGCCCGACCGTCCGGGGCCGGAGTTCGTGTTCGCCCACGTCCTCCTGCCGCATACCCCGTACATCTTCGACGCGGACGGCGGTTTCATCCCCTACCCCGAACGTTCGCGGCTGAGCGAGTCCGAGCAGTTCGCGAACCAGCTCGCGTACACGAACCGGCGACTGCTCGACATCGTGGACCGCCTGCTCGACCGACCCGAAGGATCACGCCCGATCGTCATCGTCCAGGCCGACGAAGGCCCTTACCCGTTTGGGTTCGGGGACGCGACCGGGCACGACTGGACGAGCGCAACCCCGGAGGACCGGGAGATCAAGTACAACATCCTCAATGCGTGGTACGTCCCGGACGGACGCGACATCGGCCTTTATCCCGCGATCAGCTCGGTGAACACGTTCCGGCTGCTGTTCAACGCCTACTTCGACACCGACCTGCCGCTGCTGCCCGACGAGAGCTATAGCCGCGGCCGTTCCGAACCGCTCGTGTTCCCGCCGTGATCATGCGGCGGCATGCCCGGCGTCAACCGCCGGCGAGGGCCTCCAGGCGGGCCAGGCCCGCGTCGAGCGAGCCGTCGGCCGGGCGAACGATCCGCGAGAGCAGCCCGGCAGCCGCCCGACTCCCCTGCCCCGGCTCGCGCTCCAGCATGCCGGCCAGGCGATCGAGCGCCTCGGGCGAGATGAACAGCTTGTCGGGGTCGATCGCGAAGCGCTCTTCGTCGATCCGGAAGATGTGCGTCTCGATCGTGTCGGAGCCGGCCGGATAGCTCCACGACGCGACCTCCTCGAAGCCGTTGTCCTCGGTCAGCGCACCAAGCACCGACAGCGCCGACCGGTCGCGCGTGAGGTTGAAGACGTAGACCGCGGGATGGTTCGCCTCGACCGCCCTGCTGAAGCGCCCGGCTTCGTACACCAGGAACTGGTTGGCCTTGCCGGGTGCCACGTCGACCGCGATCCAGTCGTAATCCTCGCTGCCCGCTCCCGCCCGCAGGCCGAGCGGCGCCGAGGGGTCGCCGATCGCCAGGAAGTGGCGGATCATGACCGCCCGATAGCCGGCCGGCAGATCGATCGCGGTCCCCATCGAGAGGTACGGCCCGATGCCGACGACGCTGCCCGGCGGAAGGTTGTCACCGATCCAGTCGACCGCGCGCTCCGTCACCTCGGTCTCCACCGAATCGACCGTGCCGCGCATGGTGCTCGCCCGCCCGAGGGTGATCCCCGTGGACAGCACCAGCACGATCGCCAGGAGCAGCGCCGGGCCGGCGAACCGCAGCCGGCCGCGCCGCTCGAGCCAGATGACGGCGCCCAGCGCGACCACGAGCACGACGATCAGGCCGGCGGCCCCGCCGAGCAGCCCGATCCTGCCGTACTGGCGCAGGACGCCGAGCCCGACCGTGGCAAAGGCGACGGCGCCTGCCCCGATGGCCAGCACGAGCGCGACGCGGTCCCGCCGGATCACGACCCGATGGGCCGCATCGATCCAGCCCATCCAGCCCGCCAGGCCGAGGAGCGCCATCTCGCCGATGAAGTGGCGGGGCGCCTCGCCGACGCCCACCACGAGCCACACCAGCGGGATCCCGCACACGACGGCCAGGAGCAACGCCCGCGCTTCCCGGCCGATACTGGCCGGGTCGCGGACGAGCGAGGCGAACACCAGGACCGTGCCGACGCCCAGGGCGAACGCCTGGCTGACCGGCCGCAGCATGTCGGTCACATACGAGCGGATCTGGGTGAGGTTGAACAGGCCGGCCCCCTGCAGCTTGGTGGTCCCGTTGAAGATCCACAGCAGGACGATGACCCAGGCGATGGTCAGGCTCCAGGCAGCAATGGAGCGGCCGTGGTCGCGCGCGACGGCCGGGACCCTCGAGCGAGCGGCCGCCGACCGGGCGCCGGCCGGCAACCTGCGCGCGATGGGCTCGGCAGCCAGCGCCAGCACGACGAACAAGGCGATCGCGATGGCGGCCGGGGTGAGCGTCCAGGCCGGGTACCCGACGCGATACACCTCGCCCGTGTAGCCCGCGTACATCGCAAACCACCATCCGCAGCCGATCGCCGCCAGCGCGACGGTCACCCCGGCCGTGCGAAGGATCGACCGCCACGGGACGTCCCACACGATCGCCGCGAGGAACGGGACCGGGGCGAAGGGCAGGATGGTCTCCTTGATGACGAACCCCAGCCCGAACAGGAGCCCGGCCAGCGCCGCCAGCGGCAGCGAATTGCGACGGACCGCGGCGAACCCCACCAGCAGGTAGCCGAAGGTGATGGCGATCGACGGCAGGTCGATGCCGGCCGTCCGTCCGATGTCGCTGACGTACGGGAGGCCGACCAGGGTGGCGGCGCCGAGACCGCCGAGCGCGGGCCGGACGCGCCAGCCAAGGAGCCCGACCATCAGGATGATGGCGACGCCCGACAGCGCGTTGAGGAAATGACCGACGGCCATCGGATGGATGCCGGCGAGCTGCTCGGGGAGGACGATGAGCACCGGCCACACCGGTGAGTGCTTGAGGAAGATGGTCCCGAAGACGTTGCGCGGGCCGTTGCCGTCGAGCACGTTGCGCCCGATGCCGACGTATTTCGCGTCGTCATACGTGGGGTTCGTCGGGGGCGCGATCGCGAGCGCGAGCAGGAAGACGACGACCGCGGCGCCGATGACGAGCAGCGCCGCGCGTCGCTCCGCGTTCGACGCGACGATGCGGTCGGCGAAGAGGCCGGCGCCATCGGACTCGGACCGATCGCCCACCCCGGATGTGGTCACGGTCGCGCAGCCGTCGATTGTCGGCGGGTCGGGTGGCGGGACACCCCTACGGCCGGCTGGACCGGCGTCCCCCGCCACCTACCCCGACCACCGGCGGCTCCTGCGCGGGCGCGCCGGCGGTCGCGTCGGGCGTTGCCGGCTGGATCGTCGCCGCCGACCGGGCCGGCGCGTCGTCGTCGGAGCGCGCCGCCACCTCCAGGACGCTCGGCGGCAGGTCGCTCGACGCGCGATCCAGCAGGGTCGGGATGATCTCGGACCAGGAATGCCCCACGACCCGCACGCGCGACCGGCGCGCCGCGCGGACCGATGACGTGAGCAGCTCGAGCTCGTGCGTCCGAAGCTCGGCGTAGCCGCGGCCGTTGATCTCGATGAGCGGTGCGAAGGTGGCGAAGGGCGGGAACGTGTAGGCGTCGTCGGTGTTCTCGATGAGCCGCTCGATCGTGAACGCGAAGTCCGGCTCCTCGGCCAGCGGCGGCGTGCCGCGCTCCATGAGGATCACCGAGTCGATGGGCGCACGCTCACTGAGATCGCAGTCGATCAGCGACTGGACGTGGTACTTCGGCGGGGGCACGAGCAGCTGGACCCAGGCGTTGATGGTCACGATCGGCACGTTCAACCGGCCCAGGGCGTGGCCGGCGGAGCGCCCCTCCTTCGAATGCACGCGCGAGCGGATGGCGAGCATCAACCGGTCGGCCCACGGCAGCACCTGGTCGTTGACCGCGGCCATCGTGTGCGACGAGAGGGTCATCGGCTTGGGATAGCTGAGGATCTCCCCGGCGGGTGTCAGGATCGCCATGTCGTCGGAGATGAAGCCCCACGAATGCGCCATCAGCAGGCGCAGGACCGTGCTCGTCTTGCCGGTGTCGGTCTGGGCCGACATGATCGCCGCCCCACGTTCCGCGTCGATCGCCGCGCAATGCAGCAGCACGTATTCGCGGTCGACCAGCACGAACCGCAGCAGCGGCTCGACCATGTTCGTGTAGAGGACGTGGTGCGACCACGTCAGCAGCCAGTTCGCGTCGAGCTCGATCCGCTCGCCGATGCGCACGTCGAACGCCGCCGACAGCGGCCCGAAGTGCTCGCGGTAGCGGATCGTGCCCTCCTCGTCGCGCCAATTGGCGACGCGGAAGCGCGGCCGGCCCCCGATGAACCGGCGCCGGATGACGATGTCGGGTTCCACCTTGTGCGCGACGTTGAACGCCGCCAGCTCCGGGAGGTGGACCGTCGAGATGATCCGGACGACGCCATGGACGTCGTACTGGAACCAGCCCTCGATCGGCTTCTGGTCACGCCGGTCGCGGCCGGCCCAGATCCAGTTGTCGGCCACGAGATAGCGGATGCCGAACGTGATCCCGATCGCCACGAAGTTCGAGATCAGGTAGTACACGCCGGCGAGGTCGGTGAGGATGTACAGGACGGGCACGCGCACCAGCAGCGTGGCCATGTTGAGCAGGTTGAAGGTCAGGTAGCGCCAGATGACGTGACCGGGCGTGTCCCGGTCGCGGAACACCCACAGCTCGGTCAGGACGAAGTTGTTGAGCGTCGACACCTGCGAGGCGAGGACCGCCGCCGGGAGGTAGTGGACGCCGAACATCTCGACCAGGGCGAACAGCGCCGCCTGGTTGACGAAGATCCCGAAGATGCCGACGAGCGCGAACTTCGAGGGACTGAGGAGTGCCCGGAGGAGTCGTCGAACATGGGGCTGGCGATGCCAGCGGGGCTCCCCCTGCGTGGTCGGCTCGGCCTGAATGGGCGTGTCCCTCGGGTGCGGCGCGGTTCGCGGTCGCGCGTATTGTTATCTGCCTGATTCCGGGGCGTCAAATCACCTGGAACCGGGCCCGTTCAACTCGTGGCCAGGCGGCGTAACCGCTCCATCAGCTCCCCGTCCCGGGGCGACGCAGGCACGATCCTGACCTGCGGTTCGAGTCGCGCGGCCAGCTCGCGGGCAGCGGCGGGATCGCGCTCGAGCACCCCGAGCATCCGGTCGAGCGCGTCCGGGGAGATGTACATGACGTTCCGGTCGAACGCGACCCTCGAGGGATCGACCTTGAAGACATAGGTGTCGATGTCCCTGCCGGTCTCCTGGATCGGGAAGGTGAAGTGCGCCACCTGCTCCAGGCCGTGTTCGGGCGTCGCCGCCGCGAGAACCGCCTCGGGAGCCGTCGCCGTGCCGATGGTATAGATCCAGTAGTCCGCGCCCTCGGTGACGAGGTCGCGCACGAGCCAGCCGCCGCGGAAGGCCTGGAACTCGCTCACGTTGCGGGGCGCCGTATCGATCGCCAGCCAGTCGTCGCTCGGCTGCTCGCCGGTACGCTTGATGCCGTCCGGGGCGGTCAGCGAGGCCACCACATTGCCGTGCCGCGCGTGCGACACCTCGTACGAATCGCTGAGGGTGAGCGCCATCTCGTAGCCGAGGAACGAGCCGAACGCGAGGTGCGACCCGGCGGGGACGTGCTCGCGAACCCACTCGTCGACGGTGGTGATCGCCGCATTGCGCGCCGGACCGCTGGCCGTGGGCCGGGCCCGCAACACTTCGACGCCGAGTGCCGCAGACGCGATCCCGAGCGACAGCACGAGGATCGTGGCCACGGTCACCGGTCGTGACCATGACCACCCGTCCCGCGCGACCCGAGGACCGAGCGTGGGGATCCAGCCGATGACGAAGCCGGTCAGGGCACCGGCGACAACGACCAGCGGGAGCGGGTCGAGCCGCAGACGCCATGCGATGAACGCCGCGACGACGGCCCCGCCGGCGGTGGCCAGCGGCACCGTGATCCATGCCCGGCGCTCGCCGAGGAACCATTCGACGGCCCAGATCCAGCCGATCGCCATCAGCGGCGCGGCCAGCGCGACCTGGGCGAGATAGTTGCGCGGCGGCTCCCCTACTCCGACGACGAAAATGACCAGTGACGCGCCGCAGATGCTGGCAATGAACAGGTCGAGCATCGGCCGCCGCTCGGGGCGGCGCCAGTACGCGGCCAGCGCGACCAGCGACAGCGCGAGGCCGACGCCCGCGACCAGGACGCCGGCCCAGTACGGCTTGAACCACATGTCCGCGTACAGGTCCAGCTGCTGGGGCGTGATCATCGGGCCGCCCTTCAGGCGCGCCGTCTTGCTGTAGGCGAACAGCTGCGCCCCCGCCCAGGCCAGCGCGCCGCCCAGGCCCACGACCCAGCGGATGGTCCAGTCACGCCGGGCGATGCGATCGTCGCTGACGACTCGCGCGAGCGGTCGCGTTTCGGCGAGACGCCCGGCCGTCAGGCCGATGACGACCAGCGCAAGGATGCCGAGGGCAAGCGGGACGAGGGTCCAGGCCGGCGTCTCGGCGCGGTAGACCCGGCCCGTCTCCGCGGCGTACAGCAGGAACCACCACGACACGCCGATCGACGCCGTCAGCACGGTCCACGCGCTGATCCGCCCGATCACCAGCCACGAGGTACCCCACAGCACGGTCACGAAGAACGGGATCGGGATGAACGGGAGGTCGATCTCCTTGATGACGAACCCGAACGCGAAGAGCGCACCTGCGCCGATGGCCCAGCGCACCGAGTTGCGCCTGATGGCCTCGATCCCGACCGCCACGTAGAGCAGCGCGAACGCGGCCGCGGGGACGTCGAGGCGCGCCGTCCGGCTCTGATCGTGGAGATACAGGAAGCCGACCAGGGCGATGGCCGCCAGGGCACCCGCGGCGGGCCGGATGCGCCAGCCGAACCACGCCGACAGGCCGACGATCGTGGCACCGGACAGGCCGTTGAGGATCCGCCCCCACGCCGCTGAATCGGTGCCGAAGAGGACATGCGGAAGCGTGACGACGGCGGACCAGATGGGACCGTGGAGCAGGAACTCCCCGCCGAAGACGGTCGTCATGCCGCGGCCGGCCCAGATGTTGTAGCCGATCCCGAAGTACTTCCATTCGTCGAAGCTCGGGAAGCCGGCCGGCGCGATCAGGGCGAAGAACAGGAAGACGACGACCGCCCCTATCGTCGCGACGAGCGAGATCCGTCGCTCGATCAGGTTCGGTGGCACGGCCGCAATCCTAGCGACTGTTCGTGGTGCCCGCCGTCCGGGCAGGAACCGACAGCGACGCTATCATCGGACCTGCCCGCGACCGTCCCGCGGCCGTTCCGAGCAACCAGGAGGCCCCCAAGCTGAAGACGCTTCGCCGGATTGCCGCGCGTTCGGCGGGTGTCAGCCGCGGGTCCGCGTCGCTGTTCCACGCCCGCCCCTGGCCGTTCTATCCACTCCTTGTCGGAAGCTACTTCGTCCTGTTCCTCTATTCGGTCAACCTCGAGGAGACCGAGCTCGCGGACGTGCTCCCTGTCCTCGCGATCGTGATCGCGGCGATCGCCGTCGTGCTCCTCGGACTCGGTCTGTTGATGGGCGATGTCCGGCGCGCGGCACTCGTTCTGACCGTCGGGCTCGTGGCCCTGCTCGGCTACGGGCATGCCACGGAACTGCTGGCTGGTCGCGGGATCGGGCGGGGCATCCAGCTGATCGGCTGGACGATCGTCATCAGCGTCGCGTTGCTGGCTGTCTGGCGGATCGGCCGCTGGCTCGCGCCCGCGACGCGGGCGCTGAACCTGTTCGCGGTGGTGCTCCTGATCGTGCCCCTGACCGTCATCCTGCCCCACCAGGTGGATCTCGCGGTCGCCTCGGCGCCAGGACCGACGGCATCGGTCGCCGGTGATCCCCAACCCTCGACCGACGCACCGGACATCTACTACCTGGTCTTCGACCGCTACCCCGGCCAACGATCGATCGAGCTCGGCTTCGACATCGAGAACCCCCTCTACGACGAGCTTCGCGCGCGTGGCTTCTATCTCGCCGACCGCAGCCGCGCCAACTACCAGAAGACCACCTTCTCGTTGAATTCAACGATGAGCGCCGAACTGCTCGACGGGCGCGGCCGCGCGGAAGAGGTGCTCGGGACCACGGACACGAGCGCGCCCTACAGCCGAATCAGGAACAGCAACGTCGCCCGGTTCCTCAAGGCGCGCGGCTACTACTACGTCCACGTTGGGGCCGACTTCGACGGGACGCGGACCAACGCCCTGGCCGATTTCACCTTTCAGCACGACACCACGTCGGACTTCGGAAGGGCGTTCCTCGAGTCGACCGCCCTGCCCGCTATCCTGCGGCGCGTTGGGGTCGCCGGAGCGCCCAACGAGCTGCGCTACGACTGGACGACCAGGGAACTGGACCTGCTCGAGCACCTGCCCGACCGTCCCGGCCCCGAGTTCGTCTTCGGTCACGTGCTGCTACCCCACCCTCCGTACATCTTCGAGGCCGATGGCGACTTCATCTCCGACGCCCAGCTATCGCGAACGAGCCGGGCCGAACGCTGGGAACACCAGCTGATGTACACGAACAAGCGCCTGCTCGCCATCGTCGACCACCTGCTCGACCGTCCGGAGAGCGAGCGCCCACTGATCATCGTGCAATCGGACGAGGGACCCTACCCCGCGGGCCTCGGCGGGAACACCGGGATCGACTGGACGACCGCGACGCCCGTGGAGCGAGAGATCAAGTTCTCGATCCTCAACGCCTGGTACGTCCCCGATGGGCGGGACATCGGCCTCTATCCGCAGATCTCGTCGGTGAACACGTTCCGGCTCCTGTTCAACGCCTACTTCGGCACCACCCTGCCGCTGCTCCCCGACGACAGCTTCACCCGTGGAAAGCCGGAACCGCTCGAGTTTCCGCCATGACCCGACAGCGCGGTTCGTAGCCCTCCCGGCTATCATCGCGCCTGCCCCGGCCGGACCGTGGCCGTCTCGAGCAGCCTGGAGGCTCCCCAGCTGAACACGCTTCGCCGCATCGCCGCTCGCGCGGCGGGGCCGGGCTGGCTCGGGGGCATCCATCCGCCGCTGTTCGCCGCCTACCCCGTCCTGTTCCTGTGGTCGCAGAACCTGGGCGAGGTCCCGCCCGAGGACGTCGCCCAGCCGCTCGTCTTCGTGATCGGGCTGGCCGCGATCGCCACGCTCGCCCTCGCCATCGTGTTCGGGATGCGTGCGCGATCGGCGCTCATCGTCACCCCGGCGATCTTCGGCGTGCTGATGTACGGCCACGTGCTGAAGCTGTTCGGCACGCCGAGCGACCTGCTGGTTGCATTCGGCTGGCTGCTGGTGTGGCTGGGAGTCCTCGCCGCATGGCGCATGTCGACGGTCCGGGTGCTCCGCCTCGATCGTGCGTTGACCGGGATCGGGGCGCTGCTCGTCGGCGTCTCGCTGATCTCGATCGTGCCGTACGAGGTCGAAGAGGCGATGGCCGCTCCCCCGCCCGTGCTCGTCGGCGGCCGAACGCTGCCCTCGCAGACGACTGCCCAGAAGCGCGACGTGTACTGGCTCGTGTACGACCGCTACGGCTCCGACCGGGCGATGCGCAACCTGTACCACGTCGAGAACGACCTCACCCCGTGGCTCACCGACCACGGCTTCGAGGTGCTCGAAAACAGCCACGCCAACTACGTGGCCACCTCGCTCTCGCTGTCGACGACGATGAACCTGGCGCACCTCGAAGAGCTCACCGGGTTGGTCGGCAGCAGCACGAGCAGCTACAACTCCGTTTACCGGCGGCTGCAGGCCGCGCTCGTCCCGCGCCAGTTCCAGGCGCTGGGCTACCGCTACCTGCACCTCGGGTCGTGGTGGAACCCGACCCGCTTCGATGAGGCGGCGGACCGCAACTACAACGCCGATGGCGTCAACGATTTCACGAACGTGCTGTTCACCACGAGCGCGATGCCGCTCGCGGTCAAGGCGCTCGGCCTGGAAGAGCAGCCGCCGTCCGAGCACACCAAGCACATCAAGCACAACACCTACGCGCTCGACCAGCTCGATCGGTTGCGCAGCGAGCCGGGCCCGAAGTTCGTCATGGCCCACATCCTGCTTCCCCACCCGCCCTACGTGTACGACAGCGACGGCCGGCCGATGACCGAGGAGGAGGCGAAGTCGCTCGAGGACAAAGACGCCGGGCGGCGACAGCTGGCCTGGACGAACACGCGGATCCGCTCCTTCGTCGAGGGTCTGCTGGCGCTCCCCGAGGACCAGCAGCCGATCATCATCATCCAGGCCGACGAGGGCCCGTGGACGGATCCCTACTTCGCCGACAAGGTCAACTACGACTGGACGACGGCGACGCCCGAGGACCTCGAGACCAAGTTCGGGATCCTCAACGCGTGGTACGTGCCGGGCGGCACTCAATCGCTCGACCTGCGCCACGACCAGACCGCGATCAACACCTTCCCGACGCTGTTCACCAGGTACTTCGGGCTCGACGGGTACGAGCAGCTGCCCGACATCGTGCGCACCTCGGGTGGTTGGAACCGGCCGTACAAGCTCATCGACATCACCGACGAGCTCCCGAGCCTGCAATGAGCGGCGCGTGACCGCGCTGCTCAGCCGGGCGCGCTCGCTGCGTGTCCGTCCGTTGCCGCTCCACCCGCTGCTCCTCGCCGCGTACGCGGTGCTCTTCCTGTACGCCTCCAACCT
Organism: Candidatus Limnocylindrales bacterium; assembly: GCA_035764655.1. Taxonomy (GTDB): domain Bacteria; phylum Chloroflexota; class Limnocylindria; order Limnocylindrales; family CSP1-4; genus DASTYU01. Next base: position 12,878 of record DASTYU010000254.1, read on the forward strand.
GAGCGAAGCCGACATCGGACAGGTCCTGCCGGTTCTCGTCGCGGTGGTCGGGCTGGTCGGGATCCTTCTCGTGGCGGGCACCCTCGTGCTGGCCGACGCGGCCCGGGCCGCGATCCTCCTGTCGGCCGCGGTGGCGCTGTTCTTCGGGTATCGCCACGTGCAGATCGTCACCGCCGATCTGCCGGTCTCCGGCCGCCTCGTCCAGGCGCTGTGGGTCGTCCTCGGCGTGGGTGCGCTGGTCGTGGCGTGGCGTGGCGGCCGGGCACTGCTCAGCGCGACGCGCCTCCTCAATGTCGTCACGGCGGCGCTCGTCCTCGTGTCGTTGGTCGCGATCGTGCCGCACGAGGTCGAGGTCCTCGGCCGGGCCCGTGCCGAGCCCGCCGGGCCGCCGCTCTCCACGCCGGCCGGCGACGTCGAGCGGCGCGACATCTGGTTTCTCGTGTTCGACCGGTACGGCTCCGCCGAGTCGCTGCGGCTCAACTTCGGGATCGAGGACGAGCTGACGCCCTGGCTCGCCGAGCGGGGCTTCCACGTCACCCCGGACGCGCACGCCAACTACCCCAATACGCGCCTGTCGATGGCGTCGATCCTCAACCTCGACTACCTGGACGCGCTGCCCGAGCGGACCATCCCCGAGTTCCTCGCCGATCACGAGGCGGGCCGCTTCCTGACCGGACTGGGCTATCGCTATATCCATGTCGGTTCGCGATTCGAACCGACCCGCTCGAGCCCGCTCGCGACGGTGAACCTGGCGCTCGACAACACGAGCGACTTCGCCACCGCCCTGTTCGACAGCTCGCTGGCGCCAACGATCGTCGGTCGGGTCGAGGAGCTGGAACCGCGTCGGCAGCGCCAGGCCGACTGGGCGAACTTTGCGTTCGACGCGCTCGCAGACACGATCGACGAGCCCGGACCGAAGTTCGTCTTCGCCCACCTGCTCGTCCCGCATTCGCCATACGTCTTCGACCGCGACGGCCGGCTCATCTCCGAGGAAGAGGACGCGGGCCGCTCGACCGCCGAGGCGTACGGTGCGCAACTGCGCTACCTCGACACGCGGATCGAGGAGCTGGTCGAGCGATTGCTCGCGCTGCCCGAGGCAGAGCGGCCGATCATCGTCCTGACGGCGGACGAGGGTCCGTACCCCAGGAGCATCGAGGGGAACCCCGAGATCGGCGGCCCGGATATCGATTACGACTGGTCGACCGCCACCGACGACGAGTTGCGCATCAAGTACGGCATCCTGCACGCGATGCTGCTGCCCGACGGCGACGACGCCCGTGTTCCGCCGTCGCTCACCGCGGTCAATACCTTGCGGTTCCTGTTCAGCACCTATCTCGGCGCCGACCTGCCCGTGCGGCCCAACCGAATCCTCGTCCCGAACCGGGACCGCGACGGATATGTCGACGTGGGCGCGCGGATCGGCGTCACGCCCTGATTCCGGCGAGGAAGCCGTCGCGCGAACACCGCTATCATGCGTCGGGGTCCCAACCGTCACTGGGTGCCGCTATCCGGAACGTCGATCCGGCCTCGCTGGCTCGCAGGTCGCTACCGCTTCACCCGCTGCTGCTCGCCGCGTATGCGGTCCTGTTCCTGTACGCCTCGAATCTCGACGACGCCGACCTTGGCCAGGTCATCCCGGTCCTGCTCGTCGTCGAGGCGGTCGTCGCCGCGATCCTGATCGTTGCCGCAATCGTGCTTCGCGACCCGGCTCGTGCCGCGATCCTCGTGTCGGCCGGGGTCGCCGTCTTCTTCGGCTACCGGCACGTCGCCGTCCTCACGGCGGAGTCCCCGATCGCGGGCAGGCCGGTGCAGCTCCTGTGGGCGGTGATCGGGCTCGGTGCCGTGCTGCTCGCGTGGCGCGGCGGCAGGCCCCTGCGGATCGCGACGCGGGCGCTCAATGCGCTCGGCCTTGCCCTGATCCTGGTTGCCTCGCTGGTGATCGTCCCACACGAGCTTGCGCAGGTCGGGAACGCCGCTCCGGCCGCGGCCCCGGTGCCCGCCGAGCGGCCGACCGTCCCCAGCTCCAAGCCGCTGCGCGACATCTGGTTCCTGGTGCTGGATCGATACGGATCGGCCGAATCGCTGGAGCTCAACTACGGGATCGAGGAGCAGCTCACGCCGTGGCTCGCCGCGCAAGGCTTCCACGTCACCCCCGATGCGCACGCCAACTACTGGCGGACGTCGCTGTCGATGGCTTCGGTCCTCAACCTCGACTACCTCGATGCGTTGACGCCGGGACTGTCCGCCGCCGATCGGCTGAAGGACCACGCGGCGGGCCGCTTCCTGACCGATCTCGGCTATCGCTACATCCATATCGGGTCGATCTTCGGACCGACCCGCACGGCCATCCGCGCGACGGACAACCCGCTGCTCGAGAACACCAGCGATTTCGCCGCCGCGGTCTTCGACAGTTCGCTCGCGCGGACGATCGTGCGCTGGGTCGGCGAGGACAAGATCGACCCACGCCGCCAACGGCAGGCGGATTGGGCGCGCTTCGAGCTGGACGCCCTGGACGCCGCGGTGGACGTGCCCGGGCCGAAGTTCGTGTTCGGCCATCTGCTCCTCCCGCACCCGCCGTACGTGTTCGATGCGGAGGGGAACCTCGTGTCCGATGCGGCTGATGCCCGACGGTCGCGATCCGAAGCCTATGAGGCGCAGATGACGTACCTGGACGCGCGCCTCAAGAAGCTGCTCGAACCGCTGCTGGCGCTCCCGGAGGCGGAGCGCCCGATCGTGGTCGTGATGGCGGACGAGGGTCCCTACCCCGCCCGCTACGAGGGCAATCCGCAGATTGCCGGACCCGACCCCGACTTCGACTGGTCGAGCGTGACCGACGAGGAGCTGCGCATCAAGTTCGGGATCCTCCACGCGATGCTGCTCCCCGGCGTGGATCCCGATCGCGTCCCGCACCCGCTCACGGCGGTGAACACCCTCAGGTTCGTGTTCGACGAGTACTTCGATTCGGAGCTGCCGTTGCGACCCGACCGCGTGCTCATTCCGGGACGGTCCGCGCAGGAACCCGTCGACATCTCGGACCGCCTCGGAATCGGCGCCGCCCGCTAGCGGCGACGCAGCAGGAACAGCGTGCGCGGACTCTCGGCGATCGGTTCCTCGCGGGCGATCTCGAAGCGGCCGGCG
>DASTYU010000255.1:0-2510 GCA_035764655.1 Candidatus Limnocylindrales bacterium
ACGCTCGACTTCGCTCGCCCGGCGAGCGGTCGGGAGGTTCGTTCGCAGAAGTGCTCGCGATCAGCGAGCGACATCGAGGTTCGTTCGCAGCCATGCTCGCCATCAGCGAGCAAGATGGCCAAGGGATACGCGCGCGTTCGCTCGACCGCTCGCCCGGCGAGCACCGGGGCGGCGGCAGCCGCGACTACGCGACGGGTTCCGCCACTGGGAGCTTCTCGACCCGGATGGCGGTCGCCTTGAACTCGGCCGTGCCCGACTTCGGGTCCCACGCGTCGATCGTCAGCAGGTTCGTGGCCACGTCGTCCTGGAAGTGCAGGGTCATGAACGTCAGCCCGGGCCGGAGCGACTCGTCGATCCGGATCGGCGCCTCGATCTGACCGCGGCGCGACGTCACGCACACCCGCTCTCCGTCGACGACGCCGATCGCCGCCGCGTCCTCCGGCGAGATGTCGAGCGATTCGCCGCGCCGCAGGGGAGAGGAGTAGCCCGCCGACTGCACGCCCGTGTTGTACGAGTCGAGCCGGCGCCCCGTCGTCAGCCGGATCGGGAAGTCGTTGTCGAGCCGGTCGACCGGCGGATCGTGTTCGACGGGCACGAACGGCGCCCGGTTGCCCGGCACCGGGTCCTCCCACAGCCGCGAGTGCAGGAACAACTCGCCGGGATGGTTCTCGTCGTAGCAAGGCCACTGGATGCCGCCCAGCTGTTCGAGCCGCGCGTACGACATGCCGGCGTGCACGGGCGACAGGGACCGCAGCTCATTCCAGGCGTCCTCGGCGCCGTTCCAGCCCCAGTCGTGGCCCATCCGGCGTGCCAGCTCCTGGATGATCCACAGGTCGTCGCGCGCGTCGAGCGGCGGCTCCTTGGCCTTCCGCACCCGCTGCACGCGGCGCTCGGAGTTGGTGACCGTTCCCTCGGTTTCGGCCCAGGACGCGGCGGCGGGCAGGACCACGTCCGCCAGCTCGGCCGTCTTTGTCAGGAACAGGTCCTGGACGACCATGAACGGCAGGTTCTGGAGGATGCTCACCATGCGGTGCTGATCGGCCTCGGACTGGGCTGGGTTCTCGCCGATCACGTACAGCACGTTCTGGTCGCCGCATTCCATCGCGTCGCATTGGGCCGTGAGATGGCGGCCACGCTTTGACGGGACCGTCACGCCCCACGCCTCGTCGAACCGGGCTCGGAGCCGGTCGTTCTCGACGTGCTGGAAGCCCGGCAACCGGTCGGGCAGGGCGCCCATGTCGCCGCCGCCCTGCACGTTGTTCTGGCCACGCAGCGGGTTGATGCCGCTGCCGTACCGGCCGACGTGCCCGGTCAACAGCGCGAGGTTGATGAGGGCGAGCACGTTGTCGACCGCGTTGTGGTGCTCGGTGATGCCCAGCGTCCAGCAGATCATCGCCCGGTCCGCCTTCGCGAAGGCGTGCGCCAGCTCGCGGATCGCGTCGGCCGGGACACCGGTCTCGCGCTCGGCATAGTCCAGCGTGTAGGGATCGACGGCGGCCTTGTACGCCTCGAAGTGGTCGGTCGCCCGCTCGATGAACTCGCGGTGCTGCAGGCCCGCCGCGATGATCTCGCGTCCGACCGCATTCGCCAGGGCGATGTCGCTCCCGACGTCCAGCCCCAGCCAGGTGTCGGCCCACTGGGCCGACGACGTCCGCCGCGGGTCGACCGCGAACAGGCGCGCGCCATTGCGCACGCCGCGCAGCAGGTGGTGGAAGAAGATCGGATGCGTCTCGCGGGCGTTCGAGCCCCACAGGACGATCAGGTCCGTCTCTTCGGCCTCACGATATGAACTTGTGCCGCCACCGGCACCGAACACGGTCGCCAGACCGGCGACGCTCGGAGCGTGTCAGGTCCGGTTGCAGCTGTCGATGTTGTTGCTGCCCAGCACGGTCCTCGTGAACTTCTGGGCCGCGAAGTTGACCTCGTTGGTCGCCTTCGAACAGCTGAAGGTCCCGAACGTCGTGGGTCCCCAGGAGGCGCGCGCCGCCTGGAAACCGGCAACCGTCCGGTCGAGGGCCTCGTCCCAGCTGGCCGGGCGGAGCGGGCCGCCCTTCGAGTCGCGGACGAGAGGCTGGGTCAGTCGAACATAGCTCTTCGGCACGGCGTGCCTCCTGCGGAACGACGACCCGCCGAGTGTACGCCGGAGCGACCGGTCAGCCCAGCGGGCTCCGTACGTCGCGTCGTGCCTTGCGCACGACGCGGATGAAGTGGCGGAGGTGGTCCACCGGGCGGATGTGCGAGGGCGCGCCGTAGATCGTCCGGATCGGGACCCAGGCGATCGTGCCGCCGAGGCGGATCACCGTCGTGATCATCTCGACCTCGAATTCGAAGCCGCCCTCGTCGCTGTCCAGCGTGGCCTCCATCACCCGCCGGCCGATCAGGCGGTAGCCCGACTGGTTGTCCGGGATCGGTCGGCCGACGGCCCATGAGAACGCCCGGCCTCCGAGCTCGTTGGCAAGCCGCCGGGTTGGCGGCATCGTCCGGAAGTTGCGCCGCCCGATCACCAGGTC
>DASTYU010000256.1:0-5432 GCA_035764655.1 Candidatus Limnocylindrales bacterium
GATAAGCGTGGCTTATCGGCGCGGGTCGCCGCGGGTCGCGGCCGCGCGCGGAGCGCTGGAGCGGGGCTAGAGCGCCTTGACCGCGGCTACCAGGTCAGAGAGGCCCTGCTTGGCGTCGGCGAAGAGCATCCCGGTCTTCTCGTTGCTGTACAGCTCGTTGTCGATGCCGGCGTAGCCGCGCCCCATCGACCGCTTGATCACGACGATCGACTTCGCCTGGTCCACGTCGAGGATCGGCATGCCGGACACGGGTGACCCGGGTCGCCGAGCGGCCGGGTTGGTGACGTCGTTCGCACCGATCACGAGGGCGACGTCCGCACGCGGGAACTCAGGGTTGATGTCCTCCATCTCCTTGAGCTGCGGGTATGGAACGTTGGCCTCGGCCAGCAGGACGTTCATGTGGCCGGGCATGCGTCCGGCGACCGGATGGATCGCGTATTTCACGTCGACGCCCCGCTCCTCGAGCAGGTCGGCCAGCTCGCGGACGGCGTGCTGCGCCTGGGCGACGGCAAGGCCGTAGCCGGGCACGACGATGACCGACTGGGCGTAAGCCAGCTGGATCGCGACGTCGTCGACGCCGATCGATCGAACAGTCCCACCCGAAGCCGCTTCGCCGATGACACCTTCGCCGCCTCCGAACCCGCCGACCATGATGTTGATGACCGAACGGTTCATGGCGTCGGCCATCAGCTTGGTCAGGATCGCGCCCGCGGCGCCGACCAGGGCGCCGGCGATGATCAGGACCGGGTTGTCAATGACGAAGCCGGCCATTGCCACCGCCGTGCCCGTGAAGGAGTTCAGAAGCGAGATGACGACCGGCATGTCGGCGCCGCCGATCGGCAGCGTCATCGTCACGCCGAAGATCAGGCCCGCGGCGAGGATCACCAGCATGAGTGCGACGTTGGGCGTCCCGGTCACAAAGAGGGCGACCGCCGCGATGAGGGTGATCAGGGCCAGTGCCAGCGTCACCAGCTGGCCGCCGGGGATCATGATCGGCTTGCCGGGGATGAGCCCCTGGAGCTTGCCCGACGCGATGAGCGAGCCGGTGAACGTGATCGAGCCGATGACGATGTCGAGGACGATGAAGACGTTGTGGTCCAGCCTGACGGGCTCGCCCAGGCTCGCCAGCCGCAGGTAGTCCTCGATCGCGATGAGGGCCGCCGCGCCGCCGCCGACCGCATTGAACAGCGAGACCAGCTGCGGCATCGCGGTCATCTTCACCGTCCGCGCGGTCCACAGGCCCAGTCCGCCGCCGAGCGCAACGCCGAGCAAGATGATGACCCAACCCGTCGCGGAGAAGCCCTCGCCGAGGAGCTGGCGCGCCAGGATCAGGACGGCCGTCGCCCCGATGGCCAGTGCCATGCCGGCCGCCGACAGCAGGTTGCCGTTCCGTGCGGTGGCCGGCGAGTTCATCCGGATGAGTCCGATGACGAACGCGACCGCGCCCGCCAGCCAGGCGACGCGGACCGCGACTTCGATAGATCCGAGGGTGTCCATATTGGTCGCCTACGCCTCCGCGTCCGCCTCGGCGGGCTTGGGAGCCGCGGGCTTCTTCTTGAACATCTGGAGCATGCGGTCGGTGACGACGTAGCCACCGACGACGTTCATCGTCGCGAAGGCGACGGCGATGAACGCGAGCACGTAGCCGATGGTGTCGTTGACCTCGGCCGCGATGAGCATCGCGCCGACCAGGACAATGCCGTGGATGGAGTTCGCGCCCGACATCAGCGGCGTATGCAGCGTCGCCGGGACCTTCGAGATGACAGCGAACCCGACGAGAATGGCCAGCGTGAAGATCGTCAGGTTGTTCAGCAGGAGGAGGACGTCTTCGGGGATCATGCCGCACCCTCCGGCTGCAGGAGCTTGCTCACCGGTTCGGACACGACCTGGCCGTCATTCGTGATGACCGTCGCCTTCGTGACCTCGTCCTCGAAGTCGAGGTTGAGCGCCCCCTCCTTGACCATCCCCAGCAGCAGCGCGGAGATGTTCCGGGCGTAGAACGCGGCCGCCCCGGCTGGCATCGAAGCCGGCAGGTTCTCGGGAGCGATGATGGTCACGCCGTTGTCCGACACGACCGTGTCGCCGGCTTTCGACAGCTCGCAGTTGCCGCCGAGCGCTGACGCGGCCATGTCCACGATGACCGACCCGGGCTTCATCTTGCCGACCGCTTCGGCCGTCACGAGCACCGGCGGCTTGCGCCCCGGGACTTGCGCCGTGGTGATGACCACGTCCATGTTGCCGATCGCCTCGTTGAGCTCTGCCTGCTGCGCGGCCCGCTCCTCCGCGGTGAGCTCGCGGGCGTAGCCACCCGCGCCCGTCGCGTCGATCTGCGTCTTGAGCTTGACGAACTTGGCGCCGAGGCTCTCGGCCTGCTCGCGGGTTTCGGGGCGCACGTCATAGGCATGGACGATGGCGCCGAGGCGTTTGGCCGTGCCGATCGCCTGCAGACCGGCGACGCCGATCCCGAGGATCAGGACGTTGGCCGGCTTGGCCGTGCCCGCGGCCGTGGTCAGCAACGGGAAGTAGCGGCCGTAGGCGTTGGCCGCGAGGAGCACGGCCTTGTAGCCACCGACGTTGGCCTGCGAGCTGAGCGCGTCCATCGTCTGGGCGCGGCTCAAGGTGCGCGGGATCGCGTCGAGGCTGATCGCCGTGACGCCCTGGTCGGCTAGGGCCTGCATGAGCTTCGGATCCAGCAGCGGCGACAGCAGCCCGACGAGGACCTGGCCTTTGCGCAGGAGCTTCGCCTCGGACTCCGTCGGCTTCTGCACGCGGAGGATGACGTCCGACTGCGCATACAGCTCGGCCGTGGAAACGACCTTCGCGCCGGCTTCGGCAAACTGCGCGTCGGGGATCTGGGCGCCGGCGCCGGCGCCGGCTTCGACGAGGATTTCGAGCCCGGCAGCCGTCAGCTTGCCGAGCGCTTCGGGTACCAGGGCCACTCGCCGTTCGCCCGGCGCGGCCTCCCTGGCGACACCGACCTTCATGGGCACCACCTGTTGAGAGACACGGGGCCGCAGCCTGCATGGGCCGCGGGGGACATTGGGGTCGCGCGCAGTTTACCTTGCCGACCGGCGAGTCCGTGCCCGATGCAAGGTTTCGAATCGGTTTCGGGGGCACAATGGGCGGCATGACCATCCCGGTGTCGCGGCTGAACCACGCCGTCCTGTTCGTCCGCGACGCCCAGCGCTCCGCCGAGTTCTACGGACGCGTCTTCGGGTTCGAGATCGTCTCGAGCGAGTTCGGCGGGCAGGCCGTGTTCATGCGCGCCGGCGGCGGCGACAACCACCACGACCTGGGCCTGTTCACGGTCGGTCCCGAGGCGTCGAAGGCCCCGCGCGGTTCGACCGGGCTGTACCACCTCGCCTGGGAGGTGCCGACCATCGGCGATCTCGCCGAGGCGGCACGCACGCTCCGCGAGGAAGGCGCTCTCGGCGGGGCCAGCGATCATGGCGTGTCGAAGTCGCTCTACGGCGCTGACCCGGACGGCAACGAATTCGAGATCATGTGGCGGGTGCCGCGCGACCATTGGGGCGAGTACGAACAGCGCGGCGCCGTCATGCCGCTCGACCTCGAGCGGGAGCTGGAGCGCTACGGCGCCGACCCCAGCTGACTCGGTGCGTTCGCGCACCGCTGAGACGTCGCTGATAGGCCAGAAGTACAGGTTGAGGACTAGTACTGTCGCGCCACCTGCCGGATCATTCGGGCATGGCCACGCAGCGTCTCGTCCTCGCGGATCAGGACCTGCTGCTGGAGCGCCGGCGGATGGCCAACATCGCCATCGCCGGGCTCTTCGCCATCGGGCTCGGCCAGAGCGCGGACCTCGTCACCTTCGTCCACATGATCACCGCGGGCGGCCTCGGGACCGAGGCCAACCCGATCGTCATCCAGCTCGCCGGCTCCGTCGGGCTGCCAGTCCTGTTGCTGCTGAAGATTGCGCTGGTGCCCTTCCTGGCACTGATCTTCGTCGTTCTCGCGCGCATGCAGTCGAGCCTGCTCGCCGCTTCGGTCGTCACGATCGCGACGATGGCCGGGCTGTTCGGGGCGCTGACCAACATCCTGACCATCGCGTGACCGTCAGGCAGGCCTGATCCGGCCATCCGGCCCATGCATGTTCCGCTCGGCCACGCGAGAATCGGATGGACCCGAAACCGCCGAGGACGTGCACGACCATGGCCGAGACAGCAACCACCGACCGCCATCAGTTCATCGCCGACCTGGCTGCCGAGGCGCCGATCCCGGAGCGAGGCATCCTCAGCCAAACCCTGTCCGACGAGGACGACGTTCGGCTGGTGCTGTTCTCGTTCGCAGCGGGCGAGGAGCTGTCGGAACACACGGCGGCGCGCCCGGCCATCGTCCACATCCTGTCCGGGGAGGCGGAGGTCGTCGCCGATGGGCAGTCCTATCCGGCCGGCGCGGGGAGCTGGCTGCGCATGGCGGTGGGCACCCCGCACGCGATCCGCGCCACGACCGGGATGGTGATGGCCCTCTACCTCCTGCCCGGGTCCCGCGTCCCCGGCTGACGCTTCGTCGCTCCGGCGAGGGCCATTCGGCTCTTGGCTGCCCGCCGGACCAACCCACAGACTGATCGGGCATTTGCCCGTCCGCGTCCCGCCACGCCGTTCGTGAGGGACACGCTTGGACATCTCGAGGCGGGGGCTCCTGCTGGCCGTCGTCGCGCTGCCGTCGCTGTACGCCGTCGGCCAGGTCGCCTCGTCGATCTCCGATGCGACGCGGGCCGCCGTGCGCGCCGCGCGCCCTGCCGCTTCGGGCACCAGCGCCACGCGCTGCGCGCAGTGTGGTGCGCCCGACCACACGATGCTCGACCCGCGCTGCCCGCTGGCGCCGCGGGTGCTGGCGTAGCGCCCGATGGGCACCGATCGCCGCACGTTCCTGAAGGGCGCCGCCGGAGCGGCGGCCGCGGTCGGCGTCGGCAGCCTCCTGCCGGTCATCGACCCGCCAGGGGTCAAGGCCGCCCGCGACTACGACCTTCCCGCGAGCCTCCCGGTCGACAGGGTCGTCCGGACGACCTGTTCCCCGAACTGCACTGGCAGCTGCGGCCAGCTCGCGTTCGTGCGTGACGGCGTCATCGTCAAGGTCCAGCAGGCAGCCGACTATCCCGACCCGGTCTACAACCCGCGCGGCTGCATGAAGGGCCTGTCGTACATCAACCAGATCTACGGGGAAGACCGCATCACGACCCCGCTCGTGCGGACGGGCGAGCGCGGATCGGGCGAGTTCCGCGAGGCGACCTGGGACGAGGTCCTCGACCAGATCGCTGCGGGATTCAAGGACATCGGCGAACGGTGGGGCTGGGATTCGATCCACGTCTTCGGGCAGGTGCCGGGGTCGGGCTACATCCAGAAGGGCGCCAACTACCGGGCATCCGCGCTGCTGGGCATGAGCCACGGCACGAGCTTCGACTTCAACGGCGA
>DASTYU010000257.1:0-2981 GCA_035764655.1 Candidatus Limnocylindrales bacterium
GGAGCCGGTCGTCTGGCTGTCGACGGTCCGCCCGGACGGGGCGCCCCACATCGTCCCGATCTGGTTCACCTGGGATGGCGAGTCACTGCTCGTGTTCTCGAAGCCCGGCGCCCAGAAGGTGCGCAACCTGCGCGCCTACCCGGTCGCCATGCTCGCGCTCGGCGAACCGGAGGACGATTTCGATGTGGCCATGGCCGAGGCGCGCGTCGAGTTGCTCGACGAGCCCGCGACCGAGCTGCCGTGGGCGCACCTCGCCAAGTACAGCGGGCGGATGGCCGCGCTCGGGCTGTCGCCCGATCAGTTCGTCCAGACCTACTCGCAGGTGATCCGGATCACGCCGACCCGCACGGTGCCGTGGCACGGCCGGACCCGGCCGATCACGCTGCGCGAGGACGGCGCGGGTGGCTGGCGAGCGAGCCTGCGAACGCTCGGCTCGTGGCTGCGGCCCGGGCCTCGGCCCGTCAGCGTCTCCGCTTCCTGACGTCCGCCAGGATCTCGCGCGCCGCGTTGCGGCCCGGCAGCCCGGTCACACCACCGCCCGGGTGGGCGCCTGAGCCGCACAGGTACAGCCCGTCGATCGCGAACCGGTAGCGGGCGTGACCGAGCAGCGGCCGCCACAGGAAGAACTGGTCCAGACCCGGTTCGGCGTGGAGCGGATGGCCTCCGGTGAGCCCGAAGTCCCGTTCGAGGTCCAGCGGCGTCAGGACCTGTCGCGCGATCACCAGCGACGACAACCCCGGGGCCACCTCGTCGACTGTCCGCAGGACCGTGTCGCCGAGCTCGTCGCGCCGCTCGTCCCACGTGCCATCGCCGAGTGCGTATGGCGTGTACTGCACGAGGACGCTCATGACGTGGGTGCCCTCGGGGGCGCCCGCCACGAGCGTCGGGTCGGCGAGCGACGGGATGGTCGCTTCGAGTACCGGTCGCTCCGGGATCCCGCCGTACTTGGCGGCATCGAACGCGCGCTCCATCGCGTCGATGCCCGTGGCGACGACGATCCGCCCGCGCAGGACGCGGTCGTCCTGGCCATCCGCCGCCGGGAACCTGGGCAGGCCCGACAGCACGAGGTTGACCTTCGAGACCATGCCCGGCGTACGGATGTTGCCCGCCCGCCAGCGCAGCGACGGCCCGGCGGCCACCGGGTCGACCAGGCGGGTGAGCGTCTGCTTCGGATCGATGGCGCTGACGACCGCGCCGGCCTCGATCTCGTCACCATTGGCCAGGACGACACCCGTCGCCCGGCCGTCATGCGAGCGAACGGCACTGATCTCCGCCTCGGTCCGGATCTCGGCGCCGGCCGCTTGTGCCGCGGACGCGAGGGCCCGGCTCAGCTCGCCGGGACCACCCTCGGCGTAGACGGTCGAGCCCGCCGCGCCGCCGTCGTTGCCGGCCGAGTCGCCGAGGAGGACCGCGGCCGTGCTTGCCGACCACGGCCCCATCGCCGTGTACTGGACGCCACGCCAGGCGAGTGCCGCCTGCAGCGCATCGGTCTCGAACGCCTCGGCGACGAAGTCCGCGACCGCCATCGGCAGGACGCGCAGGATCGTGTGTGCGTCGTGGCGGCCCAGCCCGCGGAACCGGCGCCCGAGCGACAGGCCGAGCAGCGCGTCACCGAGGCCCGGTGAGTCGATGTCCGGTGGCGTCTTCGCCGCGAGTTCGCCGAGGAAGCTTCCGAGCGAGCGAACGAGCCGGTCGAACTCGGCGTACCGCTCACCGTCGTGCGTGGACCGCGCGCCGATCGCCGAAGCCGTCTCCGCGACATCAGCGGTCAGCGTGATCTCCGTGCCGTCCGGCGACGGCGCGAAGGCCAGGACGTGCGGAGCGATGAGCCGCAAACCGTGCCGCCGCAGCTCGAGGTCGCGCCAGATCGAGCCACGCAGGCGGCCGACGTTGTGGGCGAGCGTCGGAACGTGGGCGCCCGGAGCGAGCTCGGTCGTCGTGGCTGCTCCACCGACCTGCTCGGCGCGCTCGAGCACCAGCGTGCGCATCCCGCCCCGCGCGAGGTATGCGGCGGTGACGAGGCCGTTGTGGCCGCCGCCGATGACTACGGCGTCGTAGCGCCCCGACGCGCCGTTCGTGCTCGCCATTCAGGCCGCCTTCCGGCCGCGGGCGCGGAGCACCTCGAGGGCGGCGATCCGCCCGTTGGCGCCCATGATCCCGCCGCCCGGATGCGTCGCCGAGCCACACAGCCACAGGTCGCGGACGGGGGTTCGGAACCGGGCATAGCCCGGCACCGGACGATTGAAGAAGAGCTGCTCGAGGCTCAGCTCGCCCTGGAAGATGTTGCCCTCGGTCAGCCCGGTCGTGCGCTCGATGTCGAGCGGCGTCTGGACGTTGCGGAACAGGATGATGTCCCGGATGTTCGGGGCGAATTCGGCGATTCGGTCGACGACCGCGTCGCCGAAGGCTTCGCGCTGGTCGTCCCACGTCCCGAGCTCCGGCGCGAGCTTGTACGGGGCGTACTGCACGAAGCAGCTGATGATGTGCTTGCCCGGCGGCGCCATCGTCGGGTCGACGAGGGTCGGGATGATCATGTCGATGTACGGCCGGCGGCTGAAGCGGTTGTACTTGGCGTCGTCGTACGCCTGCTCCATCTCGGTCACGCTGGGGCTGAACGAGATCGCGCCGCGCAGGTGCTCGCCCGCACCGGGCATCGCGCTGAACTCCGGGAGCCGGTCGACGGCCATGTTGACCTTCCCCGAGGAGCCGCGGAACTTGAAGCGGCGGACCTCCTCCTCGAAGGCCGGATCGAGCGTGCCCGGCTCGAGCAGCGACAGGAACGTGCGCCGGCTGTCCAGCGAGCTGAGCACGTCGCTCGCCTCGATCTCCTCGCCGCCGTCGAGGACGACCCCGGTCGCGCGGCCGTCGCGGACCCGGATCTGCTCGACGCGCGCCTCGGTCCGGATCTCGGCGCCGAGCGCGCGCGCCGCGTTGCCGATCGCATTCGACACGCCGCCGGTGCCGCCCTTCGGGATGCCCCA
>DASTYU010000258.1:0-10697 GCA_035764655.1 Candidatus Limnocylindrales bacterium
GGGTCACCACGGGCGACGAACCCGTCGTGGATGCCCCGCGCAGCGGCGAGGTTGACGTCGATGCCCGAGAGGTCCATCAGCTCGAACGGCCCCATCGGATAGCCGGCGTCGCGCATCGCGGCGTCGATCTGCTCGATGCTCACCTCGCCGGCCTCGAGCATCGCCAGCGCCTCCAGGGTGAACGGCCGATTGACGCGGTTGACGATGAACCCCGGGGCGTCGACGGAAACGACCGGCGTCTTGCCCCAGCGCTCCATGAGCCCGGCCGCCTGATCGACCGTCGCCTGGTCCGTCTGCGGGCCGCGAACGACTTCGACCAGCGCCATGAGCGGTGCCGGGTTGAAGAAATGCAGCCCGAGGACGCGCTCGGGTCGGTTCGTCGCCGACGCAATCGCGGCGATGCGTAGCGCACTCGTGTTCGTGGCCAGGAGCGCCTCCGCCGGAAGGTCGCGGTCGAGGGCCAGGAAGATCGTGCGCTTGAGGTCCAGGTCTTCGAGAGCGGCCTCGATGACGACCTCCGCCACCGCCCCGACCGCGTCGAGGGTCACCGCGGTGCGCAGGTTCGCGATCCGTCCCTCGGCCCAATCGTCGATGGAATCACTGTCCAGTTCGAGGCGCGCGGCGCGGCGGCCGAGCCCCTCGCGAAGCCGGTCAACGCCGCGCCCCAGCGCGACCTCGTCGACGTCGTAGAGCACGACCTCGTGGCCGGCCTCCAGCGCGACCTGGGCGATTCCGACCCCCATCGTGCCGGCTCCCACGATCCCGACGACGGCGCCCGTCAGGTCGTGTCGACTGCTGGCTTCAGGCACCGATCAGACGACCTTGATGGCCTCGAAGGGCTGGCGGCACGACCGGCAGTAGCGGACCGAGCGGCACTGGGTGGGGCCGAAGAGGTTGTCCGTCGCCACGTTCGCAGAGCCGCAGAACGGGCACGTGTCGTCACCCGGCGGAGCGAACCCGGATGCCGTCAGGTTGCGGCGTCCCCGTTCCGTGATTCGGTCGGTCGTCCACGCCACCGCGTAACCGAACTCGACCTTGACCGGCCGCCCGAACTCCGCGAGCCGCGCTTCGACGGCCTCGCGGATCGCGTCGAGCGCCGGGCAGCCGACAAAGGTGGGCAGCAGCTCCACATGGATCGCGTCGTCGCCTACCTGCACCCGTTCGACGGTGCCGAGGTCGACGATCGAGATCGCCGGAATCTCGGGGTCCGCAATCTCGGCCAGGGCCGACCGCACAACAGCTTCCTCGAGGACGGGCGCTGCCACGGCCTTCACCACGTCGCCCCCGGCTGCGAGGCCCGGACGGCGGTGAACTCGCCATGCAGCCAGCGGAACGCGTCCGAATGATTCGTCCGGGCGGTCAGCGGATCGGCGACCGGCAGCACCATCGCCAGGTCCAGGCGATCGA
The DNA here is from genome assembly GCA_035764655.1 of Candidatus Limnocylindrales bacterium. Classification (GTDB taxonomy): domain Bacteria; phylum Chloroflexota; class Limnocylindria; order Limnocylindrales; family CSP1-4; genus DASTYU01. The sequence continues at coordinate 1,408 of DASTYU010000258.1, forward strand.
AGACCGGCCCGATCGCGGCCCGCCAGCGGGCATCGAGCTCGTCGCCGGTCGCATCGATGATTTCGGCCATCACGAGACTGAGCTCGTTCGGCAAGGGCGCCAGCACCGTCGCCGCGTCGGGCGCGAGTCGTTCGAGCGCAGCCAGGAGCCGCTCACGCGGCTCGCCGCGAGCGGAGGCCAGCCGGTCCAGCCACGCCGTCATGTGCATCTGGTGGTAGCGCTCCTCTCGGCGGATCTTGTCAACGAGATCCCGAAGCGGCGCGAACGACGAGTCGGCCAGCGCCTCGAGCCGAACCGCGTCGGCCGTGTCGTACAGGTAGCGCCGCGCGATCGAAGCGGCCCAGTCGCCGCGGGGATGGTCGAGCAACCGCGCGTGGTAGTAGCCCTCGACTGGCCGGTCGTAGGCGATGGCATCGGCGTCGCGGCCGTCATCGACGACGTCGGCCAGCAGCCGATACAGCGCCTGGGCGTGGCCCAGCTCGTCCTGGGCGAGCGAGCTCATCGCGACGTCCTCTTCGAGCATCGGCGCGATCCCCGTCCATTCCGAGTCGCTGAACCCGATCACGAACTCGTCATCGGCCATCGCGAGGAGCAGCAGCGACAGCGCAGTGCGCGTCGCGGGAAGCAGGTCCGCAGCGGCGTTGGTCATCCGGCGTTGCCCCGCGGCTTGTGCGTGCCCGACTGCTCGCGAGCAGCGGCCAGCTTGTCGCGCATCACATATCCGCCCGGCTTCTTGAACGAGCGGTCGAGCGGCGGCTGCAGGAGGTCCGGGTCGTTCAGGTCATGGATGTCAGCCCGGCAGACGACCCACAAGCGGATGCTCTCCTGGCGGCGCCCGTACAGCTCGCGCGCGTAATGGACGGCCAGCTCGGCATCGGGAGCCATGACGGACCCACCATGGCGCATTGCGTCGCCTTCCTTCTCCTGGCGGAAGACTTCCCACGCCTGGAGCTCGGGCTCGGCCGTCACGCCGCGACCTGGCGCACGCCGAGGACGGTCTCGCGGACCCACGCCGTGGCGTCCCAGTTCTCGCGACGGAACGCCAGGCGTGCCTCCGACATCGGTCCGTGGTTCGTCACGACGGTGCGCAGCTCCTGCCAGTCGGGCTCTCCGTACAGCCACGTGTTGCTGGCCTCATCGTGGCGCAAGTCGGGATCGGGCAGCGTCAGGCCCAGCTCCCACAGCCGCGGCACGTAGATCGAGAGGAACTCCTGGCGCAGCTCCTCGGACGTCTTCGCCTTGATCCGCCAGTGCAGGTCGCGGTCCTTCTCGCGCGGGGACCGCGGCCCGTGCATCTGCATGAGCGGACCCCACCAGCGATCGAGCGCCTCCTGGATCATCGCGCGCTGCTCTGCCGTGCCGGTGACCATGGTCACGACGACGTCGCGCCCGTGCATGATGTGGACCGACTCCTCCCAGCAGATCTTGCGCATCGTCCGCGCGTACGGCGCGTAGCTCGAATCGCGCAGCGCCTGCTGCGCGACGATCGCGGCCGCGTCGACGAGCCACGCGATCACCCCGATGTCCGCCCAGGTCTTCGTCGGGTAGTGGAAGACGTTGTGGAACTTCGTCTTGCCGTCGAGCAGGTCCTCGACCATCTGCGCGCGCGGCTTGCCGAGGTCCTCGGCGACCCGATAGAGGAGCTGCGCGTGGCCGACCTCGTCCTGGACCTTCGCCGTGAGGGCGAGCTTCCGGCGGAGCGTCGGCGCGCGCATGATCCATTCACGCTCGGGAAGGACGCCCATCAGCTCCGAGTTCGCGTGCATTTCGACGAAGCGGAGCACGGCCGTGCGGTACTCGTCGGGCATCCAGTCGGTCGCTTCAACCTTGCCCCCGGAGGTGACGTGCCGCTCGAACAGCTCGAAGCGCTCGTCGTGCGGGCGATGCTCCTCGTTGAACGGAAGCCGACTGCGTTCGGCGGGTGACAGGACGGGATCCAGCGCGAGCGGGTCGGTCATCGGGACGCCTCCGTGAGCGAGCGGACGGCGAGGTCCGCGTAGAGGTCGGCGAGCTGGGCCGGCGACGTCGGACCGTCCGGCCGATACCAGGTTGGGATGCCATTGAGCGCGGTGAGCAGGAATGTGGCGGCGAGCGAAGGGTCGGTGAGTGCGAAAGCGCCCTCGGCGATCCCGGCCGCGATGGCAGCGCGGAAGCGATCCTCGTAGGCGTCGCGGCGTTCGAGGACGGTCTGGCGTCGCTGGTCGGAAAGGTGACGCCACTCGTGGATGAAGACCGACGCCTCACCGACGTCATCGGTCACCACCGCGACGTGGGCACGAACGAGGGCTCCGAGGAGGTCGTCCGGATCCGGGGCCGCGAGTGTGGCGGCCTCCGCGGCTATCTCGAAGCGCGACGCAACGCGGTCGACGATCGCCCACAGCACGTCCTCCTTCGAGGCGACGTGGGCGTACAGGCTGGGACCGCGGATATCGAGCGCACGAGCGATGTCGCGGACGCTCGTGGCTGCGTAGCCGTTCCGACGAAACAGGTCACTGGCAGCGTCTTCGATCGCACGGCGGCGGGTCGTTTCGACCACGATGGGACGCTCCTAACTAACGATCGTTAGGGAGCATGGTGTGCGGCGCGGCACGCCATGTCAAGGCGTCGTGCGGAACCGAGCGAGCTCAGGTGGCGTCTGATGGGCGAACCGTCGACCGTTCACCAACCCGACAACGTTCACCAACCCGACAACTGAATCGAGAACAAGGAACTGAATAGCCAATGAGCCTCCACTCCCTCCTCGACCCGCGCGCCATTCGCGCCGCGGTCGTCCTGTTCCTGGTTGCCTTCGCGCTGATCGCCTCAGTCGCTCTGGCTGCCGCCGCCAGCCAGCCGCAGGTCCTTCCCGTCGAGCCCGACGGCGGCATCGGCGGCGAGATCGTGCTCCCCGTCGAGCCTGACGGCGGGATCGGCAACTAGGCCCCTTCAGTCGCGTCCCGACGCCCTCGGCAGGAATGCCGGGGGCGTCCGTCTGTTCGCCATCGGGATGTTCGCTACGAGTCCAACCCGGACTGGTACGCGCGGTGGCTCGGCGAATGGAGCTGCGAGGCGCGAGGAATTAGCCGGCAGCGGCTACTCAGGCCGGCCCTTGCCGCGTCGAGGATTCGTAAGAGTCCGCTGTGGACTGGCGGCGATCCAGGCGTTCGCACCACCGGTGCAGGTGGAGGGCTGCGGCGACGACCACGGCGGAGCTCGCCCAGATCGGGATCGTTTGCGCGACGACGTCCGGCAGGAAGATGTCCGACACGCCGCCGCGCCGGGCGCCATAGTGCTCGGCGAGCGGCGTCAGCGGGCACCGACCGCCGTTCGCCAGGAACACAACCGACTCGGCCGCCACGAGGGCACCCGCCGCAGCCACGGAGCGGTCGCGCCGGCCCGTGAGCCCCGTCGCCAGCAGCCAGCCGATCGCCGAAAGCATCACGAGGAAAATGGCCGAATGGACGGCCTTGATGGCCATGAGCATCACGACCACAACGCTACGGACAGCTCGAGAGCGCATGGGAGGGCCGTCGGTCGCGGCGTTGCGGGCCGTTGCGCATGGCCGATGGCGCACCGTCACCGGCACTCGCCATGCTGACGCCGACGTTCCTCCTGATCGCTGTTGTGCGCGTCCTCGGCTCGCTGCCCGTGCTGCGCTGGCCGTTCGCCGGCGGAATCCTGGCGGTCCTCGTCGACCTGCTCGACCTGATCCTCCTCGACTGGCTCGACCCGCTCGCGTTCGTGCACTACCAGGCATTCGACAAGTACCTCGACCAGGTCTACATGCTGACGTTCCTGGTCGTTGCCCTGCGGTGGCAGGGAATCGAGCGCAACGTCGCCGTTGCGCTGTACCTGTTTCGTCTCGTTGGCTTCATCGCGTTCGAGCTGACGGGCGCTCGCATCTCGCTGGTCCTGTTCCCCAACGTGTTCGAGATCTGGTTCCTGGTGGTCGCCGGGCTGCACGCGATCGGCAGGAACGTCGCGTGGAAGGCACCGCAGCTCGTTGCCGTCCTTGCCGTGGCGCTCCTCGCCAAGGAAGTGCAGGAGTGGGCGATCCACGGAGCGCGCCTGTTCGACAACATGAGCTCGCTCAAGGTGCTCGACGACGCCTTCGGCTGGCTGACCGGCCGGTAGGGCCTACTCCCCGGTGAACCGCGGCGGCCGCTTCTCGAGGAACGCCGCGATGCCTTCGGCGTGGTCGGCCGTCGATCCCGCCCGGCCCTGAAGATCCGCCTCCAGCTCGAGGGCCTCGTCGAACGACCGATCCCACGCCACATCCAGCGCCCGTTTCGTCAATGCCACCGCTCTCGGCGCGAGTCCCGCCAGCCGGACCGCGACGGCGTGCGCCTCATCCGCGAGCTGGTCCGCCGGCACCACGCGAATCACCAGCCCCAGCCGCTCGGCATCGTCCGCGCCGAGGGGTTCGGCCAGGAACGCCATCTCGGCCGCCTTGCCCCGCCCAACCAGCCGCGGCAGCAACCAGGTGGCGCCGCTGTCGGGGATCAGCCCGACGCGCCCGAACGCCAGCAGGAATGACGCGCCCTCGGACGCAATGCGCACGTCGCATGCGAACGCCAGCGATGCCCCGGCGCCGGCCGCGATTCCGTTGATCGCACCGACGATCGGGCGATCGAGCGCGCGCATCGCCCGGATGATCGGGTTGTAGCGCTCGCGAAGCTCGACATCGAGCGGCTCGGCGTCGGGTTGGAGGCGCTCCTTGAGGTCCTGGCCCGAGCAGAACGCCCGTCCGGCCCCGGTCAGCACGACGGCGCGAACCGACGCATCGCCGGCAACACGTTCGAACGCGGCACGGAGCTCCAGCTTCGAGGCGACCGTCAGCGCGTTGAGCGCGTCGGGACGATCGAGCGTGATCGTCGCGACAGCGTCCGCGACGTCGTACCGGAGCGTGGTGTAGGCCTGGGCCGCAGGCTCGGCCACGATCAGCGCGCCGCGATACCTGCGAACTCGACCAGCCGTCCGCCGACGAGCTCGAACACGCGGCGATCGATGGGCTCGTCAGCCCCACCGGAGGTCTCGAGCACGAAGTCGGCGAACAGCGACGCGAACTCGTCGTCGTTCGGGCGCAGCGACCCAGCGACGAGGAGATGCCGCTCGGGCAGGCCGATGAGGATTCGCCCATGCGGGCCAAGCTCCCGCGTGAGGTGCTCCGTGACGTCGGGCAGGAGGATCCGGGCGGCATCCCAGCCGTCGCCAGTATCGGAGCTGACCAACCGGCGCTCCCCGGAGATCTCGTCGGTCCACGGAGCGGAGGTCGACCAGGTCGACAGGTTGCGCATGGCAGCGTCCTGCAGCTCGCCCGGTCCGATTCCCCACGTCCGCAGGTGGTCGCCGCTGACGATCACATCGAACGCCCCGGCGTCGAGCGCGTACACGACCGTCAGGCCGGCAGGACCTTCATCGACCAGCGGTTGGGTATGGCTCCTGCCATCCGCCGTGGCGGCCATGAGATCGAACGATTCGATCGGCTCACCCTGCGTCCCGACCGGGCGGAATGCCGGGTAGACGAGCTCCTTCGCGCGCTGCCAGTCGTGCTCGGGCGTCTCGGCGGCCGAGGATGGCGCGGCGGGCGCCGGGACGTGGCCGCTGACCGGCGCGCTATCGTCGATGGGCGCGAGGTAGTCGGGCGGGGCGTCGCGGAATGCAGGCGCCGGCTCGTCTCCGAAGTCGCGCTCCAGGTCGCGGCCGACGTCGCTGCCCCCTTGCTCCTGCTCGAACGGGTCCCGCTCCATCGCGTCCTCCTCGTCAGCGACCCTTCCAGGTCGGCGTTCGCTTCTCGCTGAAGGCGGCCATCCCTTCGCGCTGGTCCTCGCTCGCGAAGAGCAGGTAGAAGTCACGGCGCTCGAGCTCGAGACCGGCCTCGAGCGGCAGCTCCTGGGCACGCAGCACGGCTCGCTTCGCGGCCATCGCCGCGACCGGCGGCATCGAAGCGATCACGCTCGCCACATCGAGGGCCGCGGGCACGGTCTCGGCCGCCGGGACGACCCGCGACACGAGCCCGGACGCCAGGGCCTCCGCGGCGTCGATCGTTCCGCCGGTCAGGATCAGGTCCATCGCGCGTGCCTTGCCGATCGCCCGGGTCAGCCGCTGGGTTCCGCCCGCGCCGGGCATCACGCCGAGCTTGATCTCGGGCTGCCCGAACCGCGCGTCGTCGCCACAGATGATCAGGTCGCAGGCCATCGCCAGCTCGCAGCCACCGCCAAGGGCCACGCCGCGCACGGCGGCCACGATCGGCGTGCGCACGCGGCGGATGCGGTCCCAATGGGTGAACGGGTCCTCGCGGGCAAGATCCGTCGGGTTCTGGACCGCCAGTTCCTTGATGTCCGCGCCGGCCGCGAACGCCCGCTCCCCGTCGCCGGTCAGCACGATCGCGCGACAGTCCGGGTGGCCGTCGAGCGCCTCGAACGCGTCGGCGATCTCCCCGACGAGACCGAAGCTCAGCGCATTGAGCACCTCGGGTCGCACGATCGTGACCAGCCCGACGCCATCGTGGCCGGCTGCCGGCAGCTCCACGCGAATGTGCGCGGAAGAGGCTGGGTGGATCGTCGCTGGGCTCGTCGGCTCGGTCTCGACAGGTTCGTCGGTCACGGGGCTCCTCGGGCGGCGTGCGTCAAGTATCCACGCTCGGAGAAGGCGGCGCGAGGTCGGGGGCGTCCTCGAGGACGAGCAGCGTGGCCCGTCCCGGCGCGATCTCGCGCAGGTTCCGACCGGCTGCGCGCATCGCGTCCGAGGCAAGCCCGGCGTCGAGGGCCGCACGATCGTCGAAGTCCATCGCGGTGACGACGACGAGGTCCGTCTCGGTTCCCAGCGCCTGGCTCACGCGCTGCACGCGCGTCGCTCGCAGGCCCGGCGTCTGCGCGACCAGTGGCAGGTGCTCGGTCGCATAGCGACGTTCGAACTCGGCGAGTGCCTCGTCGCCGCCCTCGGGGCGGCGATAGAGTGCGAGCAGCGTGGTCATGCGGCGGTTCCTCCGGTGCGTTCAGCGCGGCGCATCGCGACCGCTTCGGTGGCTCGATAGAACCCTTCGAGGGCCTCGTTCACGATGCCCGGCCGTTTGGCCGCCACCTCATGGCCGCAGTCCGGGACGATGAGCAGGCGAGCGTCGGGAAGCTGCCGCTTCAGCGCCCATGCATGGTCCACGGGCACGAACGGATCACGGTCGCCGGCGACTACCAGGGTGGGTGCCCCGATGCGATGGAGCTCGCGCGGCGTGAGCAACGGCTGGAGCTCTACGTCGGCGGCAATTGCGGGGAGCAGCCGGCGCCACGCACCCTCGCCCTGGACGGGGTCGTGCAGCCGGGCAAGGGTCGACGCCCAGCGCGCGTCGTGGCGTTCGATCCGGTCGGGGTCCAGCGTGCGGCGAACCACGCTCGCGCGGGGCTCGCGCCGCGTCGTGATGCCCATGACGACGAGCGTACGGATGCGGTCGGGTTGGCGCGCGGCGACCTGCAGCGCCGTCATGGCCCCCATCGAAAAGCCAAGCAGGTGGAACGTCTCGAGGCCGAGCCCATCCACGAACGCCAGTGCGTCGTCGACGAGCATCTCGTAGGTGAAGCCGCGCGCGGCGTCCCAGCGCGTCCGTCCGTGGCCTCGCGCGTCGGGCAGGTACGCCAGGAACGCCTTCGAGAACAGCGTCAGCTGGGCCGCGAAGTCCGCGCTGCCCGTGGACGTGCTGCCGTGGAGCAGCACGATTGGCGGGCCGGCGCCACGCACGTCGTAGCCGATGTCGAGGCCGTTGGCACGGATCGTGGGCATCGCGCAGATCATGCACCGGGCAATCAGGGGTCACCAGGCCGTCGGCGATTGGTCCACGGCAGCCGGTATTCCCGGGCAGCATGAGAATCCACGCCAGCACGCTCGCCCGGCGTGACGATCCGCCTGATGTGGATGCTGGGCAAGCATGCTCATGGCCATCCGCATGCGGGCCGAGCATTTCGGCTGCCGACGACGGGCCGATACTTGGGAGACGTTCGCAAATACGAACCGGGAGAGTGTTGGACGCGGCGGAGGGCCCTTCCAGCGGGGGCGGCCGGGACTTTCGTGCGTGGACGGCGCCGGGTCATGGCTTGGGACGGCCCGGATCCGGCGATCACACGATGAGGGTTGGTATCTGAGAGAAACGCGGCTCAGCGGGCGCGAGTAGCATCGACTCGATGACCGACACGCCTCGCACCCGCGTCGAGAAGGACTCCATGGGCGAGATGGACGTGCCCGCTGACGCGCTGTACGGCGCATCGACGCAGCGGGCCGTCCTCAACTTTCCGATCTCCGGGCAGCGCTTCCCGCGCCGCTTCATCCGGGCGCTCGCCCAGATCAAGCAGGCGGCGGCCGAAACGAACGGCCTGCTGGGGTTGGTCGACGCGCCCGTCGCGGAGGCCGTCGCCGCGGCCGCGATCGAGGTGGCCGAGGGCCGCCACGACGAGCACTTCCCGATCGACGTCTACCAGACGGGCTCGGGCACCTCGACCAATACCAACATGAACGAGGTCGTCGCTCACCTGGCCACGGATCGCCTCGGCGGCAGCCCGAAGGTCCACCCGAACGACGACGTCAACCGTTGCCAGTCGTCGAACGACGTCATCCCCACGGCGCTCCAGCTGTCGGCCGCGGTCGCGATCGAGGAGCAGCTCCTCCCCGCGCTCGAACGGCTGCACACGGCGCTCGTGGCACGCGAGCAGGCGTTCTGGCCGGTGATCAAGACGGGGCGCACCCACCTCCAGGATGCGACGCCGATCCGTCTCGGACAGGAGTTCCGCGGCTATGCCGGGCAGGTCGAGGAATCCATCCGGCGCGCTCGCGACGCTCAAGCCGAACTGCTGGCGGTGCCTCTCGGTGGCACGGCGGTCGGCACGGGCATCAACGCCCATCCCGAGTTCGCGTTCCGCACCTGCGCCCGGCTGGCCGGGCTGACCGGCCTCGACGTCCGCGAGACGACGAACCACTTCTACGCGCAGGCGACCCTCGACGCGGCGATCGCCGCCCATGGCGCGCTGCGCTCCATCGCGCTGTCGCTGTGGAAGATCGCCTCGGACGTGCGCCTGATGGGCATGGGCCCGCGCGCCGGCCTCGCGGAGCTGGCACTGCCCGAGACCCAGCCGGGGTCGAGCATCATGCCGGGCAAGGTGAACCCGGTGATCGTGGAGAGCCTGACCATGGTCGTCGCGCGGGTCGTCGGCAACGACGCCACGGTCGCGTTCGCCCAGACGGGATCGCTGCTCGAGCTCAACGTCATGCTGCCGGTCACGGCACTCTCGATGCTCGAGTCGATCGCGCTTCTTGGCGCGGCCGCCGAG
>DASTYU010000259.1:0-3723 GCA_035764655.1 Candidatus Limnocylindrales bacterium
CCGCGTTCGAAGGTGCGCAGATCTCGTCCGGACAGCGGGCGGCGCCCGGGGCCATCGAACGTGTGCGGATCGATCGCGAGACGCTCGAGCCGCGCTTCCGGATCATCGGTTCGGAGCTGTGGTCGGACGAGCCCGGCTTCGCGGCAGTGTCCTCGGAGCTGGGCGTCAGCGGCATCTGCGGCTCGGGCATCGTCGAGGTGATCGCCGAGCTGTTCCTCGCCGGGGTAATCAGCGCGGACGGGATCATCGACGGTTCGCTCGCGGAGCGAACGCCCCGCATCGTGCCCGACGGACGCACGTTCTCGTACGTGCTCCACGACGGCGAGCCGCGGATCGTCGTGACCCAGAACGACGTCCGCGCGATCCAGCTCGCCAAGGCGGCGCTGTATGCCGGCGCGCGGCTGCTCATGGACCACGCCGGGATTGACGCGGTCGACGAGGTCCGCCTCGCCGGCGCCTTCGGGAGCCAGATCGATCCGCTCCACGCGATGGTGCTCGGGCTCATCCCGGATTGCGACCTCGACCGGGTCAAGGCTGCGGGCAACTCGGCCGGCACGGGTGCGCTGATCGCGCTGTTGTCGGCGGCCGCGCGGCGCGAGATCGAGGACGTCACGCGGACGGTCGAGAAGATCGAAACCGCCGTCGAGCCGCGCTTCCAGGAGCACTTCGTGGACGCCCTGGCCTTTCCGAACAAGCGCGCCGCGTTTCCGAACCTCGAACGACGGATCGATCTGCCGAAGCGGACGGACTCCGCTGCGGGCGACGGCGCCCGGCGGGCCGAACGCGGCGAGCGACGCCGCCGACGCGAGGTTGCCGCCGCATCGAGGAACCGGCCATGACCGACGACAGCCCACGTCGCCGCGCCGGTGGCCGCGCCGCACGCCAGGCGGCGCGCCTCCACGCCCACGTCGAGCGAACGCCATTTCTCACGCGGACGTTCAAGCCGTTCGAGGTACTCGACGAGGCGGGCCTCGCGACGATCGAGCACAACGCCGACACGATCCTCGAAGAGGTCGGGGTCGAGTTCCGCAACGACCCGGAGTCCCTGCGCACACTCCGCGAGGGCGGTGCCGATGTCGACGGCGAGCGCGTCCGCTTCCCGCGCAGCATGTGCCGCCAGATCGTCCAGGCCAGCGCGCCGCGCGAATTCATCCAGTACGCGCGCAACGAGGCCAACAACGTCCGGATCGGCGGCGACGCGATGGTGTTCGCCCCGAGCTATGGCTCGCCGTTCGTGCGCGACCTCGACCACGGCCGGCGCTACGGCACGATCGAGGACTTCCAGAACCTCGTGAAGCTGACGTACATGTCGCCCCACCTCCACCACAGCGGCGGGACGGTGTGCGAGCCGGTCGACGTGCCGGTCAACAAGCGCCACCTGGACATGGTGTATTCGCACATCCGCTACAGCGACAAACCGTTCATGGGCTCCGTCACTGCGCCGGAGCGGGCGCGCGACACCGTCGAGCTGGCCCGGATCCTGTTCGGTCCCGAGTACCTCGAGGATCACCCGGTCACCCTCAGCCTCATCAACGCGAACTCGCCGCTGGTCTGGGACTCGGTGATGCTCGGCGCGGCGCGCGCTTATGCCGAAGCCAACCAGGCGACCCTGCTGACGCCGTTCATCCTCGCCGGAGCGATGGCCCCGGTCACCGCGGCCGCCGTGTGTGCCCAGACCCTGGCAGAGGCGCTTGCCGCCATGACCTTCGTGCAGCTGGTCCGGCCGGGCGCGCCGGTCGTGCTCGGGTCCTTCGCGTCGTCGATGTCGATGCAGTCGGGCGCGCCGACCTTCGGCACCCCGGAGCCGGCGCTCGTGCTGTACGTGATGGCGGCCCTGGCACGACGCCTCGGTGTGCCGTTCCGCTCCGGCGGCTCGCTGTGCGCCTCGAAGATCCCTGATGCGCAGGCGGCGTACGAGAGCGCCGCCACGCTCCAGCCGACCGTGCTGGCGGGCGTCAACTTCGTCCTCCATGCCGCCGGCTGGCTCGAGGGCGGCCTGACCGTCGGGTACGAGAAATTCGTCCTCGACGCCGACCAGTGCGGAATGATGGCCGTCTTCGCCAACGGTGTGGACCTGTCGGAAAACGGCCAGGGCCTCGATGCCATCCGCGAGAACGGCCCGGGCCAGCACTTCCTCGGGACGGCCCATACGCTGGCCAACTTCGAGACGGCGTTCTACCGCTCCGAAACCGCCGACAACAACTCGTTCGAGCAATGGCTGGAGGACGGCTCGCTGGACGCGGCCCAGCGGGCCAACCGGATCTGGAAACGGATGCTGGCCGACTACGAGGAGCCAGGCCTCGATCCCGCGGTCGACGAGGCCCTCCTCGAGTTCATCGCCAAGCGGAAGGCGTCCTTTCCCGATTCGGACGTCTAGCTCGTGCTCTTCCGCCGCCGATCCCGCGTCTCGGAAGCCGGCCGCGTCTCGCTCGCCCGGGTCCTGGATTCGCCCACCTTCGAGCTGGTGCCGCTGAAGAACGCGCTCGACCAGGCGGCATACCTGCCCGCCGGTGCCACGGTTTCGGTCACGGCCTCCCCGGCCAAGGGCATCGAAGCGACGGTTGCCCTGTGCGAGCAGCTCCAGTCCGGTGGATCTCGAGCGGTGCCGCACCTCTCGGCCCGGATGATCCGGGACCGGCAGCACCTCTGCGACCTCGTCGCCCGGCTGGAAGGAGCCGGCGTCCGCCGGGCGTTCATCGTCGGCGGCGACGAGAAGGAACCCGGCGCCTACCTCGACGGCCTGGCGTTGCTCCGGGACATGGCCGAGATCGGTCATCCGCTCGACGAGATCGGCATCCCCTGCTACCCGCAGGGCCACGCGTTCATTCCGGACGGAGCCCTGCTGGGCGCCCTGCGCGCAAAGGAGCCCTTCGCCGCCTACATGACGACCCAGCTGTGCTTCGACCCGGCGGCGATCGCGACATGGCTTCGGGAACGTCGGGCGGACGGCGTCCGGCTCCCCGTCCACATCGGCATCCCGGGCGTGGCTGAACCGCATCGGCTGCTCGCGATCGCGGCCCGCATAGGGGTCGCCGATACGCATCGCTTCCTGTCGAAGAATGTCCGCTTCGTGGCGCGCATGGCGCGTTCGGGCGGCTTCTACAAGCCCGACGGCCTGCTCGACGGCCTCGCTCCCACCGTCGTCGACGCAGCCGCGGACATCGTCGACCTGCACCTCTACACGTTCAACGCGGTCGCTGCCACGGAACGATGGCGGAAGGAGTACCTCGCCCGCCTCGACGGCTAGCCCGGGTCACCTGACGGCTCGAAGGATGGGCCCGAACAGGCCGTCGGAACGCCCAGCGTTCAGTCCAGCGCGCCAGACGCCGAATGGATCCCTGAGCGTTCCACTGGATGCCTCGAGCCGCCGTGTGGAACGGCGGGCGTACCGTTTGGCGGCCCACGGCCTTCGCGATCGTCGGATGGAACGCGTGGCGTTCCAAGGGAGCCGATCCGGATCGACGCTAATCCTGGACTCCCCGGGCCAGAACATTCGAAGCCTGCATGAAACGACCGGCCACGCGGCCCGCTACCCCGGTTTCATTCGCTGGCTGCATGATTTCGAAGCCGTACCCGCGTCAGATGGTCGATAGATCGCTCGGTGCATGCCGGACCACCGCCGGGGCGCGGGACGGCTTGGCGGCCGTGCGCGGCCGTGCAAGACTGTCGGCCCCGCAGCAGGGAGCACGCGATGTCGATCGATCGACGCGCCGCCAGGTTCGG
>DASTYU010000260.1:0-2682 GCA_035764655.1 Candidatus Limnocylindrales bacterium
CGCGACGGCCGGGCACCGACGCTCCGGGTCCGCGAACCGGCGCCATCAACGGCTCCGGCGCCGGCCATCCCGTCCGCACCGACGTCGGGGGAAGAGGAGCGGATCGGGGAGGCGGCGCCGACCTCGTGACTTGACGGCCGCCGGGAACGGCCGCCCCGTGAGCACGCCACTCCGCGCGGTCCGTCCGAACGCTCGCCCGCTGGCCAGCCGCGCCGCGTTCGGCTTCGGGACCGGCATGGGACTTGGCGCAGCGCTCGGCGCGCTCGCGTGGCTGGCGGACCAGCTCCCGTACCCGTGGGAAACCCTGATCCCCGCGAACGCCATCGGCGCGTGGCTTGCGGTCGGGTTCCTGCTCGGTGCGTCGGCCCGGACCGTGCCGACCGGTGCCCTGCGTGGGCTGATCGGCCTGCTGACCGGGGTGGCGGCCTACTACGCGCTGATCTCGATCTTCGCCGTCGGCTTTCGGCTGATCGGCGCCTCGCATGCGGCGACGACCTGGGGCGCCGTGGCCCTCGTTGCGGGTCCCCTGTTCGGAGCAGCGGGTGGCGCGTGGCGCCATTGGCAGGGCACCGGCCGCGCGTTCGCGGTCAGTCTCCTGGCCGCCTCGCTGATCGCCGAAGGAGTCGCGTTCGGAAAGCTCCGAACGGACGACGCGGTGGCGATCTTCTACCTCATCGAGATCGCGATCGGCCTGCTCCTGCCGATCGCCCTGCTGCGTCCTCGCGAGCGCCTGGTCGGGTACGGGGCGACGCTCGTCCTCGCCGTGGCGATGGGGATCGCGATCGAACCGATTACCGTGCTCGTCCGGTCCATCGCCGACCGGTTCTAGCGGCGGTGCCCACCGGCACCGTTGGGCTTGCACGGCGGCACGGCCGCGCTAGAGTTGTGGCTCCTCCGCCCCGCCTCATGTGCCCGAGGAGCGCGTGATGACCCTTCGACGTCGTGCCCTGTCCCTGGCGGCGATTGCCGCACTGACCCTGGCCCTCGTGCCGACGCCGGTGCTTGCCGCAGCCATCGGCTCATGTGCGCCCGGTGCGCCCGCCGACATCCTCGTCGGGCGTGGTGGCGTCGCGCGGGAAAAGGACACGGGCCAGAAGCATGAAGACCTCCCGCCGCGAGCCAGGGGCAAGGCGCCGGCCAATCTCGCGGTCACGGTGCCGGTCTGGTTCCACGTCATCACCGACGGTTCGGAGGGCAACCTGACCAATCAGCAGATCAGCAGGCAGATCGCGGTCCTGAATGACGGGTTCGGTGGTCGAGAGGGAGGAGATGACACGGGGTTCTCGTTCTCCCTTGCCGGCGTCACCCGGACCGACAATCCCGTCTGGTACGCATCACGATCCGGCGGGGCCGAGCACGAGATGAAGCAGACGCTCAAGAAGGGCGATGACGGGACGCTGAACGTGTACACGACCAGCGGTGGCGCCTACCTCGGCTGGGCGTACCTCCCCGAGATCACCGACACCGCGCAGGCGTACCTGGACGGCATCGTCATCGACTGGCGGACCGCTCCGCACGTTTCGGACGCGTACGCGGACCGCTTCGATGAAGGCGACACGCTCACCCACGAGGCCGGCCACTGGCTGAACCTCGAGCACACCTTCTACGGCCAGTGCAACAAGTCCGGGGACTTCGTCGAGGACACGCCGCCGCAGAAGTCGCCCAGCTCGGGCTGCCCCGTAGGCAACGACACGTGTCCACGACAGCCGGGGCTCGATCCGATCCACAACTACATGGACTACTCGGACGACGACTGCATCACGCAATTCACCCCCGGCCAGAGTCAGCGAATGCGCGACGCCTGGTTGTTCTATCGGGCGTCCTGAAAGGCCTGCGCTGCGGTCGGCGGGTACGATGAGGCCAATACCGACCGCAGGAGCCCTGCCATGAAGATCTTCCTGGACACCGCCGACATCGACGAGATCCGCACCGCCGCGCGCTGGGGGATCCTCGACGGCGTCACCACGAATCCCACGCTGTACGCCAAGGTGGGCGGCTCATACGAGGACATCCTCCGCGAGGTGTGCTCATTGACCCCGGGCCCGGTGTCAGCGGAGGTCGTCGCCGACGAGGTCGAGGACATGCTCGAGGAAGGCCGCGCCTTCGCGAAGCTCGCCCCGAACATCGTCGTCAAGGTCCCGATGAGCGAGAACGGTCTCGAGGCGATCAGCCGCTTCGCCGAAGAGGGCATCAAGACCAACTGCACGCTGGTCTTCTCGACGAACCAGGGCCTGCTCGCGGCCAAGGCGGGCGCCAGCCTCATCAGCCCGTTCGTCGGCCGCCTCGACGACATCAACGAGGACGGGATGATCGTCGTCCGCGAGCTGGCCGAGATCTTCGCCCTCCACGACATCGAGTCGGAGGTGCTGGCGGCTTCGATCCGCCATCCCCTCCACGTCACGCAGGCGGCCCTCGCCGGCGCGCACATCGCGACACTGCCCTTCAAGGTCCTCCAGCAGATGGTCCGCCATCCGCTGACGGACAAGGGAATCGTGCAGTTCAAGGCGGACTGGGAGAAGGCACGCCAGGCGACCGGAGCCGGCACCGCCGGCTGACGTCAACCCGCCGGCGGCCGCGAGTCACGAGCGACTCAGGCACGGGACGAACGCGCGGGGGCTCAGGGGCAATCCGGTCACGCTTTCGAGATCCCGTCGCCGATCATGCGCGGCTGACCCTGGATTG
>DASTYU010000261.1:0-5826 GCA_035764655.1 Candidatus Limnocylindrales bacterium
ACATGGCGGCGCATGAGAACGTCACCATCGACATCCAGGTCAACGAGAACGAGGCGTTCAAGACCAAGCTCACGACCCTGCTCCAGCAGGGCGACATCCCCGACCTGTTCCAGACGTGGGGCGGCGGCGGTCTGCGGCAGCAGGTCGAGGCCGGCTTCGTCAAGGACATCACCGCCGACATCGCGGACTGGAAGGACGAGATCAACGCCGGCGCCCTCAGCATGTACGAGGTCGACGGCAAGAACTACGGCATGCCGTTCGACCTCGGCCTCGTGGGCTTCTGGTACAACACCAAGACCTTCGAAGATGCGGGCATCACGGCGCTCCCGACGACGTGGGACGAGTTCATGGCCACCGTTCAGACCCTCAAGGACAAGGGCGAGGTGCCGATCGCGCTGGCCGGCAAGGACACCTGGACGGGCGCCTTCTACTGGGCCTATCTCGCGGTCCGCAACTGCGGCCAGGCCGGTATGGACAAGGCCGTCGTCAGCGGTGACTGGTCGGACCCCTGCTTCGTCAAGGCCGGCGAGGACTTCCAGAAGCTGATCGCCATGGAGCCGTTCCAGGAAGGCTTCCTGGCCGCTCCGTGGGACGGCGCCGGGAGTGGCGCGGCCGCGCAGGCCACCTACAACGGCGCGATCCAGCTGATGGGCCAGTGGCTCCCCGGCACGGTCCAGGCCAACTCGGGCGACGCCCGGGCCATGGGCGAAGGCCTCGGCTGGTTCCCGTTCCCCGGCGTGACCGGCGCCCCGGGCGACCCGTTCGACGGCGTCGGCGGTGGCAACGGCTTTGCCGTCGGCAAGGACGCGCCGCCCGAGACCATCGACTTCCTCCACCATCTCGTCAGCCTCGACGCCGCCAATCGCTGGGGCGCCCTCAACTCGGGCATCCTCCCCACGACGAACGGCTCGGAGGCCTCGACGACCGACCCGATGCTGTCACTGGTCCTCGAGGGCCGCGCAAAGGCGAAGTTCGTCCAGCTGTACCTCGACCAGGCCACGACGCCCGAACTGGGCGGGGCCATCAACGAGGCAGTCGCGACCCTGTACGGTGGCGACGGCACGCCTCAGTCCGTCGTGGACGCGATCCAGGCTGCAGCCTCCGCGCAGTAACCTCGACGCGCATCCGACTCGAACGAATGGGCCGGCGCACGCCGGCCCATTCACACTGCAGGGGTCGTTCGTGACCAGCATCTCCAGCGCTCGCGCCCGCGCCCGTCGCCTGCCCAGCAACCGCCTGCGTACGTGGGCGGGTATCGCCCTGTTCCTGCTCCCGGCGTTCGCGCTGTACGTCCTGTTCGTCATCTACCCGATCGCCCAGGCGGCGCGCTTCAGCCTCTACGACTGGAACGGTCTCGAGCCGCTGACCGACTTCGTCGGCCTGGCCAACTTCGAACGGGCCCTCGCCGACCCCGTGTTCCGGGGCGCAATCACGCACAACGCGCTGATCGTCGTGCTCTCGCTGGTCATCCAGATCCCGTTCGCGCTCGCGCTCGCGCTGATGCTCAACCGCCGGTTCCGCGGACGCGGGCTGCTGCGGCTGGTCTTCTTCGCCCCATATGTCATCGCGGAAGTCATCACCGCGATCGTCGCGACCCTGATCCTGCAGCCCAACGGGCTGGCCGATCACTTCATGACCGCGATCGGCCTCGGTGATGCTTATCACCCGTGGCTGGCAGACCCTGATACGGTCCTGTGGGCCCTCTTCTTCATTATCACGTGGAAGTACTTCGGTTTCCACATGATCCTGCTCCTGGCCGGCCTCCAGGGGATCCCGCGGGAACTCGAGGAAGCGGCCGCCATCGACGGCGCCAGCCGCCGGCAGGCGATCCGCTACGTCACCCTGCCGCTGCTCGGCCCAACGATCCGCGTGTCGGTCTTCCTGTCGATCATCGGCGCGATCCAGCTGTTCGATCTGGTCTGGGTCACGACACGCGGCGGGCCCGTAAACGCCTCGAACACGATGGCCGTCTACATGTTCGATCGGGGGTTCGTGCGCTTCCAGTTCGGCTACGGCAGCGCCGTCGCCGTGATCCTGTTCGTGCTCTGCTTCGTGCTCGCCCTGGCGTACCAGCGCTGGGTCCTGCGGCGCGACACCGAAGGGGCGACAACATATGGCTGACTCGGCCGTCGCACCGCGCTCGCCCGCGACTCGCGTAAGCCGGTTGGCCGGCTCGATCGTGCGCTGGGTCGTGCTCCTGGCGGTCGCGACGGTGATCCTGATCCCGGTCGCCTACGCTGTTCTCGGCGGTTTCCGGAATGCGGCGCAACTCGCGGCGAACCCGGTCGGGCTGCCGGACCCGTGGATCTGGTCCAACTACATCGACTCGCTGACCGGGCCGTCCTTCTGGGTCCAGCTGCGCAACAGCATCCTCGTCGCGGCGATCACCACGACGATCGTCGTCCTGTTCGGATCGCTGGCCGCGTTCGTGCTCGCCCGGCGGCGGTTCCGCGGCCGCGAGATCACGTACACCGTGTTCACGCTCGGCCTGCTGTTTCCGGCGACCGTCGCCATCCTGCCGCTGATCATCCTCGTCCGCGACCTCGGCCTGCAGGACACCCCGCTCGGCATCGCCCTGCCGCAGGCGGCATTCGGTCTGCCGCTGACGATCATCATCCTGCGGCCGTTCTTCCGGAGCATCCCGACGGAGCTCGAGGACGCCGCCGCCATCGATGGGTGCGGCCAGCTCGGCTTCTTCTTCCGAATCCTGCTGCCGCTCTCGCGACCCGCCCTCGCCACGGTCGCGGTCCTCGCCATCGTGTCGAGCTGGAACCAGTTCGTGCTGCCGCTGGTCATGTTGTCGAGCGAATCGAACTGGACGCTGCCACTCGGCCTCACCAACTTCAGTACGCAGTACACGACCGACACGGCGCGCATCCTCGCGTATACGTCGCTCGCGTTGATCCCGGCACTGGCGTTCTACGTCGTCGCCGAGCGGCAGATCGTGGGCGGCCTGGCCGCCGGGAGCGTCAAGGGATGACGGACGCTGCCACCGCCCAGCGCGTCGAGAACCTGCTCTCGCGGATGACGCTCGAGGAGAAGCTCGCCCAGCTCGGATCGGTGTGGGCGTTCCAGATCCTCAAGGACGGCGCCTTCGATCCCGAGGCTGCTCGAGCGCTAATGCCCGACGGCATCGGCCAGATCACTCGGCTGGCCGGGGCGACCGCGCTCCCGCCCCGCGACGTCGCCGTGCTGGCCAACGCGGTCCAACGCTTCCTCGTCGAGGAGACCCGGCTGGGGATCCCGGCCGTCGTCCACGAGGAGAGCCTCCACGGGATCACCGGCCGGGACCGGGTCTGCTACCCGCAATCGATCGGGCTCGCGGCGACGTGGCGCCCGGAGCTCGTCCGCGAGATGGCCGACCAGATCGGCCGCGAGCTGCGCGCCGGAGGGGCGCACCAGACCCTCGCGCCGATCTTCGACATCACGCGCGACCCGCGCTGGGGCCGTGCTGAGGAAACGTTCGGCGAGGACCCCTACCTGGCTGCGGCGATGGCGACCGCCTACACCGAGGGCGTCCAGGGCGACGGTCGCGGGCTCGGTCAGGACGGCGTCATCGCCACCGGCAAGCACCTGGTCGGACACGGTCTGCCGGAGGGCGGGCTCAACCATGCGCCCGCACACATCGGCGATCGAGAGCTGCGCGACGCCTTCCTGTTCCCGTTCGAGGCCGGCGTCCGGGCCGGCGGGCTGCGCTCGATGATGCATGCCTACGACGACGTCGACGGCGTGCCGTGCGTCGAGTCGCACGAGCTGCTCACCGCGATCCTGCGCGACGAATGGGGCTTCGAGGGGTGCGTCGTCTCGGACTACGGGGGGATCGAGGAGCTGATCAGCTCGCACGCGGTGGTCAGCGACCGCGGCTCGGCCGGGGTTCGGGCGCTCGAAGCCGGCGTCGACGTGGAGCTTCCGTCGGTGGCGTGCTATGGCGAGCCGCTCGCGGACGAAATCCGCGCCGGCCGAATCGACGTGGCCGTGATCGACCGTTCCGTTCGGCGGGTCCTCTCCGAGAAGTTCGCGCTCGGACTGTTCGAGAACCCGTACGTCGACCTGGAGCATCCGACGCTCGTCGATCCCTCGCCGGCCGCCGACCGGGCCACGGCCCGCGAGCTCGCCACGCAGTCGATCGTGCTGCTCGAGAACGACGGCGTCCTGCCGCTCCCCGCGTCGCCCGGCGTCGTGGCGGTCATCGGCCCCAATGCCGATTCGGTGCGCAACCTGGTCGGCGACTACTCGTACGAGGCGCACATCGAGACGCTGATCGAGATGCTGCGCGGCGGCGGCATGCTCGGACTCGAGGCCCCGTCCGAGGGCGCGATCGACGGCAGCGCGCTGGCGGCGGCCGGCGGCGGGCCGGCCAGGCAGTCGATCCTTGACGCGATCCGCTCGCGGGCCGGGGCGAACGGCGACGTTCGCTACTCGCCTGGCTGCGGGATCCTCGACGGCGACGATGCCGGGATTCGCGAAGCGGCTGCGGTGGCCACCGGCGCCGACGTGGCGATCCTCGTCGTCGGCGAGCGCTCCGGCCTGACCGACGCGGCGACCTCGGGCGAAGCGCGCGACCGCCTCGAGATCGGCCTGCCCGGCCGCCAGCCCGAGCTCGTCGCCGCCGTCGCCGCGACCGGGACGCCGGTGGTGCTCGTGGTCGTATCCGGGCGGCCGCTCGGCATTCCCGCCGAGGCCCGGTTGGCCTCGGCCGTCGTCTACGCCTGGCTGCCGGGGCACGAAGGCCCGGCGGCCGTCGCCGAGGTCCTCTTCGGCGACATCAACCCCGGCGGCAAGCTGCCGATCACGATCCCGCACCACGTCGGCCAGATTCCGCTCTACTACGGCCACAAGCCGTCCGGCGGTCGCTCGCATTGGAAGCTCGACTACGTCGACGGCTCGCACCAGCCGTTGTGGCCGTTCGGGTTCGGGCGGTCGTACACGACCTTCGAGGTGCGCGACCTTCGCCTCGAGCGCGGGACGCTGGAACCCGGCGCCGACCTGGCCGTGGGCGTCGAGGTCGTGAACACCGGCGAGCGGGCGGGGGATGAGGTCATCCAGCTCTACGTCCGCGACGTCGAGGCAAGCGTGACCCGGCCGGTCCGCGAACTGCGCGGTTTCGCACGCATGACGCTGGACCCGGGTGAGCGGCGCACGGTCACCTTCCGCCTCGCCGCGGACCAACTGGCGTTCACCGGCGTGGACGGCCGGCTGCGCCTCGAGCCGGGCGCGTTCGAGATCGGGGTCGGGACGTCGGCGGCGGATGTGCCGCTGACGGCATCGTTCGAGCTCGTCGGGGACGTCATCAGCCCGTTCGAGCGAACCCGTTACTTCGCCGAGGTCGAGATCCGCTAGCACGTCTCGCGACGTTCGCTGTTGCCATAGCGCACCCATGTGTGCTGTGAGCACGAAGGGGCCTGCCAAGGGTGCATGGTCCGTCGGCTTACGCACGCAGGACCCGCTCCGCACGAATCGGCACGGTATGCGATTCGATAAGCCAGTCGTTTCGGGCGTTGTCGCCGGCTGCTGTGCTCGGAGCACGAATGGGCACGCTGCGCCGTGCATCAGGCGGCCCATTGCCCGATTGGATTCGGGCCACCTGAGTGGCACCGGCAAGCACCCTTGCATTCAGGTCGCAAGTCACAGGATGCCGGTACGGACGTCACTTGGCCGGAGCGTCTCCCAAAGCGTCCACTGTGCCTATGGCGAAACCTGGGTTCAACGGCGCACCCTCGTCGCTTGCGGACGTCCCGCCGGGTCGAACCATTGAGGTGACCCGCATCGGAGCCGAGGAAGCCGTTCTGCTCGCCCACGGCATCCGAACCGGAGTCCGGCTCATGG
>DASTYU010000262.1:0-14925 GCA_035764655.1 Candidatus Limnocylindrales bacterium
TCTTGGTGTTCCCGCCATCGACCCCGAGCAGCACGTTCGCCACGGCCGCCGTCAGGCCAGCAGCCGGTCGGGCAGGTGCGCCCGATGGGCGGCGGCCATCTCGTCGTACAGGCGCTCCGCGAGCGACAACGACACGACGAGCGGGTGGCTGGCCAGCGCGGCGACGCCTTCGCGGCGACCGCCGCTCCAGGCCGCCTCCGCGGTGAGCGCCTGGTACTCCCCGAGCATCTCGATCAACCCGCGCACCTGGCGCGGCAGCGGCGGAACCAGGACGGGCGTCGCGCCGCGCCCGTCGACGATGGCCGGCACTTCGACGACCAGGTCCTCCGGGAAGCCGGGCAACGCGCAGCCGCGGTTCGGCACGTTGACCGGCCAGCGCGCGCCCGTGTCGTTCACCATCGCATCGATCACGTCGATTGCCAGTTCGAGCTCGAGGATCCCACCACGCGACCGGGCCGGGTCGAGGTCCGGCTCGGCGGCGTCGGCCTGTTCCTCGTAATGACGCCAATAGTCGGCCACTTCGGCAAGGATGTCCTGCCCGCGGGTCGTGGGCTTGCTGCGCGCCTCCTCCAGGGCCTCCTCGCGGAAGTAGTAGTAATCGAGGTAGGCCGAGGGCAGCGTGCCCATCATCGCGGCCAGCTGGAGCATCCGATCGCTTCGGTCGTTACCGGACGGCTCGCGGCGCCGCCGTTCGGCGGCCTCGCGGATCAGTGGGATGACGTCACGGCCGTCGTACTGGTGGCGCACGGTCCAACCCGTGTGGTTCAGCCCGACGAGCATCGCGTCCAGCGGCGCGGGATCGAGGCCGGCGCTCTTGACGGCGCCCGGCGGGAAGTAGAGCGGGCCCTCGCACAGCGAGATCGTGGGGATGGCGCTGTGGTGGGTCACCGCTTCGGACACGATGTTGACCGGGTTGGTGTAGTTGACGAGCGTTGCGCCGGGGCACAACCGCTCCATGTCGGCCACGATCCCCTGCATCACCGCGATCGAGCGCAGCGCCATGAAGAACCCGCCCGGGCCCTGCGTCTCCTGGCCGATGACGCCGTACTTGAGCGGGATCGTTTCGTCGAGTACGCGGGCTTCGAAGCCCCCGGGACGGAAGCTCGTGAGCACGACATCGGCGTCACGAAGGCCGGCGGCGCGGTCCGTGGTCGTTGTCACGCGCAGATCGACGCCGCGGGCACGGGCCATCCCTTCGGCGATCCGCCGAACCGTGTCGAGCCGGCGCTCGTCGAGGTCGACGAGCGTGACCTCGGAACCGGCGAAGGCTGCGCCGCGCATGACGAGGGCCGCCACGGTTCCGGGCGCCCGGGTGCTGCCACCGCCGATGTACGTGAGCTTGATCGCTGCCATGACGTTCCTGGGTTTCGCGCGTGGAATACTGTGGGAGCGATCCCATAAGCGGGATCGATCCAGTCTAGCCGCCCGCCGCTCCACACCATGCTCGCCATTCCGGAGCGTTCGGACCATGTCGCTCGCCGAGTTGCCCCTCCCCGACGTCCCGCCCGCCCCCGACGCCGATACGCTGGCGGGCTATCGCTTCACGGTCGTCCCGCACACGCACTGGGATCGCGAGTGGTACCAGCCGTTCGAGGTCTTCCGGATGCGGCTGGCTCGGGCCGTCGAACGGATCTGCGACGTCCTCGAAGCCGATCCGCGGTTCACCCTCGACGGCCAGGCGGTCATCCTCGGAGGCCGTGCCGACCGACAGCGGGCTCGATCTGGCGCTTACGCTGCTGCGCTGTGTCGGCTGGTTGTCGCGCGATGACCTCGTGACCAGACCCGGCCACGCCGGCCCGGGCGTGCCGACGCCGGAGGCGCAGTCGGTGGGTCGCACGACGTTGGAGTACGCGCTGCGGGTCGGCGTCGCCCACGAGTCCGATGCCGCACTCCTGCGCGCCTCGGCCGACTACCGGACGCCGTTCGCGCTCGGGCCCGCAGGAGCGACGCCGGAGCCACCGATCCGGGTCGAAGGCGACGTGGCTGTCAGCGCGCTCAAGCCGGCCGAGGACGGGCGCGGCGTGGTCCTGCGGGCGTTCAACCCGGGGCCGAACGCTGCATCGGTGCGGGTCGTCGGGGACGTGACGATGAGCCCGGTCCGCCTCGACGAGACCGAGCTGCGTGGGGAAGACCCGGAGCGGCCGCTGCGAGCAGGCGAGATCCGATCGCTGCGCCTCGTTCGACGCTGAGGACGCGCGTGATCGCCTACCGCGCTTCGCGATCCTCGCCGCCGTGCGCAACGGGTTGGACCTCGTCGGTCGGCGGCGGAGTGCCGGAGACGGGATCCTCGGTTCGGCGCAGCGCCGCCTCGTATTCGGCCAGACGCTTCTGATCCTGCTCGTACGTCTCGGGCACGTCGGTGCGCTCGTTGGCGACGTCGTTCGGGTTGCGGTTGTACATGACGACCTCCTGCGCACCACCGTACGGTCCCCGCGCAGCCGCCTGCGGCGGCCTGCCGTCAGGCGCGCTTGCATGCGTCTTACAGCCTGTTCCTGCGATGCAGATGACATGTCTCGGCTCCGATCTGCAAGGGCCGCCACATGCCTCCTCACGCACCGTTCGGCTGGTCAACCTGCCCGAGACCCTTGATGGACCGTGCGCCCTGATCCCACGTGGGGGGATAACGACGCGGACCTGACGACCGCCGGAGAACCCGAGAACGATCCGGGGCTGATTCGGCTTGTCCTCGTCGAGCCGAGCTCCATCCACGGCGCCGCCGTGCGCGAGCTGCTCGATCGCGAGGACGACTTCCAGGTGGTCGCCGAGGTGCGGACGACCGAAGAAGCTTTCGGCGTCACGCGGCACGAGCCGCCCGACGTGCTCGTCGTGGACGTCGACCTGCCCGACCCCGATGCGGTCGAGGCAACCCGTCGGCTCAAGCGCCAGGCACCCCAGGCCGGCCTCGTGATCATCGCCCGCGATGACGACGACGATGCCGTCTTCCGGGCCGTCCAGGCGGGTGCGACGGCGCACGTCGCCGACCATGAGGGGCCGGACGAGCTGGTCGAGGCCATCCGACGCGTCGCCGAAGGCGAAGACCCACTTGCCGCGGCGGTCGCCGAGCGCCCGGCCGTGGCCCAGCGCGTCGCCGACGCATACCGCGATCTCGCGGTCCGGGGCGTCGCGCGGTCGGAGGGCGGCGGCGCGGTCAGCCCTCGCCAGCTCGAGATCCTCCAGCTCGTCGCGAAGGGACACAGCAACGAGGAGATCGCGCAACTGCTCCACATCAGCCGGCAGACAGTGAAGAACCATCTGACGGCGGCGATGCGAGCACTGGGTGCGCGGCGACGCGGGCAGGCCGTAGCCGCGGCGATGCGGGCTGGCTGGCTGTCGATGCCGTAGGGGTCGTGCGCGCGTCGCGCGACGGCTAGCATTCGCGAGAACCGAATCGGCAAACCCGACGCCATACCCCGTCGAGCACGACCACCCAGGCCGTGCCGCACCTGAGGGCGGCCGTGGACCAGCGAGGTCTCGTCGAGCGAGCGCGTGGCGGCGATCATGACGCCTTCACGGTGCTCGCCCGCGATGCCGCCACGCGGCTGGAACGGGCAGCCCGCCTCATCCTCCGTGACCCGGAGCTGGCCCGCGATGCGGTCCAGGAGGCGCTCATCCGAGCCTGGCGCGATCTCCGGGGGTTGCGTGACCCCGAACGGTTCGACGCCTGGCTCCATCGCCTGACCGTCAACGCCTGTCTCGACATCGCCCGGCAGCGGCGGCGACGCGTGATCGAGGTCGAGCTCGACCCGATCGACGCGCCCGTCATCGTCGACCCAGGGCACGCCGTCGCCGATCGCGAGATCGTCGACGCCGCCCTGCGCCGGCTGGACGAATCGGGACGGGCGATCGTCGTCCTGCACTACTACCTCGGGATGCCGTTGACCGACGTCGCGGCGACGCTCGGCATCCCGACCGGCACGGTCAAGTCGCGCCTCCATCGCGCCCTGGGCGAGATGCGGGCCGCGGTCGAGATCGAAACCCCGTCGCCGTCGCCGATCCCGGGAGGGCAGGTGGCATGACCGCCTCCGAACGCCTCGAGCGCAACCTGCCGGGCATCCTCGACGACCTGTCGGCGGGACCGTCTCCTGACTTCCTCGATGACGTCTTCGCTCAGACCGCCCGCTTGCGGCAGCGGCCGGGCTGGACGTTCCCCGAAAGGTGGCTTCCCATGGCTGACATCGCCCGCACGCGGGCCTACACGCCCGCGCCCCCGTGGCGGCTGATCGCGGTCGCGTTGCTGCTGATTGCGCTCGTCGTCGCGGCGCTGCTCGTTGCCGGGTCCCAGCGCAGGGTCGCCCCGCCCTTCGGGCCGGCCCGCAACGGCGAGATCGTCTACGACCTGGCCGGCGACCTGTACGTCGCGAACCCCGAGACCGGCGAGACCCACGTGCTGGTCGGCGGGCCTGAGACCGATAGTCTGCCGGGCTACTCGCCGGACGGAACTCGCATCGCGTTCATGCGCGATGTCGAAGGCCGCCCGGATTCCGTCGACTACTACATCGTGAACGCAGATGGGTCGAACCTGAAAAAGGTGACGGCGCTCCCCATGCCGCGAGAGGCCTGGGCCAACTGGATGCCGGACAGCCACCGCCTGGCGCTCATCAATGTCGGTTCGGGACCCGGCCGCCTCGAGATCCTCGACGTGGACAGCGACACATCAATCCATCCGGCCCCCGACCTGGACGTCGGCGCCGGGGCCGCCTTCCGCCCGCCGAACGGGGAGGAGCTCGCGGTCCGAGCGACCGTCGACGGCAAGTACGGCGTCTATGCGGTCAAGGCCGACGGCAGTGGCTATGAGCAGATCCTCGAACCCAACGTTCCGCTCGACATGGGTTTCCACGCCGCCAACATGGTCTATTCCCCGGACGGCGAGCGACTCTTCTATCAGAGCTACTCCCGCTCGTGGGACGGCCAGACAGACGGTTGCTGTCAGCTGTGGGTGGTCAACGCCGACGGCACCAACCCGCACCGCTTCGAGAGCGTCGGCGAGGCGGCATGGACTGGACTGCCGACCGTATCTCCGGACGGCCACTGGGTGTCCTATTGGTCGGTCCTCGGCAACTCCGGGAACCTTCAGATCAGGGTGGCCCCGGCCGACGGCAGTGGCCCGTCGATCGCGACCGGGCCAGCGATGAGCGACTTCTACCCTTGGCTCTGGTCGCCCGACTCGTCGAAGATCCTGATGTTCCTGGAGGACGGCTCCAGCACTTCCGCCTACCTGATCGATCCTGAGGGAGGTCCCTACGAGCAGGTCCCGTGGAAATCCGGCTCCGGCATCGACTGGCAGCGACTGGCCCCCTGATCGCCTCTCGCGTGCCCGCTGATCGACGGGCTGCTCGCTCAGCGAGCGGCCCGTCGGCTCGTTCGTCATGTGCACAAAGCGCCGGGACCGGGCCACACCCTGGCGGCAGATGACCTGTCACGGCGCCGTCACACGACGCGCGTAGAATCGCGGCATGAGTGTTCTCGACTACTTCCGGCCGGCGAAGATGCCGGATCCCGACCGTGCCCTGCCCGGACGTTCAAACCCCATCGAAACGCCCGGCACGCACAGCGTGCTCGGCACTCCCCTCGCCGGTCCGTGGCCCGACGGCACCAAGACCGCCGTCTTCGGCTTCGGCTGCTTCTGGGGCGCCGAACAGGACTTCTGGCAGCTCCCCGGCGTGATCAGCACGGCCGTCGGCTATGCCGGTGGCTACACCCCGAACCCGACCTATCGCGAGGTGTGCACCGGCCAGACCGGTCACGCCGAGGTCGTCCTCGTCGCGTACGACCCGTCGAAGGTCAGCTACGAGGAACTGCTCCGCGTCTTCTGGGAGCACCACGATCCGACCCAGGCCATGCGCCAGGGCAACGACGTCGGCACCCAGTACCGCTCGCTGATCCAGGTCTCGAACGACGAGGAGCGGCGCATCGCCGAGGCGTCACGCGACGCTTACCAGGAGATGCTGACGCAGGCCGGCTTCGGCCAGATCATGACCGAGATCGCCGAGCGCACGCCGTTCTACTACGCCGAGGACTACCACCAGCAGTACCTCGACAAGGTTCCGAACGGCTACTGCCCGAACCACGCCACCGGCGTCAAGCTGCCAGACGACTTCAAGGTGACGCCGCTCCAGTACGTGGACTGACGCGGTCCGCTGATCCAGCAGCGTGTCTAAGGCGAAGCGAGAGAACAATACTGTCGGTATGGCGGCCTCTCCCGCGGAGTGCCGGTGCTGAGCGCGGCGTAGTCACGCCTCACGCGCGATCGTTGCGTTTTCCCGAGATGGTCAGCACCGCGAGGGTCGCCACGCCGGCGCTCGCGCCGACGAGACCCCCGACGAGAAGCGCGACGTCGGTCGGCGGTGCCGCGATTCCCTGGGCCCGATAGGAAGGCCCGAGGATGCTCGTACAGATAGTCTCGGCCTCGCCTCCCGGAATCGTGGCGGTCGCCGTGCACGTGAGTGGGACGAACAGCAGATATCCAAACTCAAAGCCAACCACGCCCGTCAGGATCGGCCAGAAGAGGCGCGGGCGATAACGTACCGGTCCAAGGAGAAGAAGCGCGACCCCGATCGGGAGGATGAAGATACCGACGCTGAATCCGGTGAGGAAACCAATGATCAGGACTGTCAGGGTGACGATCCAGTAAGTCACGGTGTATCAGCCGTCCGTACGTGCTAGGCAAGGGTAGCACGTTTTCGTCAACCACTCGACGCCCGCCTCACGCGCGACCGCCCGTCGGGCCGTTCGCCGCAGCGGACGTGAGTTCACAGGTCTGATTCCCAGGACTACCACCAGCAGTACCTGGACAAGGTCCCGAACGGCTATTGCCCGAACCGCGCCACCGGCGTGAAGCCGCCGGCCGACTTCAAGGTCACCCCGCTCCAGTACATCGACTGAGCGGCTTCGGCCTGAGGAGCCGAGCCTACATGCCGTCGGGAGTCGTCGTCCGATCGCCGGTGAACCGGTACTCGTTGAGGCGACCGAAATCGCGGAACCCCAATCGTCGATAGACCGGAAAACCAAGGTCCGACGCTTGCAGGACCGCCACGGCGTACCCGCTTCGGCGGGCCTCCAGCAAGGACGCCAGGGTCACGGCCGTACCTATTCCCCTGCCGCGCGCCTGGGGCAGGCAGGTGACCTGGTAGATGCCGGCCACGCCCGCGCCCAGGAAGACCTGCGACGTCGCAACCGGTTGGCCGTCCATGAGCGCGAGGTAGGTGCGCATCCGAGGTCCTGACCCGATCGCCGAGAACACATCGACCAGATCCGGTTCCGCGGACTCGGGTATTCCGAAGCCGATCCGCATCACGTGGGTCCAGGACTCGAAGCTTGCCGCGTCCTCGACAGCGACGATCGCCACACCGCGCGGAGTCACGCCGCTTTCCGGCAATGATGCGAGATCGGCCGCCATCCCGCGGCCGCCTTCCAGAAACGTGAGACCCCGCCTGCCGAGAAGCATGCCGGCATCTGGCGGAGGAGCGAGCCACGACAGCGCGTGAATCCCCTTGGCACGGAAATGGGTCAACGCTTCGTCGATGATTGAACCCGTTCCGTCGGGAGGGAGGTTCGTCCGAAAGACCACATTCAGGAATGGGTCCGGGATCCCTGTGAGCGTCCAGCACAAATGCGGCCCTTCCGAGAGCTCGACGCCCGGCGCCTGACCGAGGTGAATGTAGAACTCGTTCCAGTTGGCCCTGATCGCGCGCACGACGTCGGGCGCGGAACGCTCGTGCAATCGAGCCGGGTCGTGGTCCATCGAGCCGGAGTGTAGGGCGCGACCGGCTAGAGTTAGCGCTTGCTCAATACGCGGAGGAGGCCTGGATGACGTGTCCGCCGGTCACAAAGTCATGACGATCGAGCTGAACCACACGATCGTCTACTCGCGGGACAAGCGCGAGTCCTCGGACTTCCTCGCAGGCATCCTCGGGCTGCCCAGCCCAGTGGCGTGGGGCCCGTTTCTCGCGATCGAAGTCGCGAACAAGGTAACCCTCGACTTCCACGATACCGACGGCGAGGTCGATCCACAGCATTACTGCTTCCTCGTGGGCGAGGACGAGTTCGACGAGATCTTCGGTCGAATCCAGGAGCAGGGCCTCCCGTACTGGGCCGACCCGAGCCAGACCAAGCCGGGCGAGATCAACACCCATGACGGCGGCCGGGGCGTGTATTTCGATGACCCGAGCGGGCACCAACTCGAGATCATCACCAGGCCATACGGCGCGGCTCGCGGCTAGGCTAGGCTAGATCGCTCCCCTGGCGGAACCGATCGCGAACGCCGGATGGGCCGGCCCTAGCGACTCACTGCCCGCGTGTAGCGCTCAGCCCATGGCCACGCGCGTACAGACCGGCGATGTCGACGGGCAACCGGCCGACGAACGGCGACTCGCCCAGCAGCGCGGCGGCCAGCGCCTCCATTGACGGCGGCAGGATGCCGTAGCTGCAGACATGGGTTTTGGCGGAGGGATAGGCGAGGAGATCCCACGGCGTGCGTAGCGCGACGGTGACGGTCGGCTTGCCGGTCGCGAGGACCTGTTGCGCGAGACTCGCCTGCGCGGACTGGAGATGCGCCGCGAACGTCCCGACGAGGACCAGGTCGAAGCTTGCGAGCCGGTCGCCGAGCCCTGCGATGTCGGCCTCACCCAGCGCCGCTGGCAGAAGGATCTCCTCGACGCCCGCAAGGCGGCGGCGAAGGGCCGCTGCCAGCGTCGGCGTGACTGCCGAGGACGTGTCGGCCGGCGTGAGGTTCGCGGGCACCGACTGAACGACCGCGATCCGGGCGGCCGCGGCCGGTTTGAGCGGGAGCAATCGCTCGTCATCGCGGACGAGGGTGATCGAACGTCGTGCCAGCTCGGCAGCGAGTGCCTGATGTTCGGCGCACCCGACGACGTCGAGCGGCGGCTGGTCGTAGCTGCCCAGCCAGCTGCGCAGCTCGCCGAGCCGACGTTCCGCCGTCGCGTCGTCCTCGGTATCGAACAGGCCTCGCCGATGTGCTTGGACGAGGCCTTCCGTCAGCCGGTCCAGCGCCGCTTCGTCGGCGGTCCCGAGCAGCACATCCTCGCCGGCCTGCAGTGCGGCGATGGCATCGACGATCTGGGCCGATCCCTGGGCCAGGGCCCGCATGTCGAGCGCGTCGGTCACCGTGACGCCGTGGAACCGGAGCTGCCCCCGCAACAAGTCGCGCAGGGCCCAGGCTGACAGGCTGGCCGGGAGGCCGGCCTCCCGATCGGGCAACGCGAAGTGCCCGGTCATGACCATTCGCACGCCGGCCTCCAACGCCGCACGGAACGGGACCAGCTCACGCTCGGCGAGCTCGGCCCTGGTCCGTGCCACGACCGGCAGCTCGTGGTGTGGATCCGCCGTGGTGTCGCCGGCACCCGGGAAGTGCTTCGCCGTTGCGGCCACGCCACCGGCCTGCAGGCCGCGGACGGTCGCCGCTGCGAGCCGTCCGACCGCCTCGGGATCGTCGCCGAAGCTGCGGATCCCAAGTGCCGGATTGGCCGGGTTGTTGGCCACGTCACACACGGGCGCGTAGTTCACGTTGACGCCCAGCGCGCGCAGCTCGCGCGCCGTCGCGCCGGCGACCCGCTCGGCCAGCGCTTCATCGCCGGTCGCTCCGAGCGCCATCGCACCCGCGAACGGTGTCGTGGCGCTGCCGCAGCCGATGAGCTGACCACCCTCCTGGTCGGCCGCGACGAGCACTGGCGGGGCTCCCGTGGGCCGCGCCTCCTGGATCGCGTCGGTCAACCTTCGGACCTGGACGGGGTCGGCGACGTTCAAGAACGGGAACAGCGTCACGCCGGCGACGCCGTGCTCACTGATCCGTCTCGCAGCCGATGGCGGCAACTCCGTGCCGTCGAATGCGACCATGAGCCGCGCCAGTGTCACGATTTGACGGAACCGGCCAGGATCCCTCGCACGAATGCACGCTGCAGGAACAGGAAGACCACCAGCGGCAAGACCATCGTGACGAACGCGCCCGCGGTCAGGATGTGCCACTGGCCACCGCGGTTGCCGTTGAGCACCATCAGCGCGGAGGGCAGCACGCGTTGTTCCTCGCCGGTCCCGAGGAACACCAGCGCCACCAGGAGATCGTTCCAGACCCACAGGAACTGGAAGATCGCGAAGGCGCCGATGGCCGGGACCGACAGCGGCAGCACGAGGCGCATGAACACCTGGAAATGCGATGCGCCGTCGATGGCCGCCGACTCGAACAGGTCGCGTGGCAGCTGCGCCACGAAGTTGTAGAGCAGGAAGATCGCCAACGGCAGGCCGAACGCGGTGTGCGCGAGCCAGATGCCCAGGAACGTGCCGTTGAGCTGGGCCTGTGCATACAGTCGCAGGACCGGGATGAACGCCATCTGCAGCGGCACGACCTGCAGGCCGACGACGACCGCAAACAGCAGCCCGCGGAACGGGAAATGGATCCAGGCAAAGGCGTACGCCGCAAATGCCGCGATCGTGATCGGGATGACCGTCGCCGGGATCGTCACCACGAGGCTGTTGATGAACGCCGTGACGAACCCCTCGCTGGACACGACCGTCTGGTAGTTGTTCAGCGTCCAGTCGTACTGGAATGGCCTGAGCAGCGCCTCCCACCAGCCTGTGGTCGTAATGTCAGCGGGGTCGCGGACCGAGGTGACGAGCAGGCCCAGGGTCGGGATCGACCAGAGGACGCAGATCGCCACGATCGCGATGCGCAACGGGGCACTGCGAAGCATGGCTGGTCGCCACGCAGAAACGGTCTTGAGGCGCTCGGCGCTGCGAGCCGGGGCGGTCACGACCCGATCCCCTGGCGGCGCAGGTTGCGAACGTTGATGAACATGATGGGGACCACGGCCAGGAACAGCACCGTTGCCAGCGCCGCCGCCCGGCCGTCGTTGAAGAATTCGTAGAACTCGATGAACATCCGGTTCGCGACCACATCGGTGCCGTATCGGCCGCCGGTCATCACGTAAATGATGTCGAAGATCTTCAGGACGAGGATGGCGGTCGTGGTCGCCACGGTGATGATCGAGCCCTTGATCATCGGCATGATCACCCTGAAGAAGGTCTGACGCTCAGATGCCCCATCGAGTCGGGCAGCCTCGATCACTTCGATCGACACGCCCTTGATGGCAGCAGACAGGACCACCATCGAGAAGCCCGTCTGGAGCCAGATGAAAATCAGGATGAGTGCGTAGGTGTTGATCGGGGGTTCCTGGACCCAGCGCACCGGCGCGAAGCCAAGCGCGGTCCATACCGCGTTGACGAAGCCGATCTGCGGCTGGCCGGGCGGGTTCCATTCGTACATGAAGCGCCAGATCACCGACGCACCGATGAACGAGATCGCCATCGGCAGGAAGATGAAGGTCTTGGCCAGCGCCTCGCGCCGGACGCGGTCGACCATGCCGGCGATCCCGAGGCCGAGCAAGACGCTTCCGCCGGTCGCGACGATCAGCCAGATGATGTTGTTCCCGATGATGCCGATGAACTGCGGTGTCACCAGCTGCTTGTAGTTCGCGAGTGGGTCGCCGTCGGTCTGCGCGGTGAAGCTCGTGACGATCGTCCCGATGGTTGGATAGACGAGGTAGACGACGAGCAGGAGGACGGCGGGGACAACGAACACCCAGGGCAGGATCCGGCCCTGCCATGTAGGACTCGCCAGACCGACCACGGCGCTGACGCCGATGTACAGCATCCAGATCCCGCCGACGCCGACGACCAGCGCCACGAGGCCCAGAAGAAGCTTGGCCTGGACCTGGTCGCCGACGCCACGCTCCAGGTCGGCGGCACCCTGGGTGTTGCCCAGCGCCTCGTAGATGGAACCGAGCAGATTGGTTGCCGCGTTTCGATCGGCGAGGATCATCACGCCGATCGCGACGACGGCCAATCCGATCAATGCCGCGAGAACCGGCGCAAATCGCCGAACGGCGGTGATCTCGGCCTGATCCCTCGACTGGATCGCCATCAGTGTCCTCCGTGAAGAGGCCTGGGATGCCGCAAGGGCGCCGCTTTTCGCGGGCGCCCTCGCGGCTGTGGGACTAGGTCGCTGTCACTGCGGCCAGGCCGCGTCGACGCTTTGGACGAACTGGTCGGTGCCAGTGCCGCCGCTGTCGATCCAGGCGGTGATCCCATCCCAGAAGGCGCGGTTGGCCTCCGGTGGCATGAGGTCGGACGCGTCGAAGCCGAAGCTCGTGGAGTTGCCCACGATGTCGGCCGCGACCTGCTGCTTGTACGACTGGTACCACTCGGCTGGAGTGGTCTGATTGGCCGATTGGGCGCTGCCGATGTCGATCCACGCCTTCAGCCCGTAGGGCGTCGCGAGGTATTCGGCGACGGCCCGGATCTCGGGTCGGTCGGGATTGTCAACCAGCACCATCAAGGTGTCGCCGGCGCCCAGGCCAGGAGTGCCCTGCGCTGGGTCGATCTGCGGGAAGTACATGATCCCGATGTCTTCGCCGAGCACGTACTGCGACTGCGTGCCGGGCCCGCCCGCGCGGACATCCGGGAAGAAGTCCGGGCCGAGCCAGGTCGCCTGGCGGTGCATCCAGCAGCCGGGCTCGGGCTGGAACATCGGATCCCAGCTTTCGAGCCGGTCGGTCGCCGTGATCGACTGATACCCACCGTTGACGTAACCGTCCGTGAACCACTCCTCGGCGAGAACATCCAAGGCAGCGCGCACTTCGGGTGAGTCGAACTTCAGGTCGTGCGTGATCCATTGGTTGTACTTGTCGATTCCGGCCGTTCGAAGCATGACATCCTCGAGCCAGTCGGTGGCGATCCAGCCGGTCGCCGCTCCGTCGAGGATCCCCAGGCACCACGGACTGCCTTTGCCGTCGGCGACGATCTTGGCAGAGAGTGCCTTGAGCTCGTCCCAGGTCG
Organism: Candidatus Limnocylindrales bacterium; assembly: GCA_035764655.1. GTDB lineage: Bacteria > Chloroflexota > Limnocylindria > Limnocylindrales > CSP1-4 > DASTYU01. Next base: position 12,847 of record DASTYU010000262.1, read on the forward strand.
TGGGCACGGCGTAGCCGGCCGCCTCGAACGCCTTGATCGGATACCAGATGGTCGACTTGACATCGACTTTGTACGGGATGCCCCAGATCTCGCCGTTATCGCCCGTAAGCAGGGCGGTGCCGAATCCGGCCGCGAAATCGCTGTTGAGCTTCGCCGGATCCATGAAGGTTGCGACGTTCGTGGTCTTGCCACGATCGCCGTACTCGATCACAGCCGACGGCTGGGCGAGCATGGCCAGGTCGGGCGGGGTACCACCCTCGATGCGAGTGCGAAGCACGACTTCGTGCTGTGAGGCGATGCTCTCCTGCACGACGTCGATGCCCGTCGCTTCCTCGAGGGGCGCGACCGCTGCGTCGAAGTTGGCGCCTTCGCCTTCAATCCATTGCGTCTGGATCGTTACTCGCTTGCCGTTATACGGCTTGTCGGGGCCGAGCGCCGTGTCCAGCTCGGTGTAACCGGTCGGGACCGCAGGCAGCGCTTCGCCCGCGGGGGGCGCGGCACTCCCGGGCGCTTCGCTGGCCGGCGGCGCCTCACTCGCCGGCGGCGCCTCACTCGCCGCGGGGGCGGACGGTGACGGCGACGGATTGGTCGCCTGACATGCGACGAACAGCATGGCGACCACGACCGCCAGTACGGACGTGGTCCATAACCTCTTGGTCATTGACGTACTCCTCCTCTGCGAACTCCCATGCCTCTAGCCCGCGGGTGACGGAACGGACATATTGTCCGTTTCCGGCGCCAGCCGCGATTGAGTTTTCTTATCGCTCGCCCACCCCCTCTCGCTCGGGCAAGCCGATGCGCTGGCGAGCGATCGCTGCCGCCCCGCGTGCGCTGGGCGCCTCGGTTGGCGACAGCAGCTCGACGGTTGCATCGCCCATGGCGGCCTGCGCCAGTGGCGAGGCCGCACGCTCGCGGGCGATTCGTGTTCGGATCGGCTCGAGCAGGGCGGGTCCGGCGGCGGCCACTCCGCCGCCGATGACGACCCGTTTGACGCCGAGAGTCAGGATGAGGGATCGAATCGCCCGGGCGAGGTGGTCGGCCACGCGGTCGGTGATCTCGACCGCAACCGCATCACCGGCCGAACCGGCGCGGAAGACAGCCGCGGCATCGGAATGTGGCGACAGGATGGTGCTGCGACCGGCAGCCACCGCCTCATCGGCCTGGCGACCGATAGCCGGGCCGGCGGCGATGGTTTCGAGGCAACCGCGCAGGCCGCACGCACAGACGGGTCCATCGGGATCAGCCACGACGTGACCTACTTCGCCGGCGAGGCTGTTGTCGCCACGGAACAGCTGCCCGTCGATGATGACGCCCGCCGAGATCCCGGTCCCGATCGCCAGGAAGGCGACGCTCGTCGGCGTGTCGGTCGAGCCGTCCGTCGCCGCCTGCTCGCGCAACCAGATCGCGGCCGCGCGCGCATCGTGCTCGACGAAGGTCGGGACGCCGAGCTCCGCTTGCAGCAACGGCCCAAGCAGCAGGTGGGTGATGCCCAAATTGACGGCCATGCTGACCGATCCGTCGTCCGGGTCGACGTAGCCCGGGATGGCGACGCCGACCGCGGCGACGTCCTGACCGAGCTCGCGCCGGGCGTCGCTGACGAGACCGGCGATCTGGCAGACGAGCGAGGACGGGTCGGTCGGTGCGACGTGCTCGTAGAAGATGCGGTCCCGGCCGTCCGTGACGACGACCGAGGTCTTCGTACCGCCGACATCGACGCCGGCGACGAGCGGACCGTCGAGCTCCCACGCAGCGCTGGCGCTCATCGGGCCAACCCCAGGCCCAGCTGCTGCTCCATCAGGAGCGCGGACGCGCCCAGCACGACCACGTCGTCATGGACGTGTCCGAACTCGATCTCCGTGTCGCGCGCGAGCAGTCCGAGCACGCTCGCCAGGGCGGAGCGCCGCACCTCGTCCAGCCAGTCGTCGCCGAGCGCCGCCACCGGCCCCACCAGCAGGACGTGGCGCACGTTGAGGATGCCGATCAGCCAGCCGACGGCCGAGCCGAGTTCGCGGGCGGCATCGAGCACGAGCTGGCGAACGGCATCGACACCGGCCAGGAAGGCGGCGACCAGGCGAGTCT
>DASTYU010000263.1:0-9686 GCA_035764655.1 Candidatus Limnocylindrales bacterium
CCGAGCAGCTGGAGCTTGCGCGGCGCGTCACTGCCGACCGTCGGCCGGACGACAGGCGTTGGCGCGAAGGGGTTGTCGAGCGGCCCGTCGTCGTCATCGCCCGGGGTCAGGAACGGGTTGGTCGGGCGCTCGGCCACGAACGGATTGGTGGCCGGCTGGCGCGCCTCGAGATCGGCGAGGAACGGGTTGGCCGGGACGGACCGCGGGGCCTTTGACTGGTCGGTCGGCGACGGGGCACCGGCCTTGAGCCAGGCGGCCCTGGCCGCCTTCGACCCGCGGTCCGCGTCCTCCCAGTAGTCACAGGTCCGATGATCGAACGACGGATCGGCGCACGGGGGAACCAGCTCGAACGCGGCGTGGTCGGTCACGTCAACGATCCGGAACGGAGCCATGCCATCGAGTCTACGTCCCGCCGACGCTGGACACGACCCCTTGGTAAAGTGCGCCGAACGGCGCCGAGGGGGCGCCCACACCGGGGGCTAAGGCAGAGCATTGGCCAACGATCGCTGGGACCTCTCCGGCGACAACGCATATTCGGTGCTCGGCGTTCGTCACGACGTCGATGACGCCGACATCGCAGCCGCGTACCGCTCACTGGCACGGGTCTATCACCCTGACGTGGCCGGCGAGTCGGGCAATGCCCGCATGTCTCGCATCAACGCCGCGTGGGATCGCCTGCGCGACCCGCGGCGGCGGGACGACTACGACCGCGAGCTCGGCATCTACCCCGTGCGACGGGCTCCCCCGCGTCGGGAGCCGGCGAAGCGGACATTCAGCGGCTCATCGACCCAGACCCAGAGCGCGCCTCCTCCCACGTCCTCGCCGGCCGGTCGGTACCGCCGCGACGGCACGGGCGGCGCGGGGCCGCCTCCCGGCCGTCCGTCCGGCAGCGTGCTGCAGTTCGGGCGGCATGTCGGCTGGTCGATCGGGGAAGTGGCGCGCGTGGATCCGGGCTATCTGGAATGGCTGGAGCACCGCCGCGAGGGAGCACTCTTCGCGGACGAGATCGACGACACGCTGGTGCGCACCGGCTACCGCTCGGTCCCGCGCCGGCCGCGTCCGAGGCAGGAGAAGTCGCGCCGCAGTTGGCGCCGGCGCTGACGCGTCCCTAGGCCGCGGCTGCCGGGACGATGACCGCCCGCTCGACGCGGACCTGGTGGAGATGCGCCCCGTCCGAGGCGATCAACGGGGTATGCGGGGCCGCAGCCAGCCAGGCGAGGCAGTCCTCGTACGGCAGCGGGCTCGTGTCGTGCTCGCCGGGCGTACCGTCGGGCCAGTGGAACCACGAGCGCACGACGAACTCGCCGTGGTAGAGCCGCGACGCTTCACTTCCCCCGTACAGGATCAGGCTCATCAGGTTCACCCAGTCGTGGGCCTCGACGCGTTCGAGGTGTGCGCATGGTGCGCGCGGACGACCCCGGACGCTGTAGTACGTTGGTCCACGGGGCGCGTCAACCGCGCGCCAATTTGCGGGTCGGATTGGGCGTCAGCGACTTGGCTTCCATTCCGACCGGGACTCGTACGAACGCTGCTGCGCGATCGGGAACGGTGACTGGCCTGGAGTCGTGCGTGGTTGATCGGCCGCGGGGCGCGTCGCGTGCAGAAACCGCCTGAGTGACGTGCATTGCATTCCCGGTCGGACTGCAAGCGAACCTCGCGGTTGCCTCGTTGCCATCACGCGCGCACGGGCCGAGTCAGTTCGCGACGAGATCGACGAATGCGCCCGCGTGGACGAGCTCGAGCGCCGCGGCGAGATCCGGACCGGCCTCGCGATCGTGGTCGAGGTGGGCCACGCGTGCACGGATGCGCTGAAGCGCCTCGTGCACGCCGGCGCCGGGCCCGGGCGCCGCGATCCCCTCACTCGCATCCTCGATCGTTGCGAGCCGCAGGTCGAGCGCCTGCGCGGCGACGACGAGTTCGATCGCGATGATCCGCTCGACATGCTCCAGCACGCGCCGCGCGTGACGCGCCGCGATGGAGCCCATCGAGACGTGGTCCTCCTGGTTGGCACTCGTCGGGATCGAGTCCGCGCTGGCCGGGTGCGCAAGGACCTTGTTCTCCGACACAAGCGCCGCGGCCGTGTACTGGTAGACCATCATTCCGGAGTCGATGCCCGATGACGGCACGAGGAAGGCGGGCAGCCCGCCGTTCAGCCGCGGATCGACCAGCAGGGCCGTCCGGCGCTCGCTGATCGACCCCAGTTCGTGCAGCGCGAGCTTCGCGAAGTCCAGCGCGAGCGCGATCGGCTCGCCGTGGAAATTGCCGCCAGAGATCACGCGACCGCCACCGGTCGCGACGGTGTCCGCGTCGGCAATGCCGCCGCCCGGGAACACCAGCGGGTTGTCAGTGGCCGAGTTGAGCTCGATGTCGAGCACGCGACGGAGGTGCTCGAGCGCGTCACGCACGGCGCCGTGGACCTGCGGCACGCAGCGCAGCGAGTAGGGATCCTGAACCTTGTGCTCGGAGGCATGGTGGCTCCGCTGCAGGCCCGACTCGCGCAGCAGGTGGCGGAGCTCCGCAGCCACCGCGACCTGGCCGGGGTGCGGACGTGCAAGCTGGTAGGCGGCCGCGTAGGCCACATCCGTGCCGAGCAGGGCCTCGGCGCTGAGCGACGCGGCCACGCTTGCCGTCCGCACGAGGCGGTCCGCGTCGGCGAGCAGGAGCGCCCCGATCGCGCTCATCATCTGCGTCCCATTGAGCAGGGCGAGGCCTTCCTTGGCCTCCAGCTGGAGCGGCTCGACGCCCACCTCACGCAACGCGAGCAGCGCCGGGAGGACCTGCCCGTGGAGCTCCACCTGGCCGCGGCCGATCAACGGCAGGGCCAGGTGCGCCAGCGGGGCGAGGTCGCCCGACGCGCCTACGCTCCCCTGCTCCGGAACCACCGGGTGGAGGCCGTGCTCGAGGAAGGCCAGGAGGCGGTCCACGACGGCAGGACGGCAGCCACTGTGGCCGAGGGCCAGCGTATTGGCGCGGAGCAGCAGCATCGCCCGCACGATCTCGCGCGGAAACGGGTCGCCGACACCGACCGCATGGCTCATGAGCAGGTGCTCCTGCAGTTCGGCGGACCGCGCCGGCTCCACGAACGTCGTGGCGAGATCCCCGAAGCCCGTGGTTACGCCGTAGACGACCGCGCCCTCGGCGAGGAGCTCCTCGATGACCGCCCGGGCTTCTTCCATCCGGGCGCGGGCATGCACGTCGAGCTCGGCCGGGGCGCCGGCGCGGGCGACCGCTTCGACATCGCCAACCGTGAGGTCCGCGCCGGTCAGCACGACGGGCGCCCGCTTCGCCGCGTCGCGCCTGGCGCGCGGGTCGAGGTGCGGCCCGCTCTGGGGGTGATCGCCGCGGGACGATTGGGGCCCGGTCACCAGCCGAGGATAGGGCTATGCTGCCGCCCGTGTTCGACTTCCTGAACGGTCCTGTCCGGGACCTCGTGACCCAGATCTACTCCGCGGTCGGCTATCTCGGCGTCGCCCTGTGGGTGGCCATCGAGAGCGTGATCATCCCGATTCCCTCGGAGCTCGTGCTGCCCTTTGCCGGCTTCCTCGTTGGCCAGGGAACGGCGATCGAGCCGCTGACGGGCCAGCCCTGGAACGTCGTGCTGGTGACGTTGTTCGGCACCCTCGGCGCGACCGTGGGAGCGCTCATCGCGTACGCGATCGGGTGGTACGGCGGGCGCCCGGTCATCGAGCGCTGGGGTCGCTACCTCGGCATCACCCCCGACGACCTCGACCGCGCCGACGACTTCTTCGCGCGGCACGGAGACGCGGCTGCGTTCTTCGGCCGGATGGTGCCGATCATCCGATCGCTGGTGTCGTTCGCCGCGGGGATCGCGCACATGCGGCTCGGGCGCTTCATCCTCTTCACGTTCCTGGGCTCGCTGCCATGGACGCTGCTCCTCGTCGTCGCCGGGATGGTGATGGGCGCGAACTGGGAGGAGATCGGCGGAATCCTCAAGCGGTTCGAGTACCTCGTCCTGGCGGTCCTCGTCGTGATCGCACTGTTCTGGATCTGGTTCCGGATCATCAAGCCGCGCCGCGCGAGCAACCCTGCCTGAAGGCGCTCGGAACTCGGTGCCGCGGCGCGCCGTCATGGCGGCCATGAAGGCAGCCCCGCGTCGTCTCCTCGTGAGCATCATCTCGCTGGCGTTCGTGCTCGTCGGCTATCTCGGCCTGGCGCTGCCGGTCGCCGCGTGCGATTGCATGGCGATGGAGCCGATGGCGGCCTACGTCGGCTCACCCGAACGCGTGATCTTCAGCGGCACGGTCCAGATGCCCGAGCCCGCCGGCACGCCGGTCGTCGTCACGCGCTGGTTCCAGGGTGAAGGCGCTGCGGGCATCGTGCGGATCCAGGGGCAATGGGGGCAGGGCGGTGCCTCGTGCGAGACGCCGCTGCCACCCGCCGGCACGGAATGGATCTTCATCGCCTCGCGGTTCGAAGGCGAGCTGGCGGTCAACCTGTGCACGCCGCACGCCGCGGTGGCGTCGGACGCGGGCGCGACGATGCTCGCCGACGCCATCGCCACCTTCGGGGATGGCGGTGGCGCGCCGCCGGGCGAGGAGCCGCCGCCCGCGGCGCCGGCCGAGGGAACGGGCGTCCCTATGACCGACGTGCTGCCGATCGTCATGGCGGTCGGGCTGGTGGTGCTCGGTGGGCTGGCCGCCGGCGCATTGCTCGTGCTCCGCGGACGCCGCGAAACTGGCCCCGCCGCCTAGAATTCGGCCAATGAGCGACGAACACGCCGGACCAGTCCACGGCGCAGACGACCATGGCGCCGATCACGGCCATGATGACCACGGACACGCGGAGGAAGCGCTCGGGCCGATCGACGTCGGCAAGTGGTCCGCCGGTGTCGGCGGCCTCCTCGTTGCTCTGTTCGTCGCCGCCTGTTTCGGCTTCTCAACCGGCTGGCTGTAGCCGCTAGAACAGGCCGACGACGTTTCCGTCGGCGTCGATGTCGATCTTCTCGCCCCCCGGCCGTGACGGGAGCCCGGGCATGGTGCGCATCTCCCCGACGAGCGGGGTGATGAACCCGGCGCCCGCCGACAGCCGCACCTCGCGGATCGGGACGCGGAAGCCGCTCGGGCGGTTCTTGAGCGAGGCGTCGTGGCTGAGCGAGTACTGGGTCTTGGCCATGCACACCGGCAGGCTGCCGAACCCGAGCTCCTCGTAAAGCGCGAGCGCCTTGCGCGCTGCGGGGAGGATGTCGATCCCGTCCGCGCCGTAGACCCGCTCGGCGATGGTCTCGATCTTCTCGACGAGCGGCGCGCTGTCCGGGTAGAGCAGCTGGAAGTCGGGGGCTCCCTCGTCGGCGGCCGCCCACACCGCCTCGGCGAGCGCCGTCGCCCCTCGACCGCCCTCGGTGAAATGGGTGGCAACGACGGCGTCACGGGCACCGGCCGCGAGCGCCACTTCGCGGATCGCCTCGACCTCGGCAGCGGTGTCGGTCGGGAACGAGTTAACGGCCACGACGACCGGCACGTTGAACAGCCGGACGTTCTCGATCTGCTTCGCCAGGTTGGCGCTGCCCGCGCGAACCGCCTCGACGTTCTCCTCGAGCAGCGCCGGGTCGAGCGGCTTGCCCGCGACGATCTTGCCGACCCCGCCATGCATCTTGAGCGCCCGGATCGTGGCCACCACCACGGCCGCATCCGGCCGCAGCCCCGACGCCCGGCATTTGATGTTGAAGAACTTCTCGGCGCCCATGTCCGCCCCGAAGCCGGCCTCGGTGCACACGATCTCGTTGGTCGCCAGCGCGAGCCGGTCGGCCAGGATCGAGTTGTTGCCGTGGGCGATGTTGCCGAACGGGCCGCAGTGCACGAACGCCGGCCCGCCCTCGAGCGTCTGAAGGAGGTTCGGCTTGATGGCGTCGATGAGCAGCACGGTCATCGAGCCGGCGACGCCGAGGTCCTCCGCCGTGACCGGCGTGCCGTCCTTGGCGATGGCCAGCACGACCCGCCCGAGGCGCGCGCGTAGATCCTGCAGGTCGATCGCGAGGGCGAGGATCGCCATGACCTCCGAGGCCACCGTGATCACCCACTCGGTCTCGCGCGGCAGGCCGTTCTCGCGGCCGCCCAGGCCGACCACCGCACGGCGCACCGCGCGGTCGCTGATATCGACCACGCGCGGCCACAGGATCGCGTGCGGGTCGATGTTCCGCGCGTTGCCGTGATGGAGGTGGTTGTCGATGAACGCGGCGGCCAGGTTGTGCGCGGCGCCGATCGCATGCACGTCGCCGGTCAGGTGGAGGTTGAAATCCTCCATCGGGATGACCTGGCTGTAGCCGCCGCCGGCGGCCCCGCCCTTGATCCCGAACACCGGCCCGAGCGACGGCTGGCGGATGCACACGGCCGCCTTGCGGCCGATGGCGTTGAGGCCCTGCGCGAGCCCGACCGTCGTGGTGCTCTTGCCCTCCCCGAGCGGCGTCGGCGTGATCGCGCTCACGACGACGTACTTGCCCATCGGCCGTTCGGTCTCGAGGCGGCGGATCGCGTCGAGCGTGACCTTCGCCTTGGTCGGACCGTACAGCTCCAGCTCGTCGTCACGGATGCCCAGCTCGGTGGCGATGTCGGCGATCGGTCGAGGGCGGACGGACCGGGCGATCTCGAGGTCGGACGGGAAGGCGGTGGTGGTCATGCGGTACCTCGGGTGACGGGTTCGGGCACGGCCTGCGCCTGCGCCTGGCGCTCCGCGGCGCGGACCAGGTGGCTCAGCAGCATCGCATTCGTGAGCGGGCCGACGCCGCCGGGCACCGGCGTGATCGCCGAGGCGACGCGACTGGCGGATTCGAAGTCGACGTCACCGACGAGCCTGCCGTCGACGACGTTGATGCCGACGTCGACCACGACCGCTCCGGGCTTGAGCATGTCGCCGGTGACGAGGCCCGGGTGGCCCGCGGCGACGACGACGATGTCCGCGGCCTTGACATGCGACACGAGGTCGGTCGTCCGCGAGTGACAGACCGTCACCGTCGCGTCTTCCTGGACGAGCAGGAACGCCGCGGGCATGCCGACGACGGTCGAGCGGCCGATCACGACCGCGTTCCTGCCCTCGATCTCGATGCCGTAGCGGCGCAGCAGCTCGACGGCCGCGTGTGGCGTGGCCGGGAGGAAGCCGTCGTAGCCGAGGCGCAGCAACCCGGCGTTGAGCGGATGGATCCCGTCGATGTCCTTGGCCGGATCGATCGTTTCGACGATCGCCCGAAGCCGGATCGTCGGCGGGAGCGGCATCTGGACGATGATCCCCGCCACGGTCGGGTCCGCGTTGAGCGACTCGATGGCGTCCCTGACCGCTTGCTCCGTGACTTCGCCGTCGAGCTCGACGGCACGCCGTCCGATGCCGACCATGTCGCAGCTCTTGAGGATCTGCTGCAGATAGACCATGGACGGGGCGTCACGGCCGGCGATCACGATCCCGAGCGTCGGGCTCCGGCCGGTGCGGTCCCGGTAGGCGACGATGCTTTCGGCGACGGCCGTGCGGATCTCCTCGGCGATCGGACCGCCGAGGAGGAGGCGGGCGCCGGAGTCGGGCACGATCAGGCTCCGGCCGGCGCCGGGATGGGGTCGCGCGTGTCGCCGCCCATGACGGTTTCGCGCGTTGCGAGGACCAGCCGCTCGATCTCGTCGAGGAGCTCCTGCACACGGGCCATCGTCGTGCCCTCGAACTCACCATCCCCGACCGACGGCAGATTCACCAGGACGTTCGCAGCCGCGCCACGCGCCGCCGCCTCGCCGAGCAGGGCCGCCACATTGAGGTCGCTTGACGCGTTCGTATTACTGCGGCCCGCCAGCGCCTCGGCCGCGGCGACGAGCTCGAGGCAGGCTTCCGCGCACGCGAGCGGGACCTCCGACGCGCCTCGTGCTGCGCTTCGCATCGCCTCGGACCGGGCAGCGCGTTGCTCGTCCGTGTCCTTGGGCAGCTTGAGCGCCGCGGAGAATCGGGCGTACGCCGCTGCATCCTGGTCGGCGAGCTCCAGGAACCGGCTCTTCAGGCGCTGCCCGGTCTTGCCGGCCCAGGCGTGCAGCTCTGCGTGCTCGGCGTACTTCGGGCGGCCCTCGGAGAGGGCGGCAACCATCGAAACCAGCGAGGCGCCGAGGCTCGCCGCGACCGCCGACGCGCTGCCACCCCCGGGTACGGGGTCGGACGACGCGAGCCGATCAACGAACGCGCCAACGGTCAGGTCGGCGAATGACGACCCTGTCGGTTCGTGCACGGGCTGATTGTAGGTTGCGGATTGGAGTCGAGGAACAGCCCGTGCCGCCCCACGATGCAACTGCCGTCGGCGACGGGAGCGGGCACGGTACCGGCGCGCCCGCTCCCGCGGTCCGACGTGGCCGGCGTCATCCGGGGGAGAGGCCCGTCGCCGGTCGGAAGCGTTCGGAATGTGCAGCCGCGTCAGGCGGCCGGCGCGAGCTCCTCGTCGAGGCCCGTGATCGTCCAGCGACGCGAGCGGTGAAGGTACGTCAGGCTGACCCGAGCGCTCGGGGTATCGACGACAAAGAGGGTGCGCGGGCCGGTGATCACGGGATAGGCAGCGGCCTCTTCACGGACCGAGGCGAGGGCGATGACCGGCAGGCGCTCGTGGCCCCAGCGGATCTCGCGGGGACGGCCGTCGAACCAGTCGGTTCGCACCTGGACCTCGACCGGCTCGACTCTCATGAATGCCATCGTGATGGCTCCTTTCCGGGGGCAGCAGTCGGAGTGAGGTCGTCGTCGGCCGGGACACGTCAGTCGACAGAACGGATGTTCAGTTACGACGCCGACTCTAGGTGAACACATGTTCGATGTCAAGCGTCACTGGGTTCAATTTCGGGCGCCTTCGTGACAGCTACGGTGTCACGGAACGTGTGCATTGCCAGCACGCCACATCCCTGCCGGACCACCGCGAAATGCTTCCGCTTCGCTGGAAGCATTTTCGAGTCGGCTCGAGACGGATGCGGCCGACCGCGGCAAACGCGGCTACGGATCGTCGGCAGGCACCTCGTCGATGTCCGGATCCGGCGGGGGAGGCGGCGCTGCGGCCGGCGACCCCGACGAATCGGGTGCGCCGTGCACGCCCCGCCGCTCCGATGACGAGCGGGGATCCCGTTCGAACGGCGCCGGCAAGCCCGTTCCCAACAGGCGGGCTCGGGTGACCGCTCGCTCCCCATACCGCCGACGCAACCGATCGGCCGCCTCGATCGCTCGGCGTCGCCGCGGATCGTCCGCCGGGAACAGGCCGAGCTGCTCGCGCTCGCCGAGGTTCGACGCCGACACCCCGAGCAACCGGATCCGCAGCCCGCGGACCTCGGGCCGCGCCAGCTCGAGCGCCACGCGGTAGATCGGGTCGGTCAGGTCGGTCGGCTCGGCCAGGGTCCGTTGCCGGGTGATCGTCCGGAACGACGAGTCGCGGATCTTCACCGTCACGGTGGACGCGCGCACGCCGGACGCCCGAAGCCGGCCCGAGACGCCCTCGGCCATCGCCAGGAGCGTCCGCTCGATCACCTCGCGATCCGACGTGTCGACATCGAACGTGTGCTCGTGCCCGACGGACTTCGCCGCCTCGCCCCCGCCCACCACCCGGTCCGCGTCACGGCCGCGCGCGCGGTCGCCGAGCATCGGCCCCATCTTGCCGAAGCGCCGCTCCATCAGGTCCTCGGGCAGCGACGCGAGGTCACCGATCGTCTTGACGCCGTACTCGCGGAGCACCG
>DASTYU010000264.1:0-2276 GCA_035764655.1 Candidatus Limnocylindrales bacterium
GTCGTATGTGGCGGTCGAGCGAACGGTCGCGGGGTCGAAGAGGACGATATCGGCCAGCGCCCCGTCGCGGAGCGTCCCGCGCTCCTCGAGGCCGAGCCGCGCAGCCGGCGCCGACGTCATCTTGCGGACGGCCTCCTCGAGACTGAGCAACGCCTCATCGCGCACGAACTGGCCGAGGATTCGCGGGAACGAGCCATAGGTGCGCGGGCTGGGCTTCTCGCCAATGAAGGTCGAATCGGTGCCGACCATCCCGTGCGGGTGCGCCGCGAACTGGCGCATCCCGCCGAGCCACGGCCCGCTGGTGACCTGGCTGATCCGGAGGTCCTCGCTGAGCAGCAGGTCGCACAGGGTGTCGACGAGGTCCCGCCCCGTCTGGCGCATGACGTCGGCGAGCGTCCGTGATTCCCATTGGAGGTTGGCCGGGTTGCGGAAGGCTCCGAGGCGCACGTCGGCCCACCCGGCGGCGCTCGTGTACGCGGCACCGCGCGCTCCGAGCTCGGCCCGCAGCCGATCACGGGTCGTCCGGTCGGCGATGCGCTCCTTCAGTGGTCCGGGTCCACCGGCCTGCACCCAGATCGGCAGCTGGATCAGCAGGCGGGTGTTGGCCCACTCGTACGGGTAGGAGTCGAAGGTCACGTCCTCGCCACGATCGCGGGCGCGGTCGACGAGCTCCAGCAATGCCTCGGGTCCCCCCGCGTAGGTCTCGCGGTGATAGAAGTGGGTGATGTGGGCCGGCGCGCTTCCGCGACGCCCGATCTCGATCGCCTCGCGGAACGGATCGAGATAGCGATCGCCGAGCGTGTAGCGGACATGGGTGTGGTAGAAGCCGCCTGCTCGGCCGGCCTCCTCGGCGAGGGCGGCGAGCTCCTCCGTGGGGGCATACGCCCCGGGCGGGTAGTCGAGGCCGGAGCTCAGCCCGACGGCGCCCTCCTCCATGCCTTCGCGGAGCATCGCGCGCATCCGCTTGACCGCGGCATCGTCTGCGGGGACGTCGTCCCAGCCGAGCGCCGCAATGCGCAGCGCCGAGTTGCCGATCAACGTGGCGACGTTGAGGCTGACGTTGTTGTCGTAGCGGGCGAGCAGGCTCGCCACCGAGTCCCAGTCGTGGGCGATGGGCGGATCGCCGTCGAGACCTCCGTCGAGCTCGATGAACGCGTCGAGATCGTCGCGCTTCGGGAACGGCACGAAGCTGTTGCCGTCGACGCCGACCACCTCGGTCGTGACGCCCTGGCGGACCTTCGGCTCGTGGAGCGGGTCGTCGAGGATGACGAGGCCGCCGTGGCTGTGCAGGTCGATGAACCCGGGCGCGACGACCCGGCCCGCGGCGTCGATCGTGCGGCCGGCGGGTGGCGCGGCGGCGTCGGCGGGGAGGAGCCGGAGCCGCTCACCGTCGACGACGACCGTACCCGGCCGCCCCGGCGTCCCGGTCCCGTCGACGATCGTCCCCCCGACGATCGCGATAGCCGCGGTGTCAGCCACGGCTAGGGGGCCTCCGGGTGCGAAACGTGCATGGGGTGACCGTAACGGACAACGAACCCACTCGGGACCGTCCCGCGCACCGGTTCGTTGGGCATTCCGGTCACCTGGTGCACGAACTGCACAGCAACGCCCGCTTGAGCCCACCCGTGAAGAGTTGGTTGGTCATTACGGTCGTGGGACGCACGAATCGCAGGTGATCGCCAGGTAAGCGGCTCCATGCATGCTCGCCGTATGCCGCCTCGCGAACGTTCGGTCGACCGCGGAATGCGGCTCGCTCGTCACGACCTCCTGGACGTCGGGCAAGAGATCCGCACCGCGCGCATCTCATGTGGCCTGACCATAGCGAACGTCGCCGCTGCCGTCGGCCTGTCGCCGTCGCACGTGGGTCGCATCGAACGCGGCGTTCATCCGAGCGTGACGGTTGTCCAACTGGCCCGAATCGGCGCCGTTGTCGGCCTCGATGTGCGGATCCGGGCCTATCCGGGTCCCGCCGCAATTCGCGACACCGGGCAGATCAAGCTGATGAACGCGTTCCGCGAGCGACTCCACCCGCATCTCCACATGCGGCTCGAGGTGCCGGTTGCACCCGGGGATCAGCGAGCGTGGGACGCCGTGCTGTCCCGCTTCGTGGACTATCCCGAATCGTTCGTGCCGACCGAATTCGACTCCGTGATCGTCGACTTTCAGGCTCAACTGCGCCGCATGACGTTGAAGTGTTCCGACGCAGGCTCGGAACATCTCCTCTGGGTCGTGGCGGCAACACGGCGCAACCGAACAGCGATCCGTGCAGTCCGGAC
>DASTYU010000265.1:0-2219 GCA_035764655.1 Candidatus Limnocylindrales bacterium
CGGACGCGCCACCCGCCTCGACGATCGGTCCATGCGTTCCCACCTGCGCCGCCTCAGTCCCGCGTTCCTCGTCCTGGTCCTCATCGTCGGGCTGGCTCCATCGGTCGGGGCAGCGGATCTCGACGTCGGCGATGCGGCCCGCGCCGCGGCGGAACGCCACGCCCTCGACCTGACCAATCAGCGGCGCCTCGCCCGCGGCCTGATCCGCCTGCGCCTCGATACGCGACTGACCGAGCTTGCCCGGCAGCGCGCCCAGTACATGGCCGACACCGGCAACTTCAGCCACACCCAGTCCGGCGGGACCACGGTGTTCGACATGATCGGGGACGCGAACATCCGCTGGTACGCGGCGGGCGAGATCATCGCCTGGAACACGGCCGGTCCCCTCGATTACTCGGCCGAGTTCGCGGTCCAGGGCTGGATGGCGTCGCCGAGCCATAAGGCGATCGTCGTGTCCGACGACTACAACTATGTCGGGTTCGGCGTGGCGATCGCGTCCAACGGCACGCGCTACTGGGCGGGCGTCTACCTGCGCGGTCCCGACCGGACCGTGCCCTGGGTCCGCCCCGGGACCTGGAGCAAGGTCAACCTCGACGGCAAGTCCGCGCGGGTGACAGTGCGATGGTCGGGTGGCGATACCCGCTTGCAGGTGCTGACGTCGGGCCTGCGCTACTTCCAGGCCCAGCGGCGACGGGACGGCGGCTATTGGTACGACTACGGGATCACCACCGCGACGCACCTCTCAGCCCGCTGGCTACGGGGTCACACCTACGAGTTCCGCGTCCGATCCCGCGATCGCGCCGGATACTGGAGCCCCTGGGCGACCAAGATCATCGTCCCGTAGTACCCGCAGCCGGTCCGCTGGCTGCCCGCTGGCGGCCGAGAACGCGAGGTGGTTGCAAGCCCATCGGGCCGCACGTCAGGGAGCCTCGAGGTCGACGGGGCGTATCCTTGGCCTCCACCCGAAGAGGAGGCGGACGATGCCTGACTTGAACCTGAGAGACATCCGGAAGGACTTCCGGTTGCCCGAATTGCGGCTGCCGGAGATGTCCCGCGACGACATCGCCAAGGCGATCGGCGAGGCGCGCAAGGAGCTCAGCGAGGTCCGTCGTGACCTGAACGATTTCCGGCGCGAGTTCGAGATGCCCAAGGTCGACGTGACGGCGGTCGAGCTGCCCAAGGTCGACATGGCCAAGGTCGGCAAAGACGCGCGGAAGGTCGGCAAGGACGCGCGCAAGAACGCCCGGCAGGCAGCTGAGAAGGCCGGCCTGGTGCGCCGGACATCGCGGCTCCCGTTCGTGATCGCGGGCATCGTCACCCTGGGCCTCGTTGCCTGGGCCCTTGCGACGCCGGGGGTCAAGGCTCGCCTCCGGGATGCCGCCCGCCAGGCACGCGAGCGGATGGCCGAGCGGCGAAGCGCCTGGGATCTCGACGATGAGACCCGCGCTTTCGATGCCGCGGAGCCGGCGGGCGTGACATCGTCCGCGTACAGCTCGTCCATCGACTCGAGCCAGAGCCCGTTCAGCGAGCCGCCGACCGAGCTGCCGGAAGGGCTCGGCAAGAGCGGTGGAACCCACACGATCGAGGCCGACGAGCCCGCTCGAGCCTGATCCGCCACCTTCGCGCCCAACGACGACACCGCCCGATCCGGGCGGTGTCGTCGCGTTCGGTCGGTTCGCCAAATGTGACTGCCGATATCATCGGCGCGCGAATGGCCAGGTATGAGTTCAGCGTTCGGATCGCCGCCCCGCCGGATCGCGTATTCGACCTGTGGACCGACCTCGACCGGATGAAGGATTGGGTCGGCGGCGTCACCAAGGTCACGGACGTCAGCGGACCCCTCGATCGGGTGGGGACCCGCTACACGGTCTGGTTCGGCCGCATGCGGAGTCCGACGGAGGTCATCGCGGTCGAGCGGCCGCGCATGATCCGGACGCGGTTCGGGAACCGAGTCCTCCGTGGCGAGACGCTCGCGACCTTCGAGCCCGAGGACGACGGGACGCGCCTGACCCAGGTGTTCCGGACCGAAGGCCTGATCCCCGCGCTGGTGGCACGCATCTTCGCCAGCGGCTCGTACAAGGGCAGCTTCCGCGGCGAGCTCGACGACTTCGCGAGGCTCGTCGAGCGCGAAGCTGGCAGCGCGAGCGACGAGGGAGCAGGGTAGAGGACGCCCACGATCGGGCGTCGTTGGCGGGAAGGGGAGAAGGACCGCCGACCTG
>DASTYU010000266.1:0-3297 GCA_035764655.1 Candidatus Limnocylindrales bacterium
GAGGCGGGCGGCGACGAGTCCCGAGAACCCGGCGAGGACGTTCGCCCCGAAGAAGATCCCGCCGAGGAGCGCCGGCTCGACGTCCCAGCGCAGCCCGAACCACAGCGCGACGATGCTCTGGACCACGAACCCGCCACCGAATGCGTCGAGCGCGAACAGCGCCGAGAGCTCCGCCACCACGCGCTGGGAGCGGGTCAGACCGAGGCGGTTCCGCACCGAGGCGTCCGCTACCGGCACCGCGGGCTCGACCGCGTGACTGAGCGTCACGGCCAGCACGCCGATCCCGATCCCCACCAGCCCGTACCCGACGATCACCGCGCGGTAGGCATCGACCGCGGGCGCACCGCCATCCAGCAGCGCCTGGACGGCGACGCCGGCCGCGAGCGCGCCGACGGCCGTGGCCATCGCCCCGACCAGCTGGTACCACGCGAACACGGTCGTGCGCTGCTTCCCGGCCACGACCTGGCTGAGCGCCGCCTGCTCGACGGCCAGGAACGGCCCGACCTCGTTGCCGGTCGGGCTGAGGACAGCAACGATCGCGGCGGCCAGCAGCACCGCGAACTGCCCGGTCGCCGCGAACACCAGCCCGCCCAGCACCATGAGGGCCGCACCGATGACGAGCGTCCAGCGTCGCCCGATCCGGTCCGCGTGGGTCGTCAGCAGCAGCGAAACCAGCGCATCGCCGAGGAGCGTCAGCGCGAGCAGCAAGCCGATCTGCCCGGGATCGAGCCCGATCTCGACGAGGTACAGCGCGATGACGACCGCGAGGGCGCCATAGGCGAAGAGCCGAAGCGCCCGCATCGAGAACAGGATCGCGACGTCCCGCCGCCGGCCCATCCTCGCGTTCCGCCCGGTCAGGCGGCGATGCCCGCGACGCCGAGGAGCTGCGGCAGGATCGTCCCGAACAGGTAGCCGACGACGCCGGCCAGGGCCGCCAGGACCAGGACCTCGAGGCCGGAGGTGATCGGTGACCGCCTCGTCCAGCGGCTCTTCACGACGCCCACGGCGAACAGGACGATCCCCGCGAAGCCGATCGCGACCGGCAGTGCCGTCCCCACGGGGAAGAGCAGGAACGGCAGGATCGGGGCGGCCGCGCCGAGACCGAACGCCGCGCCCATCAGGACGGCGCCCTGGAGCGGGCTGCCCTGCCCGTCGTCGACCTGGATGCCCAACTCGCGGCTCACCATCGTGCGCAGGAGGACCTCGGGGTGGCGGGCCATGATCGCGGCGACGCGAGCGGCGTCCTCCTCCCCGAGGCCCTCTTCGGCGAGCATGTACGCGACCTCGGCCTCCGATTCGCCGGGCCGCTCATCGACCTCGATTCGCTCGCCCTCGACCTGCGCATCGAAGATCTCGCGCTGGCTCTTCGACCCGATGTACTCGCCCGCGGCCATCGAGAACACGCCGGCCAGGGCGGCCGCGATACCGGCAACGATGACGGCGAACGGCTCGCCGGTCGCGCCTGCGACCGTGGCCACGACCGCGAGCGTGGAGACGATGCCGTCCTGCGCCCCGAACACGATCTCGCGTGCCTCGCCGAGCAGTGCGCTGTTGCGCCGCTCTTCGGCAAGGTGCCCGGCAATCCACTCGCGCGAGTACGCGGACGCGGGTGCGGATGCGGAAGGACGGTCCTCGGTGAGCGTGTGCTGCGTATCGGCCATGTCGGTCGGTTCTAGCACAGGTCGGCGGACGGCTGCCGGGCCATCATGTGCCGCCGTCCAGCGCCGCCTCGAGGCGATCGAGCAGCGGGATCTGCGTCGGCTTGATCCGCTCACGTGCGTCGGCCGGCCCGAACCAGGCGACGCGATCGATCTCCGGGAAGCTCGTCCGCCGTCCCGAACGCGGGGGCCACTCGATCTCGAACTCGTTCGACCGGGCAGCTCGGGGGTCGAGGTCGCCCTCGACGGCCCAGGCGTGGACGGTCTTGCCGCCCTTCTGGACGATCGACCCAAGCTCGATCGGCAGGGTATCGGGGACGTCATGCCCCGTCTCCTCCGCGAACTCGCGTCGGGCCACGTCGAACAGGGGTTCGTCACCGTCCGCCTCGCCCTTGGGGATGGACCAGTGCCCGGCATCCTTGGTCACGAACCACGGGCCCCCGGGGTGCGCGAGCAGGACCTCGAGCCCGCCGCCGTCCGTGCTGCGTCGGTAGAGGAGGATGCCGGCGCTGGTGGGTCGGCTCATGGTGCAGATCGTACGGGACCGGTGTTGCGAAGAGGCACCATCGGGCTTCCCGACCGCTAACACGAGGCGTACCGTGTACGCATGAGCGGCGTCGATCGGAAGGCCCGCACGCTGGCGGCGTTTGCCGTCCTCGTCCTGGTGCTCGGTGTCGTCGCGCTGCCGGCCTTCGCCGCGGATCCGAGCGCGTCCCCTGACGCACCCGATCCGTCGGCCACCCTGGAATCGTCGGTGGCGCCCGCGGCCTCCGCGGAGATCCAGGAACCCGAGAGATCCGACGAGCCGGAGCTGTCCGCCGAGCCGGAAGCAACCGTCGAGCCCACTCCGCTGGCGCGGCCCGACCAGAAGGGCAAGCCCGACAAGGGCCCGCCTGAGCGGGAGAACAAGGGGCCCGAGGAAGAGATCACCCTCAGCGGCACGGTGACGACCGGCACCGACGCGGATGGCGACACGGTCTACCGGATGCAGAGCGGCGGCACGACCTACGTCCTCGAAGCAGGCCCGAAGTGGTTCTTCGGTGACGACTACCCGTTGAGGCCGTTCGTTGGCAAGGACGTCACGATCGTCGGCGAGGTCGCGGAGGGCTCCACCGAGGTCGATGTCGTGTCGGTCGACGGCACCCGGTTGCGCGAGCCGGGCAAACCGCCGTGGGCCGGTGGCTGGAAGGCGGTCGGAGAGCGGCACCCCGGCTGGTCCGAGGAGAAGGCCGCGCGCTGGGCCGAGCGGCAGGCCGCCAAGGGGGCCAAGTTCGGTGACTGCTGGCCGCCGGGCCACTGCAAGCAGCAGGACGACGCCGGCGGCGAGGTTTCGCCCACCCACTAGAGGTCAGTGGCCGAAACACCTTGACTTGAGGGCAATCGCCGCGCGGGCATCCCACGTTAGAGCCCCGCGCTTCGCTTGCAGTCCCACCGGAAATGCAACGCACGTCACTCGGATGAATCCCGCCCTCGACGTGCTTCGAGCCGAGCGACCACGCACGACCCGACGCCGGGTGGCCGTCTGCGTCACGGCCGGCGTTCGCAGGAGTCCCGGTGGGAACGCAAGCCAAGTAGGTGTCGGCACGGTCCGGCGGCGTCCACTGCATGGTCCGCCCACGGCGGCCGTCGTACGTGGCCG
>DASTYU010000267.1:0-3861 GCA_035764655.1 Candidatus Limnocylindrales bacterium
CGACGAGGTCGCGGATCAGCGGCTTGGTGGCGGCCTCGGCCCAGATCTCGCTGAGCGCCCTGGCCACGCCGGGCTCGTCGATCGTGTAGGCGAACCAGTCCCCGAGTGCACGTCGCAACCGTTCGCGCGCGGTGCCGCCGGCGCGCATGTTCCGCAGGGCAGCCTCGGACTCCTCCCGGTTCGCGGCGACGATGCTTGCCCAGACCAGCTCGTCCTTGTCGGCGAAGTACGTGTAGATCGAGCCGACGGGGACACCGGCCGCACGTGCCACGGCATGCGTGGTGGTCGCCCTGAGCCCGTCCCGCACGATGACGGCCCGTGCGGCCTTGAGGATCCGGTTCCGACGCGCTTCGTGTGAGTCCGTCGTGAGTCGGGGCATCTCGGGCTCCTGATAAGCCGAATAGTGATTCGCAGTCTACGAGGCGCAGCACGATATCGAACGTGCCGTTTGGCACTATCAAGATGAACCATCATTCATTATGGTGGCGTCATCGAGATCGCCGGATCTTCAACCACGGAGAGGTGGAACACATGGATGTGAGGACACGATCCGTCGACGCGACATTCGAGCGCCGCATTGACGCCATCGGCTGGGGCGTCCTGCTGGTCGCGCTGGGCGGTGTCCTGCTCCTGCCCGATGCCCCGGAGGAGCTGTGGCTCGTCGCCGTCGGCGGTGTGATGGTCGTGATGAGTGGCGTGCGGGCCGCCATGGGCCTTCCCGTGGTGTGGTTCACCGCCATGGTCGGCGTGGGCGCGCTCGTGTGGGGCGGAGCCGCGGTACTTGGATTCCCGGATGAGGCGGCCGCGCTGGCGTTGCTGGCGGTCGGCGTGCTGATCGTGGCCAGCGAAGTGCTACGAGGCTCCCGGTCCGCGCTCTCGCGACCGGCTGAATGAACGAGAAGGGGGAAGCATCATGCAGATCGGATTGAGGGATCGGATCGCCACCGCCTTCGTCATCGTGGGTGTCGGCCTGGCTGTGACCTGGTGGGCGTCGGCGCCGTTCGTTGAGACGCTCGACGTCAGGTCGGTATCCATCGCGGTCACGGCGCTGGGCATGCTCGCCTCGGCCTCGGCCGTCGTGCCCGGATTCGGTGAGCTGTTGCGTGGGTCGCGGAGCTACCTGGTCGGGACGTCGGTCCTCGGGACCCTGGCACTCATCGCTGCCGGCGTGTCGATCGTCTACCTCGACGAGCGCGCGCTCGTGGCGCTGGTGGTTGCGACGATCGTGCTGTGGGCGGTCTCGACCGTCCGCCACGCGGGCGCGTACGCCGGGAGCCCGGCTGCCCTACGGCCGTAACCCGGCCAGGGCATCCGAATGACGGCCGCGCGGATCGATCGAAGACCGACCGGTCCGCGCGGCAAGGTCCGCCAGCGTCTCGTTGTCAAGGATTTCCAGCATTGAGTCGCGGACGTCGATCATCATGTCGCGCAGCGAGCAGGTCGCCTCGTCCGGGCATGAGCACGGTTCGTAGTAGCGGAGGCTGACGCAGGCGAGTGGCGCCAGCGCTCCGTCGAGCAGGCGGATGACGCGTCCCACCGAGACCTTCGACGGGTCCACCCCGAGCGCGTACCCGCCGTGCGCGCCCAGCGTCGTCCGCACGATGCCCGCGTGTCGAAGCGTCGACATGATCTGCTCGAGGAACTTGGGCGGCAGCCGATTGCGCTCGGCGAGCGTGGCGAGCGCGATCGGACCGGCGCCATCGTGACGGACGAGGTCAGTCAGGGCGCGGAGGCCGTACTCAGAACGGCGCGAAAGTCGCATGGCGGCATCCTACGCCGATCTCCTACCAGATAACGGGTACTTCCGCGCGGGGCCGGGCCGGCCAGCTCGTTGCCGGGGGGCGGCAGCAGCGACGAACCAGAGCCTCCGAAAGGCTGCGTCTTGCCGTCGGGCGGCAGAAACGGAACCAGCGGAGCGCTTCGTGCCGTAGGGCGGCAGAAACCGGCGTCAGGATCGCAAGGCTTCGTCAGTGCTGCCGTGGGACGGCAGGCGCCAACCCGGTTTACGTGGGGCGAGAGCAGACGACAACGAGCATCCACCCCATGCGCCTTCCTGCCGAGCCACGTAAGGAATCGACACCGGCGGTTCGTGGCGTGCGCCCCACGTAAGCAATCGACGCGATCGGGGCGAACCACGTCGTCTGCTCTCGTGGGGCGTAAACCCGTGTAGAACAAACGTACGAAACCGGCCCCGCACGTGCTAGACTCCACGAGATGGCCGACGACCTCTCGCGGATCCTCGCGGCGGACCCGGTGGACGAGAACGAGCTCGCGATCGAGGGTTCGCTTCGACCCCGGACGCTCGACGAGTACATCGGCCAGCGCGAGGTCAAGGCCAACCTGTCGGTGCTGCTGCAGGCGGCGAAGGGCAGGGGAGAGGCCGCCGACCACATCCTCCTCTACGGCCCGCCCGGTCTCGGCAAGACCACCCTCGCCACGATCATCGCCCGCGAGCTCGGCGTGAACGTCCGCTATACGAGCGGACCCGCCGTCGAGCGGCCCGGCGACCTCGCCTCGGTCCTCACCGCGCTCGAGGAGCGCGACGTCCTGTTCATCGACGAGATCCACCGGCTCAACAAGGCGGTCGAGGAGATCCTCTATCCGGCGATGGAGGACTACGCGCTCGACGTGATGATCGGCAAGGGGCCGTCGGCGCGGAGCCTGCGCCTCAACCTCAAGCCCTTCACGATCGTCGGCGCGACGACACGGGCCGGCCGCATCAGCTCCCCGTTGCGGGACCGGTTCGGGGCCAGCTATCGCCTCGACTTCTATGCCGAGCCGGATCTCACGGCGATCGTCGACCGTTCGGCGTCGATCCTCGACGTCCCGATCGAGCCGGCCGCCTCCGCCGCCATCGCCCGCCGCGGCCGGGGCACGCCGCGGATCGTCAACCGGTTGCTGAAGCGCGTCCGCGACTACGCCGAGGTCCAGGGCGACGGCCGCGTCGACGAACCCACCGCGAAGGCCGCCATGCAGCGCATGGAGATCGACGACGAGGGGCTCGACTCCACGGACCGCAAGCTGCTCGCTGCGATCATCCAGAAGTTCGCCTCGGGGCCGGTCGGGGTGGCCGCGCTTGCCGCGGTGCTCGCCGAGGAGGTCGAGACCATCGAGGACGTGTACGAGCCGTTCATGCTGCGACTCGGTTTCCTCGACCGCACGCCGCAGGGCCGCGTCGCGACCGAGGCCGCGCGCCAGCACCTCGCCGCGCTCGGCTACGAGATCCCGCCGCCCCGCCGGGCCGAGCCCGAGATGCCGCCGCTGTGGGACGACCTGTCGTCGAGCTGATCGTGGACGGATTCGCGCCCCTCGGCTGGGTACTCGTGGTGCTCGGCGTTGTCATCGTCGTGTTCGGGCTGGTGCTGGTCACCGGCGGCCGCATCCCGATCATCGGTCATCTGCCGGGCGACATCGTGATCCAGCGCGACAACGTCACGATCTTCCTTCCCCTCGGGACGATGCTCCTCGTGTCGGTCGTCGTGTCGCTCGTCCTCGGGCTGCTGAACCGGCGCTGACGTGTCAGGCGCAGCGAGGTTCGCGGTCGAGATCCCGCCACCGGCGGACGGTTCGACCCGTGCCCGCACCGGGCTCCTCGAGCTGAACCATGGCGTCGTCGAGACGCCGCAGTTCATGCCGGTCGGGACGAACGCGACGGTGAAGGCACTGGACCCAGACGACCTGAGGACGGTCGGCGCGTCGATCATCCTCGCGAACACGTACCACCTCTACCTGCGGCCGGGGCACGAGCGGATCGCCCGCCTGGGCGGACTCCACCGGTTCATGGCGTGGGACCGGCCCATCCTCACCGACTCCGGCGGGTTCCAGGTCGTGTCCCTAGGCGACCTGCGCGTCGTCGATGAC
>DASTYU010000268.1:0-8801 GCA_035764655.1 Candidatus Limnocylindrales bacterium
CCGACCGGCTGGAACAGCGGATCGTCGTTGAGTGGCCAGAACACGGCCCCATCTTCGATCTTCAGGTTGACCCGCGGCAGGACGTAGTCGGCGCGCAGGTTGCCCGGCGCCGTGTCGGCGAAGTCGGCCGTGTCGTACTTCGGATCGCTTTCGTGCGTCAGGTTGGCGCCGCCCTGCAGGGCGGACTGCTGGACCGCACCAGGGCTCGACGGCGTGAACGACACGTTGACCAGGTCGTGCTCGATCAACTGCTGGATTGATCCGGGGATGCTGTCGCCGTCGAGCGGATCGGAGTTCTGGTCGCCCGCAATGACGAACAGCTCGCCGCCCTTGAGACCGCCGGCCTCCCCGTCGTCATCGTAGACATAGCCCGAGCGGTCGGGATCGATGTAGTCGGCCCAGAAGCGGATCTCGTCGAAGTTGCGGGTTCCGTTGCGGTCTTCGGGGCCGTCGAACACCGGCGGGGTGGGATGGCTGACGAGGAAGTGAACGGTCTTGCGACCGATCTCGATGGGCACGTCCCAGTGGCTCTTGCTCGACAGGCGGAAGACGTCGAGCTCTGCTGGGGAGTACCAATCGGCCGGCGCTTCGGTCGCCGGGTCGTCGGGCAGCATCGCACCCGGCATGTCCTTCCACTTGAACAGCTGGAAGGTCCGGATGGCGTCGAAGTCGATGGGGTGCTGGGAGAAGACAGCCATCCCGAACTGGCCAGGGAAGAAGCCGAACCCGAACGCGTCGTCGGGTCCCCCAATGACGCCGTTGTTGTTCAGGTCGTGTCCTGACGGGATCCCCGTATTCGACGGCGCAACGAAGACGTACGGGTACTCGATCGGGTCTGCCCCGCGCTGGCCGATCGACAGGTAGTTCTCCTGGAACGCCTCGGCGAGCGCGTTGTCCTCGTAGAAGTCGAACTCGTTGATCAGGAGGACCTCGGGACGTGCGCGCTGGATGATCTCGGCGACCGCGTTAGCCTGCGCGTTGCCCGGTGCGGAGAGGTCCGCGAGAGCCTGCCCGGCGTTATTGCGGTTCAGCGACGCATTAAAGGTTGCGAATCGGACCGGCTCCGACCTGGCTGCGCTTGCGCCGGCGGGCAGCAGGCTCGCCGCCAGGACGAGGCAGCCAAGCACAACGAGCGAACGACGGATGGGTGCGCGGCGGTCGGCGGGCATGACCGGCTCCTCCTGGTTGACGCGGGATCGTCGCGTCTACGATAGCCCCGGGATCAATCGGCGGGCTCCGGCCCGTCGACGTTGATCACCGCCTCACCCGAGCCTGACCTCACGACTATGACGTGCGACTCGTCGGGCGTCGGGTTGCTCTCACGGTGGAGCGCGCCGGGCGCGACGTAGAGGAAATCGCCGGGGCCGCACTCGACGGTGTCGCGCCCGCCCGGCCCGAACTCCATCACCAGCGTTCCGCTCTGAACATAGATCAGCGATTCGAACCGGCCATGGTGGTGCCAGCCCGAGGTCATGCGTGGTGCCGTGCGGACGAAGCCCGCCCACATGCCCTCGGTCGCGACCGCCTCCTCGCGGATCATCCCGGCCGTTGCCGGGCCTTCGGCCCGTTCGTCGGGCCGGATTCGTCGAACTCCATCGTTCATGCGCCGTCCTCCCGGCCCTATGAAACGCCCGGGAGGGCAACCCACGCAATGCGAGTCAGCTTCCGGGCTTGAAGACCATGAGGGCGACGATGATCGCGAAACTGACGAGTTCCAAGCGCGAGACGAGGAACAGGCGACCCATGAGGGATCGGCCCGCCTCCGACGCCGGACCTTCTGCGTCGAACAGTTCGCCGACGCGCTTTGCGCGCGGCCCGAGATAGACCGCCCCGGCGACCGCCGAGAGCACCCACAGGGCCACCGCCGCGGCGATCCAGGTCTTGCCGAAGTTCCACGCCTGCAGGGTCATCGCGGCTCCCGCGATGAACAACAGGATGGCCACGGGCACGAACACGCGCGACCCGATGAGCTCGAAGTAGCGCATCAGTCGAGCGAGCTCGAGCTGGTCGCCGGTCCGGCTCACGAGGAACGCGAGGAGCTGGAGGGCGAAGGCGCCACCGACCCAGATGACGGCGCACACGATGTGGATGAACAGGAGAACTTCGTACGTGCTCATTCAGCGGGCGCCGGTCGCCCGGCCTCGACGACGGCGAGCCGATCGGGTGCATCCAACTGCGGCGCCCCATCGGGGTAGCGGTCATGCCATCGTCGGGCCGCTTGCGCTTCCCTCGAAAGGACGCGATTCAGCCGCCGGAAGTCCCGAGAGAGGATCCATCCGAACACGGCTGTCGGGAGCCAGCCTACGAGCACGCGAAGAAGACCGACCACGTCGCCCTCGTACGTTGCCTCGATCCGAGTGCCCTCCGTCTCGGGAGTGCAGCGGTACTCCACCCACGCATTCCACGGCGCCGAGGAGATCCAGAGGACGCGGCACATCGGCTCCAGCTCAGCGAGCTCATCGACGAAGTGGAAGCGGAAGGGGCCGATCTGGTCGGTCGCCATCCAGCGCGTCCCGACGCCAGGCAGCCGGTCGCCGATTTGCCGGCGGAACACCACCGCGGGCGTGAGCTCGTGCCACAGCATCGGGTCGGCCAGGTATGGGAATACCCGCTCCACCGGATGGTCCACGCGCGCCGTGACCTCGATCCGCCGCCACATGCTTCTGGTACCTCAACGCTTCTGCCAGTCGTACGCCGCGACGATGGTGCTGAGCGCGTCCCGCCGTCACGGGACCGGTGTCCCGTTTCCTGTCCCGATCAGGGGCGGGTGCCCCTACGTGCCGCACACGGGCCGAAGGCGCGACCCTGCGGTATCATCCCGAGGCTCTCAGGGCCCGTAGCTCAACGGCAGAGCAAGTGACTCTTAATCACTAGGTTGAAGGTTCGAATCCTTCCGGGCTCACCACGAATCCCACGCACAAGAAGAGGCCCTCCGGCGTGCTGGGGGCCTCTGCTTTGTCACCCGTACCCACAATCACCCCGTAGACGAGCGGCCGAGCAGTCCGTCCATTCGGTCGGCGGAGCGCCGGAGCATCGCGGGGCGGACGTGGCCGTAGAAGCTCGCGGTCGTCGCAACTGACGTATGCCCGAGGACCACGAGCAGGTGGCCAAGGCTAGGTCAGCGGCGACTGGAGCCGGTTCAGACCCTCCTGCGGTAAATGCCGGCGCTCGGACGTCGAGGTCGACATGGCATTCTCCGCGATGGTGTCGCGTCGTCGGCGGAGCAATTCGCGTCTCCCGTCCCGCGACCCTGCGACGCGCGGGAGGCGGTCGAATGAGCGCTATCAGCAGCGACCCGATTGTCCTGATCGGTCCGGGCTCGGAATGGTTTTGGTCGGCGGCGCAGCTCGTTGTCGTGACGGTCACACTTGTCGGCCTTTACTCACAGCTGCGGGCGCAGCGATCCGCGAACGCATTCGACCAAATCCACGAGCTCTCGAAGGAGTGGTCCTCCGAGAGGCTCGTGCGCGCCAAACTTCGGGTCCTGCAAGGACTCGCTGGTGGCGATGAGATGGCCTTCCGCAACGGGGTCGGCATCGTGGGCGACTTCTTCGAGGAAGTTGCGAGTCTGGTCCGAGCGGGCCACATCGACCTGTCCGTCGCCTACGAGAACTTCAACCAGGTGCTGCGCTGGTGGTGGACCGCAATGGAGGACGCCATGCAACGCGAACGAGTGGCTTACGGCGGCGAAGTGTGGATCCACTTCGAACGGCTCGCCCGCGCCTTCGATGAACGCTCAATGCACGACGAGCGACGACTGGTAATCGACAAGGCCCACATCAGTCGGACCCTCCCCGACCGTACAGCTCTGCTGACCGAGGACCTGCGGCTCATCGTCGAGTCGCGCGTGATCCCACCTTCGGCACGATCAGCGACACGACCCGTGGAGAAGCGGCGCGTAACCGCCGATCAGTGACCGACCCCGCAGCCCGCGAACGCGCCGCCCTCGACATCCTGACCCGGCTGACGGAGTGGTGGCGCCTCGGCCCCGCGACGTACGATCCTGGCAGCCATCCAAGCCGCCGCTGGTCGATCACCGCCCGTTCACGCCCCGGAGGCCGCCTGCGACCGCCTGAGTCGTTGACAGGCCGCGGAGAGGACGAGATGGCAGCGACGGCGCAGCTTCCCTTCCGGCTCGATGAGCGAAGCAAGGATGCCCTCCGGGCACTCCGGACGCCTTTGTTTCCGTCGTCGCGGTGAGTGACTCATGGCCCGGACAGAGAGTCCATTCGACCGGCGCCGCCGTGAAGGAGCTGGCGGCACCCTCTTGGCAACAGTCCGCGATGTTCCACGAGGCCATCAATGAGCGAGATTTGCTTTCGCTACAGCCACACCGAAGCTGTCGACTCGGTAGCCGAGGACCTCGTGCGAATGGCCCCGGATGCCGGGGTACCGTTCCGTGACGCGACGCGGTCGCACGTGCTCCACGTTCCCGAATCGCTGTGGCTGCGCCCCCTGGTGCCCGAACTCACGTTGGGCCTGGGTGGCCGGCTCGTGGACTGCGTGCCCGACACGCCCGACGATCAAGCGGGCGAGCACTGATGCGCCCACCGTCGGCTTTCGACCGCCTCGTTGGCGACTACATGTCGCTTCCTGCGGTCGTCGTCGCAGTTGATGACCTGGTCGAACGGGCGGAGACCCTGCTCGTGGAGCATCACGTCAGCGGGCTGCCCGTCGTCGATGCCACGGGTGCAATCGTTGGCGTGGTGAGCCGAACCGACATCCTCGGCGAGAGTCCGCGTGTCAGCGCCCTCGTGCGCGGACATGCCGACCGACTGCTGGTCGGTGAGTTGATGTCGTCCCCGGCGATCACAGTGTCGATTACCACGACGCTCCGGGAGGCGGCTCGCGTCATGCGCGACGCTCGCATCCATCGCGTGGTGGTTGTTGATGAGGCGGCCCGTCCGGTAGGCGTCCTGTCCGCCAGCGACTACGTGGCGATCGCCGCCGACGAATAGAAGGATCCTTTCTCGGCCCGAAACCGCGGATGCGGCACGACCGCAATGCAACCGAACACCCCTTCATCGTCGTCTTGATAGCTTGTGGTGGACAGTTCCCCCGTCCACAAGACTCAGTACGCCGCCCGACCGGGCTTTCCCGGCCCATTTGAGCGTCCGGCGGCAAGGGAGGCATCGCGATGAGAATCCGCACCTTCAGCCTGATTATTCCGATCCTCGTGCTCGTCGCCGCCTGCGCGTCGACCGCGTCGTCGCCGAGTGCGGCTGCACCGAGCGTCGCCGCCCCGTCGGTCGCGGCCTCGCCGTCGGCATCTGCGCCGGCCTCGGTCGCGCCGTCCGAGCCGCCGGCCTCGGTCGATCCGAACGCGGCATTCCGAGACGAGACGATGCAGCCACTCTTCGATGAGATCACGACTGCACTGACGCGATGGGGCGAAGCGGCCACGGCCGCCGCAGCTCCTGACGCGCCCGACACGGCCAAGATCGCGCTCGCCGGTTCGGCCTTCCGCGTTCGGGTCGCCTTGGAGTCGGCGACCGCGACGCTGGGCGCCGCCGTCGCCGGTGAGGATATGCCCGAATGTGCCGCTCCGGCACGCGATGAGGCCGTGACCTTCCTCGGAGAGTTGACCTCGAGCTCCGAGGACCTGCTCGCCGATGATTCGGCAAGCCCGGACGACGTCCAGGCCGTGATCCAGCAGGCTACTGACGGGCTGCCGGCGTTGACCGAGGCCGTGACCACCGCCTGCGGGTAAACCTCAGGCTCGAACCGCGAACTCGGCCCCCGGCTCGCGCCGGGGGCCGAGTGATTCGGGGTCACGGCTGAGGAAGGCTGACCGCGGGCCTCCCGTGCTACGCTGACGGCGTTCCTTTCAGGCCGGTCCCGTGAGGCTGGCGTACCGGTCCCGTGAGGCCCGGAAGGAGGCTGATCGACCGTGTCCAGGGTCATCGGCGGATCGTGCCGCCACGCCACCCACACCGACAGCCTCCGCGTTTCCTCGAACTTCCCGTCGGGAGCCCTCGTGCCCTCGTGATCACGCTGCCGCGCGTCCGACCCAGCGCCGTCGTCGATCCCCGGATCGGCGATCTGGGTCCGGCCTTGCTGGCGCTCGAGGACGGCACGATCTTCGGCGGCGTCGCATTCGGGGCGCCGATCGCGTCGGGCGGCGACCTCGTGGTCAACACCAGCCAGACCGGCTACCAGGAGGTCTGCACGGACCCGTCGTACGCCGGACAGGTCGTCGTGATGACGTATCCGCTGATCGGCAACTACGGACGCCTGATCGACGACGACCAGTCGCTCCGACCGTGGCTGCGCGGTCTCGTGGTGGCCAACGCGACCGCCGCGGTGCTCGACGATGCCCGCCAGCTCGCGTCGCTGCTGCGCTCGAACCACATCCCGGCAATCGCCGGTGTCGACACGCGCGCCCTGGCCCGCCACCTCCGGACGACCGGCTCGCTGCGCGGGATCCTGATGCCGCCGGGCGAGCTGGATGAAGCGGCCGCCGTCGCGGCCGCGCAGGCGGTGCCGCGCTGGGAGGACCAGGACTTCGTCGGCCAGGTGTCGCCGGGCTCGATCGCGGACGTCGGGGCTCCCGACGAAGACGGTCCGCTGGTCGCGATCGTCGACTACGGTCTCAAGTCGAACATCGTGCGCAGCATGCGGCGACGCGGCGCCCGCGTTCGGATCCTGCCCCACACGATCTCGACGTCGGTGGCGCTCGCGCCCGATATCGACGGCGTGATCCTGTCGCCCGGTCCCGGCGATCCGGCCCGTCTCGATGGCCCGGTTGCGCTGGCACGAGCCGTGATCGAGGACGGCCGGCCGCTGCTCGGCATCTGCCTGGGCCACCAGATCGTGGCGCGCGCCGCCGGCGCCGAGACCGCCCGACTCCGGTTCGGCCATCACGGGGCGAACCATCCGGTCCGCGACGTGGACCACGGACTCGTCCAGGTCACCGCCCAGAACCACGAGGTCCAGGTGGTCGGCGACTCGCTGCCGGTCGGCAGCGGATTCCACGTGAGCCAGGTCAACCTCAACGACGGATCGGTCGAGGGGTTGCGCCACGCAACCAAGCCCATCGAGACGGTCCAGTACCACCCGGAGGGGGCGCCTGGTCCACTCGACGCCCTGGCGGTCTTTGACCGGTTCCTGGCCGCGTGTCGGGCGCGCGCATGAGTCGTCTGGTCCCGCCCAACTTGCCTGCCATTCCCAGCGGGACTGGTAAGCGAGACTTCTTCGCACGCGAGGCCCACCTCACCGATGCGGATAGCCGTTTCCGGCTAATCCTTCGCGTGCTCGAACCCAATTCGGCGGTCCGACCCTTCGTAACAGTCCGGAGGGGAATGTTTGCCAAGCTGGAGCCTCGACGGTGAGCGCCGCCAAGCCGGCATCCGTCCTGATCCTCGGGTCGGGGCCGGTCGTCATCGGCCAGGCCGCCGAGTTCGATTACGCCGGCACACAGGCCTGCCGCGCCCTGCGCGCCGAGGGCGTCCGGACGATCCTGGTCAACTCGAACCCGGCCACGATCATGACCGACCCGCAGGTCGCCGACGCGATCTACCTCGAGCCGCTGACCGTCGAGGCGGTTGAGGCGGTGATCGCGCGCGAGCGACCCGATGGCGTCCTTGCCGGACTCGGCGGCCAGACCGCGCTCAATCTCGCGATGGCACTGTCCGAAGCAGGCGTCCTCGAGCGCCACGGCGTCCGCCTGCTCGGCACGCCGCTCGAGGCCATCCGCATGGCCGAGGACCGCGAAGCGTTTCGCGACCTGCTCGATCGCATCTCCCAGCCGTATGCGCCGAGCGCGATCGTGGAGGGGCCCACGTCCGCTGACCGGGAGCAGTCTGCCCGCGACGCCCTCCGCGAGATCGGCCTCCCCGCCATCGTCCGGCCCGCGTTCACCCTGGGCGGGACCGGTGGCGGCATCGTCGAGACCGAGGACGCCTATTGGGAACGCATCCGCGCCGGCCTGCGGGCGAGCCCGATCGACCAGGTCATGGTGGAGCGCTGCCTCGTGGGCTGGCAGGAGGTCGAGTACGAGGTCATGCGCGATGCCGACGACACGTGCATCGCGGTGTGCTCGATGGAGAACGTCGACCCGCTCGGCATCCACACCGGCGACTCGATCGTCGTGGCGCCGGTGCAGACCCTTACGGACGCGGTCCACCAGCGGCTGCGCAGCGCCGCGCTCGCGATCATCCGCGCGCTCGGCGTCGAGGGCGGCTGTAACGTCCAGTTCGCGCTCTCGCCGGACTCGACCGAGTACGCAGTGATCGAAGTAAACCCGCGCGTGTCGCGGTCGTCGGCGCTGGCCTCGAAGGCGACCGGCTATCCGATCGCGCGGGTCGCGGCGAAGATCGCGGTCGGGCGGCGGCTCGACGAGATCACCAACGCGGTCACGGGCAAGACGACGGCCGCCTTCGAGCCGACGCTCGACTACTGCGTCGTCAAGATCCCGCGCTTCCCGTTCGACAAGTTCGGGACCGGCGACCGGGCGCTCGGGACCCAGATGAAGGCGACCGGCGAGGTCATGGCGATCGACCGGTCGTTCGAGGGGGCGTTGCAGAAGGCGATCCGCTCGCTGGAGTTCCGAGGACGCAGCCTCCTCTGGGAAGACCCGTCGTGGAGCGGCCCGAGCGGCCTCGACGAGATCTGGCCGCTGATCGAGACCCCGAACGACATCCGTCTGTGGGCGCTGATGGCGGCCCTCCGCCGGGGCGTCAGCCGCGATGAGATCCAGCAGCGCTCCGGGATCGACCCGTTCTTCGTCCACAAGCTGGAGCGCCTCGCCAGCATGGAGCGCCGAATGCTCGGCGAGCCACTGAACCGGTCGCTGCTCTGGG
>DASTYU010000269.1:0-3092 GCA_035764655.1 Candidatus Limnocylindrales bacterium
GTCCTGCTTGCGTCGCCATCGGACGAAACCTTGCCGCCGAGGGAGAGTACGTGAGCATCCTTGATGGACCGCTCTCGCGGCTTCAACCCGCGTGCGGCGAGGATGTTCGTTCGCACGAGCTCCCAGGCCTTCTGGGCGACTTCGGTCTTTGTCACGTGCAACGTCTCGAGCAAGGGCGGCCAGAGCTCCTTGAACGCTTGCGGGCTCCGATGGCGAAGTCGGGCGAGCAGCTCGGGCTCGACGCGGGCCAGCCCCTCGGCATGCAGCCTCTTGTACCGGTTGTCGGCGCTGTCTGGCGTCAATTAGTCCTGCCGGTCGACGACAACTACTCTTGCCGGTCGGCCTACCCAGGTTGGTGGGGACCAGCCGCGGTGGCCGCGCGGTGGCCGGGGACCGGCGCCGAGGTGTGAGCCACGCGCCGTGAGTCACTTGCTCTTCGCTCCCTTCTTCTGCCGCGGGTAGTTGTCGCCGGCGGCCTCGGCGGCGAGATCAGGGTTGGCTGTCTTGGCGCTCTCGGAGCGGAAGCTCGGCACGTCGAACTCGAGGATGACCGAGTGGTGCACGAGGCGGTCGATGGCCGCCGCGGTAGTCATCGGGTTCTTGAAGATGCGGTCCCACTCGCTGAAGACGAGGTTCGAGGTGATGAGCACGGACCGGCGCTCGTAGCGCTCGGCGAGGAACGTGAAGAGCACCTCGATCTCGTCGGGCGACTGTTGCACGTAGCCGATGTCGTCGAGGATGACGAGGTCGAACAGGTCCAGGCGGCGGAGCGCGCGTGGCAGCTCGAGATCGCGCTTGGCGGCGAGCAGGTCCTGCACAAGCTGGTAGGTCGGCGCGAACAGCACGGCGTGGCCGGCTTCAACGAGGGCGTGCCCGATGGCGCAGGCGGCGTGGCTCTTGCCGACGCCGGGTAGGCCGAAGGCGAGGACGTTGGCTGCTCGCTCCAGGAAGTCGCCGCGGGCCAGGTCGCGGAGCTTGACCACGAGCGGCCTCGGCAGCCGCTTCTCGTCGAGCGTCGCGAGCGTCTTGCCGGGCGGCAGACGCGACGCGCGGCGCAGCCGGTCGACGCGACGCTCGCGGCGGTCGCCGGCCTCGAGCTCGAGGACCTCGGCCACGAACGGCAGCATGTCGCCGTGGCCGGCCGCCGTGAACCGCGGCACGAATTCGGCAGCGAGGGTGGGCAGCCTGAAGCTGGCCAGGAGCTCAGCGATGCGAGCGCCGGCATCGGTCGCGCTCATGCGGCACCTCCCAGCAGGCGGTCGTAGGCGGCGAGGTCGACAACAGGGATCGCTAGCTGCGGCACGGCCGGCTGGTCCGGCTTGGCCAGGGCCTTCACCGCGGCGTAGTCGAACGAGTCGCCGAGCTCGAGCAGAGTCGCCAGAGCGCACTCCACGTCGGCCTCGATGGTGCTGGCCGCCAGATGCAGGATGCGCACGTACTCGACGTCGGCGCGATCGCCGCGGCCGGACCGCAGCGCATCGTAGGCGCGGCGGAACACGAGCGTCGGGAACAGCTCCTCGCGGTAGCGATAGCGGGCGAACGCCCCGGGCTTTCGCACGAGCGACCAGATCACGTGGCGGTAGTCGATGCGCGCGCCACCCTCGACGCGGATGCGCGGCATGGTCTCGACGAGGCGGTCGCGATAGAGCACCTCGACGACATCGGGGTGCTGTCGCGCTTCGACCTCGTGCCCGATGAGCCTCGACGGGACCGAGTAGGTCTTGCCGCCGACGCGGATGGTGCTCCAGCGCCTGACCTTCGGCCGGACCACGGTGTAGCTGGGCACCGGCTGCGCTGGCAGCGGACGGAGCCGCTGGCGCTCGATGGCGAGCGCGGCGGCGATCTTTCGATTGCGGCTGCGCTCGACCACTTGGCGCGCGAACGTCAGGTAGTCCTCGGCGCTGTCGAAGTCGGCCGAGCCGCGGATGATCAGCGCCTCGGCGATCGCCCGCTTGGTCCTGTAGTGGCGATGCTCGACGACACCGTTTTCGTGCGCCTCGCCAGGACGGATCCGCGTCGAGCGCATCCCGTAGTGGTCGAGGACCGCCTTGAACCTCTGGGTCAGCTCGCGTCCAGACGTCTGCTTGAGCTCGTGCGTCGCCGCCGACAGATTGTCGGAGCGGACGACCTGGGGCGCACCGCCGAGGTCCCAGAGCGCGCCCTGCAGCCCGGCGACCAGAGCCTCGAAGGTCTCGCCGAATGCCAGGCTCACCCAGGTCCAGCCGCTGAAGCTGAGGACGAGCTCGAAGAGCAGGTGCACGAACAGCTGCCCGCGCACCGTGACGCCGAGCTCGGTGCCATGCGTGAAGTCGATCGCCGCCTCCCGGCCGGGCTCGTGGACCTGCTCGAAGAAGACCTCCTTGTCGGGGCCGTGGAGCGCCCGCCAGTCGCGGATCCGCCGCTGGAGCGTGCGCACCTGGCCGTCGCCGAACCGACCCGGGTAGCGCTCCTGGAGCACCTCGATGACCGTGGTCGCTTGAAGCACGCCCTTCGCGTCGAGCTCCAAGAGCGGCACCACGTCCTGGTCCCAGACCTCGCTGAATGGATCCGATCGCGTCCGCCAGCTGCGCGACGCCTTCGTCTCCGATGGCAACGGGCCGGTCTCCCATGTCCTCGCCGTCCGCTCGCTCATCGCGGCGACGGCGGCTGCTGCTTGCTGCGTCTTGCCTTCCATGCGCTTCTGCCTCATCAACCTGACCTGCTCGTCAGTAACCATCGGGATCCATGGGGATCCCGCGGCCTGACACCGCCGTCAGGACGGGCGACGCGACCGGCAAAAGTAATTGTCGTCGACCGGCAAGAGTAATTGTCGCCGGTCAGCCAACGACTTGCTCCGGCCTGGCGGTCGGGTGTCGCGGGCCGAGCCATGGTTCGGAAGCGCGGTCCGTGGTTCAGCTGGAGGCGACCGGCAGCGCATGTCGGCGCCCGCGGGGCGAGAGTAGGAACCGCCCACGGTGCAGACGGTGCGGTGGACACCGGACGAGTCGCAATGGATGCGCGGAGTGTTGTCGGAGGCGCCCGCCGGTCGTCTGGTACGGCGCGTTCGCGGATGAGCGCGACGGCCAGGAATTTGCAACCGCGATCGGTGTCGG
>DASTYU010000270.1:0-6616 GCA_035764655.1 Candidatus Limnocylindrales bacterium
GTCACCCACCACGAACCCGAGCGGCTGGGCGCGCGGCGCGCCGGGCGCGATCCAGTGCTTGGCCCTCGTCGCATGCACCGGGATGCCATGCGCCTCCGTCGCCTGGCCGGCACGAAGCTCCACGACCTCGCCGCTTGACCAGCGCCGGACCGTGCGGCCCAGACCGCTCGGAACGATGACGGTGGGTTGGCCCTCGAGGACAGCCAGCGAGTCGCGATCGAAATGGTCCGGATGCCCATGCGAGACAAGCACCAGGTCGACCGGCCCGATGGTCGCCGGGTCGGGCATGGGGCCGTGCCGTTCCAGGGGACCGAGGCGATCGCGCAGGAACGGGTCGGTGATGATCCGGACGCCGTCGAGCTCGAGCAGGACCGTCGCGTGGCCGATGTACCGGACCGTGACGCCGGCGCTCATGCCCCCGGCGCGAGATCGAGCCCGCCCGCGATGACCGGATCGCCCGGACGACCGGGGACCTTGCGCAACCGCGACGGATGGCGGAGCAGGGTCACGGCCGCACCCAGCAACCCGCCGGCCATGGTCTCGACCAGGTCCACCATGGTGTCGTCGTACGAGAGGTCCATGCCCCTCGCGCCAAGCTTCAGGCCGATCCACTCCCCGATCTCCCACATCCCGGCCAGCGCTCCGCCGGCGAGCGCGCCGACGCCGGCGGCCTCCCAGGACGTGCGGGTCCTCGGGGTCGCGAGGGCCCCGACAACCGAGGAGACGATCGCCCCGTCGAGGAAGTGGACGAGGTCGTCCATCCGTGCACTGCGGTACATGCCGATCGCGTTGCCTCCGGCATCGATCAGCAGCGGGATCGTGATCGCCATGTCGAGCTGTCGAGGGTACGGCTCCTTCCGGCCGCGAATGCGCCAGGCGACCGGCGCGATCAGCAGCCCGCCGGTGTAGCCGATCGCGCGCAGGCGCATGCCTTTGCCGTGGTAGCGCGGAGCGCTGGAGTTGAGGAAGGCATCGATGGCGAGCGCGATCACCGCGCCCTTGGCGGCGGTGATCGCCGCGATCCAGGCCAGATCGCCCGGCGTCGGCGGGCGTTCGGTCGGCGGCAGGGTGGCTGTCTGATCCTTCGTCACACCGTCATGGTGCCGCATCCGGCGGCCATCGGCCGGCGTGACCGCGTCGGTCATGTGCTGGCGCGCCGCAGTGCAGCTCTCTTCCCGGCTGCCCTAACCCACCCATTCGTGCTGCGAGCACCAAGGGGTCGCTCTAGCGGGCGCTACCAGGCGCCTTGTGCCCGCGCGACCCGCTCGGCACGAGTGGGTGCGATGTGTGGACCGATAAGCCGGTCGTTCCGCCCGTTGTCATCCGCAGCTGTGCGCGGAGCATGAATGGACGCGCTGCGTCGTCGATGAAGGATGCTTCGAGAAACGTCACGTCGGACCGGGAGACGTCGCGCCGCTAGGCGCGGACCTCCTGGCGCATAAACAGCACGTAGGCGGCGCCGAAGCAGATCACCGTCAGCGCGACGAGGGCCACGATCTGCGGCCACACGATCAGCAGGCTCTGGTCGAGCGACAGCAACGTGCCGACCTGCTGATTGGCCTGGATCGCCTGGCCGATCGTCGCCGGAGCCGACACCTGCGTCGCGCTCGGGTTGAGCAGCGCGACCGAGATCTCCTGGTAGAGGTTCGACGGCAGCAGCCGCGTGATCGTGTCCTGGAAGACCGCGCTCGAATAGACCTGCTCCTGGGTCGCGCCGCTGATCGGCGCGATGATCGGCGCCAGGAACGACAGGACGAGTGGACCGAACAGCGTCAGGAACAGCCATGTCCCGAAGCCGACCAGCGCCGCCGTCGCCGTGTTGCGGATCGCGACCGACAGCAGCAGCCCGAATGCGAGCCACAGTGCGACATAGACGAAGGTCGCCGCGGTCCACGCGATGAGGCGGAAGATCTCGCTCGCCTCGGGCACGATCCCGAGCCGGAACATGCCATAGCCCGACACGATCGCGAGCATCGCGACGAGCACGATGCCGATGACAGCCAGCCCCGCCGCGAACTTGCCGTTGATCACGTCGTCGCGGTGGATGGGCTGCGACAGCAACCGCGGGAGCGTCCCGTCGTGGCGCTCGCTGTTCACCGCGTCGAAGGCGAAGATGATTCCGAGGAGCGGCGCCACCAGGGCGACGAACGTGTCGACGCGAAGCGTGATGTAGGGCGTCTCCTCGCCGATCGTGAACAGCGCCAGGAAGATGGCCGCCGCTTCGCTGGCGCGTTCGGCCGCCTGGCGGATCGTGTCCGCTGCGAAGTACAGCGGGATCCCCGCGGCGATCCCGAGCACGATCAGCAGCACGACGAAGCGGATGCTCGAGACGTGGTCGCCGATCTCCTTGCCGGCGACGACGGTCCACCCGGCGCGCGGGACGCGGGCCGTCATGCGCTCGGCCGGTTCCGCGGCAGCTGCAGGGCGTGCGGTCGCGGTCATGACCGGGGCCTCCTCGATCGCCGACCGTGGCGGGTGGGTCGCGCCGCTGCGGTCTTGTCAGCCGTCGTCGGCGTATCGCCCGATGTCGTCGGGATCCCGCCGGCGGCCGCCTTCTCGGCACGCGCTGCGCGGCGCGCGGCGCGCTCCTCGGCGCGACGGCGCAGGGCCACCCGATAGATGTCATCGAGGGACGGCACGTGCGGGCTGAGCCCGATGAGCCGCAGGCCGGCCGCGACGGCGGCCGCGGGAATCTGCTCGCGGACCTCGGCTTCGGCCGCGGCCGGCGTCACGGTCACGTGCCACGGCCGGCCGACCCGCTCCGAGCGGGCGACTGCGGTCACGCTGGGCAACGCCGCGAGGGCGCCCTCCACGCGTTGGGCGAGCTCGGCGTCGTCGCCGTCCTCGTGGAACTCGACTTCGATCGTGGCCTGGTCCTGGATGAAGCGGGCCGCCAGCTCCTGTACCGTCCCCTGCCCGATCAAGCGGCCCGCCGCGAAGATGCCGACCCGGTCGCAGACCGACTGGACCTGCGACAGCAGGTGGCTCGACAGCAGGATGGTCAGGCCCTGGTCGCGGCTGAGGGTCTGCAGCAGCTCAAGGATTTCCTGGACGCCGATCGGGTCGATGGCCGTGGTCGGCTCGTCGAGGATGAGGATGTCCGGATCCTTCACCAGGGCGTCGGCGATGCCGAGGCGCTGGCGCATGCCCCGCGAGTACGTCCTCACCTTGTCGTTGCCCCGGCTGGTCAGGCGCACCTGGTCGAGAACGGCATCGATCGCGCGTTCCGCGTCCCTGCCACTCAACCCGTTGAGGCTCGCGGTGTAGCGCAGGTTGGCCCGGCCGGACATGTCGTCGTAGAAGCCGACCGCGTCGGGCAGGTAGCCGACCCGTCGCTTCACCTCGCGCGGCGAACGCGCCGGATCGAGCCCGACCACGCGCGCCTCGCCCTCGGTCGGCTCGGTGAGCCCCAGCAGCATGAGGATCGTGGTCGTCTTGCCCGCGCCGTTCTGCCCGAGCAGGCCGAAGATCTCCCCGCGCCGCACCTCGAGGTCGAGCTGGTTGACGGCGACGAGATCGCCGTACTTCTTGGTCAGCCGCCGCGTAACGAGCGGCGCGGGCGGCGCCGCGTCAGGACGCGCCGCGGGCCGGGCCTGCGGCGCCGCAGCCGCCGTCATCGCCGGCCGTACCGGCGGAAGACGTAGCCGAGCCCCACGATCACGAGGACGATCAGCCCGATCCCGATGATCCCCCACAACAGCGAGGTCTCCACCGTGACCCGGAGATCCACCTCGCCGT
This sequence comes from Candidatus Limnocylindrales bacterium, assembly GCA_035764655.1. Lineage (GTDB taxonomy): Bacteria > Chloroflexota > Limnocylindria > Limnocylindrales > CSP1-4 > DASTYU01. The sequence continues at coordinate 3,739 of DASTYU010000270.1, forward strand.
TTGCCAGATCGTTCGAGGCGCGGACCTTGACGATGTAGTCACCGGCAATCGCATCGCCCGACGGGACGATGTGGGCAACGGACGTCGCCGCGTTCTCCGGACCCGGCTGCACGTTGACCGTTGGCGGGTCGAAGGTGACCGTCCAACCCGAGGGTGCGGTCCCGGCGAGCGTGACATTCTCGAGCGGCCCGGTGCCGGTGTTCTCGACGCTGATCGTCTGATCGATGCTCGAGCCGGCGTTGCCGCTCACGTTCAGGACGCCGTTCGGCGTCGAGACGTTCATGTCGAAGCTGCCGACGACTCGCGCGGTCAGCTCGGTGTCCGCGGTGCTCGACGCGCCGACCGCCTGGACCGCAATCGGATAGTCGCCGGCTTCGGTGCCATCGGGTGCCGTGGCGGTGACGTTGATCGTGGTGTTGCCGCCGGCTGTGACGTTGGCGCTGGCGGCCGTCGTCTGGCCGCTCGGGCGCGCCTCGACGGTCCAGCCCGCCGGTCCGGTTGCGGACAGGGCGAACGTCTGGTCCTCGGCGGTGTCGTTGCTGAGCCGGACGCTGAAGCTGAAGTTCGAGCCTGCCGCGCCCTCGATCGTCGCGAAGTCGCTCGCCAGCGAGACCTGGCCGCCGGCGTTCTCCTCGACGCGGATGTCGAGCGTGAGCGAGTCTCGCGCGGGCGCGGATTCGGCAGCGACCACCACCCGGCTCGTTCCTGCAGGCGCGTCCTCGGGAACCGTGACGTCGAGCGTCAGCTCCACGGGATCGTTGCCGCTCGTCTGGACGCCGTCGACGACGAACCCCTCACCACGCAGCGACGTGGTCCAGCCCTCGGGCGCCTGCGCGACGCTCAGGTCGACCCGGTCCGACGCGTCCGTCTGGACGGTGATCTTGAAGGAGACCTTCTCCCCCGGCGGAACGACGACTGCCGGGTACGGCGTGCTCAGCTGCACGCTGGCCGCGGCAGACGTCGCGGGCGGGAGCGCAAGCAGGAGCGAGCCCACCATCATCGCCAGCGTCAACCGGCGAAGCACGGTCGACCGAATCAATCCTCCCGGCGCGGCACGCCGCGGCGCCTCAGGCATGAGCTATCACCTCTCCAACGATGATCTTGTCAGGTCGGTAGAGCGCGGCGCGTGGACCTCCGCGAATCCCGACGGATCCGATACCCGCGACACCTTGCGGGCCGATCGCGCCCGAATCTGCCCTACGAACGTGCACTTTGGCAAACGCGTCCGGTGAAGACTTCGCAACCTCGGACAACGAAGGCCAACTGGGGATTACGCCGTCGCTGGCCTCGCGGCCTGGCGTGGGCGATCGGTCCAGACGTAGATCGCGACCACGGGGATGAGGTAGGCGAAGTACGCCGCCACCTCGAGCGGCGTGGGTGACGGCCGGTAGCCGAACAGGCCGGACAGCAGCGCGCCGAGCGGGCTCGAGTCAGGCAGGACGCCGGAGAGGTCGAACACCTGGCCGGAGTTGGCGATCAGGCCCGCCTCACCGAATTCGTGAACCGCGTAGGCACACAGGCCTGCGGCCACGAACATCAGGACCACGGCGGTCACGAGGAAGAAGCGGCGCAGGTCGACGCGGACGCCGCCCCAGAAGATCGCGACGCCGATGCCAACCGCGACCGCGAGGCCCAGCAGCGCACCGATGGCAGGCTCGGGACCGGGCGCCGATGCCGAGAAGACGACCGACAGGAAGAGCACGGTCTCGAGGCCCTCCCGCGCCACCGCGACGAAGGCAAGTCCGGCGAGGGCAAGGATGGAACCACCGACGAGCGCGTGATCCACACCGCGCTCCAGCTCGCCCTTCATGTGGCGTCCCTGGCGCCGCATCCAGAACAGCATCCACGTCAGGACGACGACTGCAATGAGCGTCGCAATCCCGCCAATGAGCTCCTGGGCGACGAACGGCAGCTCGCCGATTGTCGCGTTCGCGATCACCGCCACGCCGATCGACAACGCAACAGCGGCCGCGACGCCGATCGCCACGGCCGGCAGCCCGTCTCGACGGCCCGACTTGACCAGGTAGGCGGCGACGATGCCGACGATCAAGGCTGCCTCGAGCCCCTCGCGGAGCATGATCAGGAACGCAGGAACCACGGCGGGGACGACCTCCAGGGTGCACGGCGGCGTTTCCATGCGAAGGCTACGCGCGAGCCCGCATCAAGTCAACCTGTGCCCACAACTCAGGTGCGCTTGACGATATGCCCCGGGCGCTCATACCATTCGGCCGCCTCGAACCGACGACCATCAGGAGTGTGCCCACCATGCGGACCGTCCCCGTCCCCGTCCTCGCCATCGTCCTCGCCCTTCCCGTGCTTGCCGCCTGCTCGACGAGCGGTGGTGGGAGCGGAGCTCCGGGCGGCGAGAAGGTCGCAGTTGGCGTCAACGACCAGGGCTGCACACCGTCGACCATCGAGGTTCCGTCCGGGACGACCGTCTTCGCGGTGACCAACAACGGCACGGAGGCCGGTGAGTTCGAGGTCCTGCAGGGCAGCCAGGTGCTCGACGAGGTCGAGAACATCGTCCCCGGCGTGACCCGGGACATGACCATCGACCTGGAGCCCGGCACGTACGAGCTGATCTGCTACCTGGACGACTCCCCGCGCGGCACGCTGACCGTCACCGAGGCCGCAGCCTCCTGACCGTCAGGGCTCGACGATCGTCCTGATCCACTCGCGCGTCCCGTTCGGGGCGAAGGCCAGGATTGAGATGGACGATTCATTGTTCGGTTCGGGTTCGATCGCAACCGCGTAGGCGAGCCGGTTCTCGCCGATCGTGACGCTGTCCCAGGCGGCGCCCGCCCGCTGAAGGGTCTTCGGCCAGCCCGAACGGATGCTCCCGTCGCGGTTGATGACGGTGATTCGCTCGCCCTTGCCC
>DASTYU010000271.1:0-17663 GCA_035764655.1 Candidatus Limnocylindrales bacterium
GCGGTTCAGCAGGAACCACATGAGCGTTGCGGCCGCGAGCCCGAAGATGAAGCCGAGGTGGACGGTCAACCCGCCGAGGACCGGAACGCTTTCGCTGAAGTCCGTCAGTCGCGGCAGCCAGGCGTCGCGGGGAAATTGCTCGGTCTGCTGGAAGCCACCCTCGGACCACGGCCCGAAGACCCAGTACTGGACCCAGAAGAGGGCCACGTAGTTGAGCATCAGGGAGGTGATGATCTCGTTGACGCCGAGGCGGGCGCGCAGCACGCCGGGAATGAATCCCCACACGGCACCCGCGAGAGCACCGGCGGCCATCATCACCGGGATCAGCACGATTCCCGGCGTGCCCGGGGGGAGCACCGGCGCCAGGACGATCGCGCTGGCACCCCATGCGCCCAGGAGGAACTGGCCTTCCGCCCCGATGTTCCAGAGCCGCATCCGGAAGGCGAGCGAGCAGGCCAGTCCGGTCAGGATGAGTGGCGTGGCCTTGACGAGGGTGTCCGACAGGACGCCGACACTGCCGAACGCGGCCTGGACGATGTGGCCGTAGGCGCGAATGGGATCGCCACCGACGAACGCCAGGATGATCGCGCTGATCACGAGGGCGACGATGACCGCTCCGATGGTCGTCACGGGCGACAGCCAGCGGGGGATCGACATGCGCTGCTCGAGCCGGATCGTCACGCGCGGCCGTCCTCGGCGGGCTCGTCGCCTCCGGTCATGAGCAGGCCGATCCGCTCGATGTCGGCCGTCTCGGCCGGGAACGAGCCGACGATTCGTCCCTCGTACATCACGTCCACCCGGTCGGCGATCGACAGGATCTCGTCGAGCTCCTCGGTGATCAGCAGGATCGCGGCACCCTTGCTGCGACGCGCGAGCAGCAGTCGGTGGACCGATTCGATCGCGCCGACATCAAGGCCGCGCGTCGGTTGGACGGCCACGATCAGCGCCGGCTCGGCCTCGATCTCGCGGGCCAGGATCATTCGCTGCAGGTTGCCGCCCGACAGCAGGCGCGCCTCGGTGTCGATGGAAGGCGCGGCGATCGCGTACTGCTCACGCATCGTCTCCGCGATGCCGCGCGCGCGGACGGTGTCGACCATCCAGCCGCGCGAGATCGGCGGAGCGCGAAACGATTTCATGATGAGGTTGTCCGCAACCGACAGGTTCGGCGCGCTCCCCACGCCGGTCCGATCTTCCGGGATGTGACCCACGCGCTCGCGGATCACCCGACCCGCCGACGCGTTGGCGACTTGGCGGCCGTTGACCGTGACGCTCCCCGTGCACGAACGGAGGCCCGTCACGACCTCGGCGAGCTCGCTTTGCCCGTTGCCCGCGATGGCAGCGATGCCCACGATTTCGCCGCCTCGGACGCTGAGCGATGCCCCGCGGAGGGCCGGTACGCCGCGATCGTTGAGGGCATCGACGTTACGCACGTCGAGGACCACCTCGCCGAGCGTTGCGGGCGTCCGCTCGACGGTCTCGATGACCTCCCGGCCGATCATCAGCCGGGCGAGGTCGGCCCTGGTCGCGCCGGCCGCCGGCATGCCGGCGGCTGTGATCTTGCCGCGCCGGATGACCGTGATGCGGTCGGCAATCGCGAGAACCTCGCCGAGCTTGTGGCTGATGAACGCGACGCTCCGCCCCGCCGACGTCATCGATCGAAGCGTCCGGAATAGCTCGTCGATCTCGTGGGGCGCGAGTACGGCTGTCGGCTCGTCCATGATCAGGATGCGCGCGCCGCGGTACAGCAGCTTGAGGATCTCGACCCGTTGCTGTTCGCCGACGGAGAGCTGCCAGATCCGGGCACGGGGGTCGACGCGCAGGCCGAACTCCTTCGCGAGCCGGTCCACCCTGGCCTCTGCCCTGCCGGTCCGCAGCAGGAAGCGGGGCGAGTCCAGCCCGAGGATGACGTTCTCGGTGACCGTCTGCGACGGCACCAGCGTGAAGTGCTGATGGACCATGCCCACCCCGGCGGCGATGGCATCGCGCGGCGAGTTGAACGCGACCGGCACTCCATCGAGCAGGATCTCGCCGGCATCCGGCCGGTAGAGCCCGGCCAGGATGTTCATGAGCGTGCTCTTGCCGGCGCCGTTCTCCCCGAGCACGGCATGGACCTCGCCGACGCGCAGGTCGAACGAAACGTTGTCGTTGGCGACGACACCCGGGAACGCCATGACGATTCCGCGCGCCTCGAGCGCGGGCGGCGTCACCTGGTCCGCGGCGACGGACGGGAGGGTGGCGGTCATCGACCGGGGATGACGGATCGGGCCCGCCGGCGCGCCAGCACCGGCAGGCCCGGGTCGTGACCTATTCGAGCGCCGGCAGCTCGACGGTGATCCCGTCGGCCCACCAGTACATGCAGGTCTGGCACTCGTTGCCGGGGGCGCCCGGCGGGAACTGGTCGAGGTCCGATTGCTCGAGCTTCGCGCCCGCGGCAAGAACCTCCTTGCCGGTGTTGTCGGTGATCGGTCCGGCGAACACGTCGAACCGGCCCATCTCACCGGAGAGGAACTTCGCGAGCGTATCGCGGACCATCTGGAGATCCTCCTCCGGGAGGTCCTTCGCGCCCGAGCGCAGCTCCTCGCCCTCCATGAATCCGAGCAGGCCCATCGCCTTCGAGTCCGCGTCGAAGTACTCGTAGCCGGCCTCGTAGGACCCGGCCTTGACCTTCTCGGCGATCCGGGCGTATTCCGGTCCCCAGATCCAGTACGGCGCGGTGAGGCAACGTTCGACCTTGCACGACGCCGGATGGTCGTAGGTGACGCCCCACTTGCCCTTTTCCTGAGCGACGTCGGCGACGGCTCCGGTGTCCGCGCCGGTGAACACGACCTGCGCGCCCGCGTCAAACAGCGAGGCGGCGGCGTCCTTCTCCTTGATCGGGTCGTGCCAGGTGTTGATGAAGCGAACGTCCATCGTGCACTCGGGACACGTCTTCTTCACGCCCAGCATGATCGCGTTGCCGAGGCGCAGCTCTTCGGGGATCGGGAACGTCGCCATGTAGCCGATCTTGGGGTTGCCATCGGCCTTGGCCCGCGATCCGGCCAACATCCCGGCCAGGTATTTGAAGTCCTCCATGGCACCGAAGAAGTTGCCGAAGTTCTTCCCGTTGGACTTGTAGCCCGTGAGATGCAGATACGTGATGTCCGGGAACTCCTCGGCCACGGCCGCCATCGGGTCCATATAGCCGAACGATGTGCCGATGATGAAGTCGAAGCCCTTGCGCGAAAGGCTTCGGAAGACCTGCTCGGAGTCGGCGCCTTCGGGCACGTTCTCGATGTAAGCAACGTGCGACTCGGCGACGTTCTCGCAGACGTACTGGAGGCCCTCGTAGTGAGCCTGGCTCCAGCCACCGTCGTCGTGCGGTCCGATCAGGACCATGGCGACGTTGAACTTGCCCTCGTCCGCATCGGGGATCTGCAGCTCACCCTGGCCGCCCGCCGTCCCGACCCCGGCGCACCGGTCGTCGCCCGCTGCCGCGCTCGATGAAGCGCCGGGTGTGCTACTGCACGCCGCGAACAGCAGGAGTGGGACCGCCAGCAGCGAGAGGCGCGCGAATGACGTTCTGGCCATGCTTCCTCCTCAGTCCGGTTCGACCGGAACGGCCCGCAGACAACCTCTGCTCGCAGGCCCGGACGCGACTCGCCTCCCCGTCGGGGGGCCCGGCGAGAAGGATAGCGGTCGGCGAGCCGCCCGAAAGTGCCGCATGGCCCTGCCGACCGGGGGGCCCGCACGATTCCTGTACCATCCCGAGCGATGTTCGAACGAACCGCGCTGCCCGCCGGGCCGCGCGTGATCAGCGCGCGGATCCCGGGCGCGCGCTCCGTCTCTGTTGCGGCCTATGTCCTGGCCGGCTCGCGCCTCGAATCGGCGGAGCAGCTTGGCGTTGCCCACTTCATGGAGCACATCACCTTCAAGGGGACGGCCGGCTACCCGTCGACGCGCGCGATCAGCGAGGCGATCGAGGGTGTCGGGGGATCGTTCAACGCGGCCACCGATCGCGAGTCGACAGTCTACTGGGTGCGCGTCCCGCGCAGCGAGGCCGCGCGCGGCGTGGACGTCCTCGGCGAGCTGATCGTCCGCCCGAAGCTTGACGCGAGCGAGATCGAAGGCGAGCGGTCGGTGATCATCGAGGAGATCCGCTCCTACCTCGATGACCCCGCCGAGTACTGCCAGACCCTGTTCCAGGTCGCCCTCTTCGGGGAGGGACCGCTCGGGCGGGAGATCTGCGGCGACGAGGCGGGCATCCGGGCACTGCCCGGGACCACCATCCGCGACTTCTGGCGGGCCATGTACCGGCCGGCCAACACGGTTGTGGCGATCGCCGGCGACCTTTCGCACGAGGAGGCGACCGAGCTCGCGGCAAGCGCCTTCGGGACCGGCAACGGGTCCATCCCCGGCTTCGCGCCCGCACCGGAGCTGCCGGCCGGCCCGCGCGTGATGCTCGGCAAGCGCGACACCGCACAGGCTCAGCTCGCCATCGGCGTGCCGGCCCTCCGCCGCGATCACCCGGACAGCTGGACGCTGTCGGTGCTGAACGCGATCCTCGGCGACGGGATGAGCAGCCGGCTCTTCCTGACGGTGCGCGAGGCCCGCGGCCTCGCCTATGACGTCTCGTCGGGCCTGGTCGACTACGCCGATGCCGGCGCCCTCGAGATTTCGGCCGGTGTCGACCCTGCCAAGCTGCCCGAGGCAATCGAGGCCATCCTCGCCGAGCTGGCGCGCCTCCGCGACGAGCCGGTCGGCGCCGAGGAGCTGGCCAAGACCAAGCGCTACCTGTCCGGCGGCCTCGAGCTGCGCATGGACGAGACGCGCCACGTCGCATCGTGGATCGGTGGACAGGAGGCGCTGCACGACCGCGTGCTGACTGTCGAGGAGGCCCAGGCCGCCGTCGAGCGCGTGGACGCTGCCGGGATCCAGGAGCTCGCCGGGCAACTGTTCCGCGACGACGTCCTGCGCCTGGCGGCGGTGGCCCGGCCACGTCATTTGCGCGGTCTGGAAGCGCGGTTGCGATTGCCGGCATGACGGACCTCGCCAGGGATCGCGACATCGACCTCGTGGTCGCGCGTCTCCACCTTCGGCTCGGGTCGCTGCAGCTCGCGCGCGCCGAGCTGGAGGAGATGGCCGGGAAGGGGATCCTCGACGACGAGGGGCTCATCGACCTCGCCGAGGCGCGCTGGCGCACCGGCGATCTGGCCGGTGCCGGTGAGGCGGCCAACGTGGCCATTGGCGCTGGCAACGAGGCGGTCGTCGCGCTGGTGATCGCCGCCGAAGCGACGGCCGCCGCCGGCCGGCCCGCCGAGGCCCGTCGCCTCGCCAGTCGCGCGCTCGACGTGGCCGACCTGTCGGTCGCCGACGTCTTCGCGGGGATGCCGCGATCGTCGATCTGGCCGATCGAACCCGGGACACCCACGGTCGCGGAGCCGCTCTTCGCGGCGGAGGCGTCGGCAACGGCGACGACGACGCCTGCCGCCGCGTCGCATGCGCCGGGCCTCTGGGACGACGCCGTCGAGGTGGATCTGCCGGACCCGGCCGAGGCACTCGAAGCGGGCCGAGCCGCGCTCGCCGACGGACGGATCGCGGCCGGCGCGCTGCAGCTGTCCCTGGTGCTGCGCCTGGCGCCCGCCCTGGCCCCGGCCGTTCTCGACATGCTCGCCGGCGACGACGCCCCCGAGCTCGCCCTGGTGAAGGGTGACGCGTACCGGCTGGTGGGGCACGAACGTGACGCGCGGCTCGCGTTCGCCGATGCTGCGGCGTCGATCCCGACGCCGAAGACCCCCCGCGCCACCAAGGAGAAATCGTGACCGAACGGACCCTGGTCCTCGTGAAGCCCGACGGTGTCCAGCGCCTGCTGACCGGGCGAATCCTCGCCCGCTACGAAGAGCGCGGCCTGAAGATCGTCGGGCTGAAACTGGTCCAGGTGGACCGTGACCTCGCCGAGCGGCACTACGCGGTGCACCGCGAGAAGCCGTTCTTCGGTGGGCTCGTGGAGTTCATCACGTCAGGGCCGCTCGTGGCGCTCGCTCTCGAGGGCCCGAACGCGATCGCCATCGTCCGGGCGATCAACGGTGCGACCCGCCCGCACGAGGCCGCGCCGGGCACGATCCGCGGTGACTTCGCCCTGGAAACCGCGCAGAACATCGTCCATGCGTCGGACAGCGCGGAGAACGCCGCCTTCGAGCTCGACCTGTGGTTCGCCGCGGCTGAGCTCCACGACTACGAGCGCGACGTCGACCGCTGGGTGCTGGCTCCCGAGGAATAGCCCCGACGGACCCGCCCTTCCTACGGGCTGGGCGGCTCGATCTGCGATTCGCCCTGGAGCCCCGGGGCGACGCCGGCGGCCGCTTCGGGGACGCCGAACAGGCCGGCCGACGTGCCCACGGCCAGAGCCGCGAGCAACAGGGCCAGCAGCGCCGTGCTCGCTCCCCGGTTGACGCGGACCACCGTCTCGGCCGAGGTCCGCGCCCGGGTGAGATCGACCGCCGGCCAGCGCGGACGCCAATGCTCCGCGGCCGTACCGCCGAGTGGCCGACGGACCCCGATCATCAGCAGCCGCGCGTAGTAGGCGATCGGCCCCAGCAGGGCCAACAGCATCAGGACCGTCAACGGTCCGCCGAACAGCTGGTTCACGATCGACACCCGCGCGTCCCAGGCCGCGAACCCCGGCAGGCCGATGCTGCCGATGATCACCAGCACGAGGGCGACCACCAGCGGTGGTGAGTGACGCGCCCAGCCCTGCAGGTCGTCGAGCCGGCCGGTCCAGAACGTCGCGCGCATCGCGGCGCACCACGCGGCGAAGGCGCTGCGTGCTACGACGAACGCCAGGATCCACACGCGGACCGGTGTCCACGCCTCGGTGCCGAGCGCCGCGAGCCCAAGGACGATCACCCCGGCGTCGCCCATGATCGAGTAGCCGAGCACGTGCTCGAGGTCGTCCTGGATCCACGCGGCGAAGGTGGCCAGGACGATGGTCGCGATGCCGACCCCGATGAGGACCGCTCGCTCGGGGCCGACCTCCGGCAGGATCGGCGCCACGAGCTGGTCGATCCAGGCCAGCCCGACGACCGCCAGGGCGGCCGGGCCCCAGGCCGTGACGACCGGGATGGTCACCTCGGGGGCCGCATCGGCGAGGCGTGCCGCCCAGAAGTGGAACGGGATGACGCCGAAACGAACCGCGATGGCGATGGCGAACGCGAGGTAGGCGAGCCCGAAGACCTGCGGCTGCACGACCAGGTCGTCGAGCGGCCGCTGGATCCAGGCCGCCGCGGCCAGCGCCAGCGAGCCCGCGATGATGACCGCGCGGACTTCGCGGATGCCGACCGTCGCGCCGACCCGCGCCGCGCCCGGGGTCAGGGTGACGAGCACCCCGATGAGCCCGCCGGCCGTGGCCGCCAGCACCGCAACGCGCGCGTCGGGCAGGCTCAGGGCGAGGCCCGCGGTCGCGAGCGTTCCGAGCATGACCGCGGGCGCGTCCCGGCGGGTGCCGGCCGCCGCCCCGAGCAGCGCGAGCCCGATCCCGCACGTCGAGCACAGCACGAGGAAGAGGCGCATGAACTCGGTGGTGGCAACCGCCGCGCCCCCGATGACGAGCCGCTCGCCCGGCCGGATTGCGAGCGCCGCGAGCAGCGTGACGACGAGTCCCGCAAGGCCGACCAGCGTCGCCAGTGCCGGGCGGCCGCGCAGGCCCAGGGCGGCCCCGGTCGAGATGATCGAGACGATCAGGAAGGGCAGGAGGCTCATCGATCCGTGATGAGGGCTGCCTCCGCGGGCCGTGGTGCGTCCCGTCGCGCATCCTGCGGACGGCGGAGGCGCGGGCGTGGCTCGCTGGCGAGATCGAAGCCGCCTGGACCGTCGGACCGGGCCGCGTACGCGAGCGCGGCCACCGAACCGCCGAGCGCCGCGATCAGCCCCGCCGTGACGAGCTGTTCGAGTTCGGACGGATTGCCATCTAGGCCGACGCGCACGAGCAGGGCCGCCTGCAGCAGCACGAACAGGCCGATCCCGATGCGGAGCACGTCGCGACCGGTCGCCACGGGGACGACGCACAGGGCGGCCAGCGCGAAGCCCGCGGCCTGCGCCTCGACCGGGCCGAGGGCCGTTGCGCCCAGCCCGTGCGTGCCGAGACCCACGACGAACGCACCGAGGGCGAGCAGCGCTTCCGCCGGCCAGCCGATGCGCGACCCCGAGGTCATTCCGCCGCCACGGACCGCGATCCACAGCAGATATGCCGCGAGGACCCCACCGGCGAGGCGCGCCGCGAGCGCGAGGGGCGTCCCGATCGGGTCGGTCACGATCGGCGAGAAGACCAGCATGGTCAGCAGGCCGACCACGGCGATGCGGCCGTCACGGACGGACACGGCGATGACCGCCCCGACCAGGACCCCCACCGCGACCGCCCCGATTGCGGGGTTCATCGGGCGGCCAACGTCATGGAGCGGCCGGGCTGTCGCTCGGTGCGGCGTACGTCGGCGTGGCGAGGACGCCGAAATGATCGAACGGCCAGTAGCGCAGCCACGCGCGCCCGATGACCTGCTGCACCGGGACCGGTCCGAACGCCCGCGAGTCGGCCGAGTCCTGGCGGTGGTCACCCATCAGGAACAGCTCATCGTCGGGGATGACCCAGCTCGCCCGCGAGGCTTCGGTGGTCTGCAGGGAGCCGTCATCCTCCTTGTAGAGGTACGGCTCGTCGAGCTTCTCGTCGTTGATATACACGGCGCCGTCGTGGATCCGGACCGTGTCGCCGCCGACTCCGATCACCCGCTTGATGAACGGGGTGCCGTTGTCCCCGACCCAGTCTGCGGGCGGCGCGAACACGACGATGTCGCCGCGCTTGTAGGTGTCGAATCGAGGGGTCAGCTTGTCCACCAGCACGTACTGCTCCTGGAGCAGCGTCTGCTCCATCGAGGTCTGCTGGACCTTGTAGGGCTGGGCGATGAAGTTCTGGATGACGACGAAGATGATCAGCGTCAGGGCCAGGGTCTCGACGATCTCGAGCAGGCACCCGAGCTGGGGTCGTTGGCTCACAAGGTCGGCAGTATAGGGCCGCGCCCCGAGGCGGGCGCGTGAGCCTCGGGTGTCGATGCATAACCCGCTTGCTGCCGTGGCGTTGACCCCATTTCGCGGCGCTTGCTACACTCGCCGCGGCCTGCAAGGTTCCAGTCCCACGTGCAAACGGACCGGATCCTGCCGCGCCGTATTCCCCGGCCTTGCGGCGTCGGCCGTTTGACGCGCCCGGTCCGCCCTCGACCGGCAGCCCAGCTCGTGGAGGAACCATCCGTCCGTGGACGCCAGTGCGCTCCAGTTGCTCGTTCCGATCGCGGGGATTGCCGCGGTCCTGTTCGCCATCTACCTCGCCCGCGACGTGCTCTCGCGCGATCAGGGCACCCAGGCGATGCAGGACGTCGCCGGCACGATCCTCGAAGGCGCCGTCGCCTTCATCCGGCGCCAGTACACGACCATCGCCGTCATCGCCTTGATCGGGGCGGTGGTCATCGGGATCGTGATCACGCTGGTCGAGACTCCGGAAGTCGCCGACGTACCGGAGCTGACCGACCCCACGTTGGGCGCCCTTGCCGGACTGCCGATCGGCCTGATGACCGCCTTCGCCTTCCTCGTGGGTGCGGCGTGCTCGATGGCCTCGGGGATCATCGGGATGTACATCAGCGTCAAGGCCAACGTCCGGACGGCATCGGCCGCCCGGCGCAGCCTTGTCGAAGCCGTCCAGGTCGCGATGCGCGGCGGGGCGGTCTCCGGGTTTCTCGTCGTTGCCCTGTCGCTGCTGGGCGTGTGGGGCATCTTCACGCTCTATGACACGCTCATCGCCGATGTTACGGTCGCCTCGGCTCCGTTCCTGATCGTGGGCTTCGGTTTTGGGGCATCCTTCGTCGCCTTGTTCGCCCAGCTCGGCGGCGGCATCTACACGAAGGCCGCTGACGTCGGCTCGGACCTCGTGGGCAAGGTCGAGAAGGGCATCCCCGAGGACGATCCTCGCAACGCCGGCGTGGTGGCGGACCTCGTCGGCGACAACGTCGGCGACTGCGCCGGTCGTGGCGCAGACCTCTTTGAATCCACCGCGGCCGAGAACATCGGCGCGATGATCCTCGGCGTCGCCGTGTACGGCATCGCAGTTGCGGCCGGCTGGCCGAACCCCGAGTCATGGATCTTCTTCCCGCTCATCGTCCGCGCCTTCGGCCTGCTGGCAACCATCGTCGCGATCTTCTTCGTGCGCGGGTCCGAGACTGAGGACCCGATGAACATGCTCAACCGCGGGTACTGGGTGACGACCATCCTGTCCGTGGTGGGCCTTGCCTTCGTCACCTCCGTCACGATGAATACGAACGGTGGGACCGGCGAGGCGTTCGGGCTGCCCACATGGGTCTACTTCTTCTTCGCGGGCGTCGTCGGCCTCGCCACGAGCGTTGCCTTCGTCTACATCACGCAGTTCTACACGGCCGGCTCGTTCCGGCCCGTGCGCGAGATCGCCGAGGCATCGAAGACCGGACCTGCGACGAACATCATCAGCGGCACAGCGGTCGGCTTCGAGACCACCCTCGTGACCGCTGTGACCATCGGCATCGCGCTGTTCGTGAGCTTCTGGCTCGGGGACCAGGCCGGCCTCCTCACCGAGGAGGGTCTCAACGTCGGCGGGATCTTCGGGACGGCCGTCGCCACGATGGGCATGCTCATGACCACGGCCTACATCCTGGCCATGGACACGTTCGGCCCGATCACCGACAACGCCGGCGGAATTGCCGAATTCAGCCGCGCAGAGCAGGGCGCCCGCGAGATCACCGACCGCCTCGACGCCGTCGGCAACACGACCAAGGCCCTGACGAAGGGTTACGCGATCGCGTCTGCGTCGCTGGCCGCCTTCCTCCTGTTCTCCGCCTACATCGACAAGATCAACTTGATCCAGGGCCGCCGGATCGAGGCCGGTGTGCCCGGCGCCGAGCTCCTCGACGCGGTCAACCTGGCCAACGTCAACGTGTTCATCGCCGGACTGCTGGCCGCGATGCTCGTGTACTTCTTCGCATCGCTGGCAATCCGGGCAGTCGGCAAGACGGCCCAGTCGATCATCGTCGAGGTCCGCCGCCAGTTCCGCGAGATGCCCGGGATCATGGATTACAGCCAGCGTCCGGACTACGCGCGGGTCGTCGACATCACGACGCGCGCCGCGCTCCGCGAGATGGTCTTCCCGGGTCTCGTCGCGGTCGGCCTGCCGATCATCATCGGCCTGCTGCTCGGTTTCGAGGCCGTGGCGGGCATGCTGATGGTCGGGACGATCGCAGGCGTCCTGCTCGCGACCGTCCTCAACAACGGCGGCGGCGCGTGGGACAACGCCAAGAAGTACATCGAGTCGGGTCAGCTGACCGACGACCAGGGAAACGTCCTCGGCAAGGGCTCCGAAGCCCATGCCGCTGCGGTCGTCGGCGACACTGTCGGTGACCCGTTCAAGGACACCGCCGGCCCGTCGCTGCACGTGCTCGTCAAGCTCCTCGCGACGATCTCGCTGGTCCTCGCCCCGCTGTTCATCCGGTAGCGACGGTCAGCGGCAACGCCGCTGAAACGATGGATACCGTTCTTCAGGCGCTGGTTCTGGGGATCGTGCAGGGACTCACGGAGTTCCTCCCGATCTCCAGTTCCGGGCACCTCATCCTCGTTCCCGCCCTTCTCGGCTGGGACGACCCGTTCATCGACTCGCTGACGTTCTCGGTGATGCTCCACCTGGGTACGCTCGGCGCGCTGCTCGTCTATTTCTGGCGCGACTGGCTGCGCCTCGTCCCTGCCGGGCTCGCCACGATCCGCGACCGCTCGTTTGCGAGTGATCCGGATCGCCGGCTCGCCTGGCTGATCGTCGCGACGATGCTGCCCGCAATCGTCGTCGGCGTGCTGTTCGACGACTTCATCGAAGCCAACGTCCGGACGGCGGGCACGGTCGCCGTCCTGCTCCTGATCGGCGCCGCGATCCTGTGGGTATGCGACCACGTCGGTGGAACGGATCGGCGGATCGCCGACCTGACGTTCCCGCAGGCGTTCGGCATCGGCGTCGCGCAGGCGGCGGCCCTGTTCCCGGGGGTCAGCCGGTCCGGGATCTCGATCTCGGCCGGCCGGCTCTTCGGCCTCGAACGATCCGACGCGGCACGGTTCAGCTTCCTGATGGCCGCGCCGATCATCGCCGGCGCCGGTGCGTGGGAGACGCTCAAGCTGATCCGCGACGGCAGCGACGTCGCCATCCAGGTTGGGCCGTTGGTCGCTGGCATGATCGCCGCGTTCGTGTCCGGGCTCCTCGCGATCGCCTTCCTGCTGCGCTGGCTGGCGAGCCACCCGCTGGACATCTTCGTCTGGTACCGCGTCGCGCTGGCTGCGGTTGTCATCATCGCCCTGTTCGCGGGGAGGGTCTGACGTGGAGGTGATGAAGCAGCTCCGCCAGCGACAGATCCGCGACCTGGTCGACCAGCGCCCCATCCGTACCCAGCAGGAACTCGCGGCGGCGCTGCGCGAACGAGGCTTCCGGACGACGCAGGCGACCATCTCGCGCGATGTCGCGGAGCTCGGCCTGATCAAGGTGTCGCGCGAGGGCACGCAGGCCTACGCCCTCCCGCCGAGGCTCATCGAAGCGGAGACGTCCGGCGAGGACCGGCTCAAGAAGTTGCTCGCCGACCTGCCCGTGGAGATGCACGAGGCGGGCCTGCTGCTGGTCGTGCGCACGCTGCCGGGGTCCGCACATGCGATCGCCGCGGCCCTCGACCGCGCCCGCTGGCCGGAGGTCGCGGGATCGATCGCCGGTGACGATACGCTGTTCGTGGCGTTCCCGGACCGCGGGTCGCTGCAGCGGATCAAGCGGCGTCTCCTGCGCCTTGCCGAGGGTGCCTCGTAACGGTTTGCCGTTGGCCGCGTTCTGACTGAGGGGCGTCCCGAATGGCGTAGACCCGGGATCCAGGAGGGGCAGGCATCGACCTGTATCGCGCCAAGCCGGCGATCACCAGGGCGCTCGATCCCGTCCTGGCGGCGCTCGAACGCGCGCGCGTCAGCCCGGACGTCCTGACGCTCGCCGCCATCCCGATCGGCGCGTTGGCGGGCGCCGCGATCCTCGTATCGCCGAGTGTCCCGGGGGCACTGCTGCTCGTCCCGCTGGCTGTCGCCCTGCGACTGACGGGCAACCTCCTCGACGGCGCCCTCGCCCGGCGGACAGGCCGGGTCCACGCTCGCGGCGAGCTGTACAACGAGGTGGGTGACCGTTCCGCCGACGTCCTGATGCTCGCCCCGGTGGCGTTCGTCCCGGGAGCGATCGCCGCGGCCGTGTGGGCGGGCGTCGTCCTTGCCTTGCTGGCCAGCTTCACCGCGGTCGCCACCAAGGCGGCCGGTGGCACGCGAACCTACCGCGGCATCCTGTCCAAGCCCGGCCGAATGGCGCTCCTGACCGTCTGTGCGATCGGCGTGCTGGTCCTCGGCCCGGATGCGTGGTGGCCGTTCGGTCCGCTGCTGGCCATCGGGGCGGCGTTGACGCTGGCCGAACGCGTCCTCGTTGCCGTCAGGGAGCTGCCGTGAATCCCGCACAGCAGATGGCGGCGATCCTGCTGATCGTCGCCGGCATCGGGCTCGCGAGTGCGGCCGTCTACGCGATCCTGCCGGTGTCGCGTGGCCGGCGACTCACCGGCAGGATGGCACTGGCCCGCGCCGGCAGCTACGCGGCTCTGGCGGTGGCCCTTGCACTGGCTGTCGTCAGCGGCACGATCGGGGTGACCATCCTGCTTGGCGTGATCGCCGCACTGGCACTGCTCGAGTGGGCGCGCCTCGGCGGGCTGCCGCCCCGCCACGTGGTCGCGATCGAGGTGGCGAACGCCGTGGTCATGGCGGCGATCGCGACACGCGGCACGGCCGCCGCGGACATCCTCGTCGGCGGGCTCGCGTTCGCGGCGGCGCTGCTGCCGGTTGCGCGCCCCGACACGAGCCGAGCCTTCCGCGACTTCGGGACGGCGGCGGCCGGATTGGTCGTCATCACCGTGATGCTCGTGCACGGCGTGGCGCTGACCGTCGAACGCGGTCCCGCCGGCGCAGCCCTCGTGGCGGCGGTTGCGATCGGGTGTGCCGGCTCGGACGTCGCGGCGTACTTCTTCGGAAAGCGCTTCGGACGCACGCCGCTCGCACCCCGGCTCTCACCGAACAAGACCCGCGCGGGCCTCGTGGGCAACGTTGTCGGTGCCGCGATCGCGCTCCTCCTCGCCGCACCGGTGCTGGTGCCACTCGTCGGGTGGCCCGGTCTCGCCGGTCTCGCCCTGATCGTCGCGGTGGGCGCCGTGTGGGGCGACCTGCTCGAGTCGGCGGCCAAACGGGAGTTCGGCGTCAAGGACGCGGGCACCTGGCTGCCCGGATTCGGGGGCATCCTCGACCGCGTGGACTCCCTGCTCCTCGCGCTGCCGCTGGTCTACTGGGCGGCCCGCCTGCTGGACCCGGTCGCCGTTCCATGAGCGCCTGGCAGTTCACATGGGCCGCCGGAACGGCGCGCGAGGCGGTCCATCGGCTGGTCGGTCCAGTGCTCGGGCAACTCGTGGGCGGGCCGCGCGTGGAGGGCCTCGAGGTGCTCGAACAGCTTCCTCGCCCGGCATTGATCTGCCCGAACCACACCAGCCACCTCGACATCCCGGTGTTGCGACGGGCGCTCGGCTCGCGTGGCCGCCACCGTCTCGCCGTGGCCGCAGCCGACGACTACTGGTTCCAGCGTCGCGGATACCGCACGGTCGTGTCGTGGTTCGCGGCCGTGCCGTTCAAGCGGGTTGGCAATGGAGCGCATTCGATCCGGGCGGTGGAAGCGCTGCTCCGGGATGGCTGGCGGGTCGTGATCTTCCCCGAGGGAACGCGGTCGCGGACGGGCTCGATGAACCGGTTCAAGCCGGGGGCGGGGCTCATTGCCGTTGACACGGGTTGCGCCGTGGTGCCGGTCCGGATCGACGGGCTCTGGGCGGTCCTGCCGCCCGGTGAGACGCGACCGCGTCGCGGCCGCGTCCGGGTGCGCTTTGGCGAACCCCTCCATGCCCGGGCAGGGGAAGACCCACGTGCGTTCGCCGCCCGGCTCGAGGCCGCCGTCGCCGCACTGTGAGCGACTCCGAGCTGGCGATCCTCGCATCGAGCTGGTGGATCGCCGTCCTGTTCTTCGCATGGGGCATTGCCGAGGCGACAGTCCAGCCGATCGTCCCCGATGTCGGGCTGGGCTTCCTGGCGCTCGCGACGCCGGCGGCGCTCGGCCTGCCGCTCGCGGCGGCGATGGCGGGAGGCGTCCTCGGCGCGGTCGTGCTCACTGAGCTCGGTCGGCGGAGGCCCGACGTCGTCGATCGGGTCCTGTCGCTCCAGCCCGGGCTCGGGGCGGCGGGCATGGACGAGGCGCGCCGGCGCCTCCGCGAGCGTGGCTGGGCGGCGTTTGCCCAACTCGGTCCGGGGCTTCCGTTGAAGGCCTACGTGGTCGCGTACCTCCGCGACGATCCGCGCGCCGCCCTTGGCACCATCGCCGGCCTCGCGGCGGTCAACCGCTTCACGCGCATCGCGCCGGTCGTGGCGGCGTTCACGGTCGTGGGCGTTCTCGCGCGCCCGCTCGAGCTGGATCGGCTCGCAGTCCTGATCGTGTACCTGTCCGGTTGGGCGATCTTCTACGCCGCGTTCTGGTGGGTGCGCCGCCCGCGCGGCCGGCCCTGGGAGCCGCTTTGACACTCCGGTGAACGCGCGCTAACCTACGCAGCCGGTCGGAACTTCAGGGACGCGGAGGTGCGTCAGCCTGGAGTTCTTTCCTTTATCCACCGACCGATCGATCCCCAACGATCGACACTGATTCGGGGTCCGACCACCGTGAACAACAACAAGCCAACCTACCTGTCACGCGATGGCCTGGAGAAGCTGCGCGCCGAGCTCGACGAGATGGTCAGCGTCAAGCGCCCCGAGGTTGCCCAGCGGATCCACGACGCCAAGGAGCATGGCGACCTCTCGGAGAACGCCGAGTACGAGGACGCCAAGAACGAGCAGGCATTCGTCGAGGGCCGCATCCAGACGCTCGAGGCGCTGATCAAGAACGCCACGATCATCGACGAGAACCACTCGACCGATCACGTCCAGATCGGCTCGACGGTCGCTGTCGAGAGCCCCGACGGGAAGGAGCAGTTCACGATCGTCGGGTCGACCGAGGCGCGCCCAAGCGAGGGCCGCATCTCGAACGAGTCGCCCGTCGGCCGCGCCCTGCTCGGCCACAAGAAGGGCGAGAAGGTCGTCGTGAAGGTGCCCGCGGGCGACTTCACCTACAAGATCGTCTCGATCTCGTAGGCCGCCCTTCGGGTGTTTCAGGCGCAACAAGGGGGGAGAATCCCGTCCGTCACCGCGCCACTCGCGCCTTGATTCCCCGGAATCCGTGCACGAGACGCACCGTTCGGCCACTCCGGGGCGCGATTCGGTTGATCTGTTGCGCCACAAACACCTGAGCCCGCGGCGGCCGCTACCCTAGCCTCATGGATTGGGCCGACGAACTCGCCACGCGCGTCAGCGGGCCACAGGTCGTCAACGACTCGAAGACGCCATCGGGGACGGTCCACGTGGGCAGCCTGCGCGGCCCCGTGATCGTCGACACGATAGCGCGCGCCCTGCGCGCGAACGGTCTCGAGACGACCTACCTCTACGGCGTGGACGATCTCGACCCGATGGACGCGCAGGCCCTGCTCACACCCGACGCGATCGATCGCGAGATGGGCCGCCCGCTGGCGCATGTCCCGGATCCTGCGGGCGACTGCCACGCGAGCTACGCCCGTCACTTCGCCGGGCTGTTCATCGACACCTTCGAGAAGCTGGGCATCCGGCCCGATCGCTATTACTGGATGAGCGACATCTACCCGACGGGGCAGATGGACCGCTTCATCCGGACCGCGCTCGACCGGGCCGAGGTCGTCCGCGAGATCTACGCGCGGGTCGCAAACGTCCACCACGCCGAGGGCTGGCTGCCGCTGTCGGTGATCTGCCCGAACTGCGGCAAGGTCGGTACGACCCTGGCTACCGACTGGGATGGCGAGACCGTCGCCTTCGCCTGCCGGCCGGACCACGTGACGTGGGCGACGGGCTGCGGGACGACCGGACGGATTGCCCCGTTCGGCGGGGTGGCGAAGCTCCCCTGGAATCTCGAGTGGGCGGCGCAGTGGTCGCTGTTCGGCGTGACGATCGAGCCGTGCGGCAAGGACCTTTCGACAGCCGGTGGCTCGCGCGACCGGTCGGACGCCATCGCCCGCGAGGTCTACGAGCGCGAACCGCCCCTCAACGTCGCCTACGAGTTCCTCAACATCGGCGGCAAGAAGATGTCGACGTCGAAGGGCAGGGGAGCGGCCGCCCACACGATCGCCGAGGTCGTCCCGCCGGAGCAGCTTCGCTTCCTGTTCCTCCGACCGCGCCCGAACCAGGCGATCGAATTCGATCCCGACGGCACCGACGCGATCCCCCGGCTGTTCGACGAGTTCGACAAGTTCGGTGCCGCGACGGCCGGGCGTGAGGTCCGCGGCGAGCTGCCGGCCGGCTACGAGGCCACGTTTCGTTATTCGATCGTCGATCCGGCCGCTGACGTGGCCGCCGAGGCGGCAGCCTTCCGGCCCGCCTTCTCGCACCTGGCGCTGCTCCTCCAGGTCCCGGGCGTCGACGTCGAGGCGCAG
>DASTYU010000272.1:0-16046 GCA_035764655.1 Candidatus Limnocylindrales bacterium
CGATCCCCACCGCGAGTGCCCGCAGCGCACCGTCGCCGTCCGGAGCCGGACGCAAGGAATCGCCGTCCACGACCAGCGCGAACAGATACGCATCGGCGGGTCCGCGCTCATAGGCGACGTCCGCCACTGCCAGCACGTGCCGCTCACCCGGCAGGACGAATGCCTCGGCGAGTGCGATCGAACGGATCTCGCGGCCCTTGGCGCCGAACCAGCGGGCAGCCGCGATCTCGGCCGGATCCAGCCGGCGGATCGCCGCCTCGGCCTGGTCCCTTGCGATCGGCACGACCTCGGAGGCCTACACCCCCGAGTTGATCATCACGTGCTTGATGAAGGTGTAGTCCTCGAGCGCGTACTTCGAGCCGTCCTTGCCGTAGCCGGACTGCTTGACGCCGCCGTGCGGCGTCTCCGAGGCGAGCGTGAAGTGCTCGTTGATCCAGACGTGTCCGAAGTCGAGCGCCTTTGCGACGCGCATCGCCCGGCCGACGTCGCTGGTGAACACCGAGGACGCGAGGCCGTATGGCGTGTCGTTGGCCCAGGTGATCGCCTGCTCCTCGTCACTGAACCGCTGCACCGTCACGACCGGGCCGAAGATCTCTTCCTGGATGATCTCGGACTT
Organism: Candidatus Limnocylindrales bacterium; assembly: GCA_035764655.1. GTDB lineage: Bacteria > Chloroflexota > Limnocylindria > Limnocylindrales > CSP1-4 > DASTYU01. The sequence goes on from DASTYU010000272.1 coordinate 617, forward strand.
CTGATCGGCGCCGGCGACGATCGTCGGCTCGTAGTAGCAGCCGGCGCGGTCCGGCTGGACCCCACCGACCACCACCTCGGCGTTCATGCGGGCGCGCTCCACCATCCCGGCAACCTTCTCGACCTGGGCGGGTGCGATCAGCGAACCCATGTCGAGGTCGTCGGCTTCCGCAGGATCGCCCCACTTGATCGAGCGGACCTGGTCGGCGAGCTTCGACACGAACGAGTCGTAGACATCCGGGCCGGTGATGACGCGCGTCGCAGCGGTGCAGTCCTGGCCAGCGTTCCAGTAACCGGCCATCTTCAACGTTTCGGCCGCGAGGTCGAGGTCGGCATCGTCGAAGACCACGACCGGCGCCTTGCCGCCGAGCTCGAGATGGAGCCGCTTCACGGTGCCCGCGGCGATCTGGGCGATGCGCTTGCCCGTGGCCGTGTCGCCGGTGATCGACACCATGCGGACCTTCGGATGGCCGACGAGCTCGTCACCGATGTCCGCGCCCGACCCTGCCAGGACGTTGACGACGCCCGCGGGCAGGTGCTCGGCGAGGATCTCGGCGAAGCGGAGCGCCGACAACGGCGTCCGGATCGAGGGCTTCAGGACCACAGTGTTCCCGGTGGCGAGGGCGGGCCCGAGCTTCCAGCTGGCCATGTACAGCGGGTAGTTCCAGGGCGCAATCGAGGCGACGACACCGATGGGGTCGCGCCGGACGATCGAGGTGTGGCCGGCGAGGAACTCGTTGGCGGCGAGGCCGTCCATGACCCGGTTCGCGCCGGCGAAGAAGCGGAACAGGTCCACGCAGGTCGCGATCTCGTCGATCGCGGCGCCGACCGGCTTGCCGGCGTTCTGGCTTTCGAGCCGGCCGATCTCGTCCGCCGCCGCCTCGAGCGCGTCCGCGATCTTGAGCAGGATCAGGCTGCGGTCCTGGGGCGTCGTCTGCTTCCAGGTCAGGAACGCCTTGTCGGCCGCCTCCACGGCCCGATTGACGTCCTCCTTCGACGAGGCCGGCACCTTGGCGATGACCTGCGCGTTGGCCGGGTTGTAGACGTCGAGCGTCTCGCCCGACGCCGCGTCGACGAACTGGCCGCCGATGAACTGCTGGTACGTCTTGACGGGGTTGAGCGTCTCGGTCACGGGGGCCCTCCATGGCGCGCGGTGCTGCGCGCGTGTCTCGTTCGTGGTGGTTGACGGATTGTGCACCCGGTCGCGCCGAACCTCCACCGCGACGCGTCCCGCGCGACGCCCGCTCAGCCGGGTGCGCTCGCCTGGCGCTCGATGAGCTGGCGCATCAGCTCGGTGCCGGTGGCGATGACCGGACCACCGAGCGGGTCCATCGCCAGTGTCTGGAACGGGCCGGCGCCAAGGTGGATGCCGTTGTCGGTGAGGATCCATAGCGCGGCATAGCCCGCGGGTGGGGCGGCCGGCCGCGGGCCGTCCAAGGGTCCGCTGCGCTCGACGACGGCCTGGGCCGCCGCGATCAGCGCGTTGATCGCCTGGTCGATCGACGGATCGCGCGCCTCCCAGGCGATCGCACCGCCGCCCTGGTTGAGGTACCGCGCGGTGCCGTCCTCGTAGCCGGCCAATGTGTCCAGGCCGCCGTCGAGACCGACATCGATCACGACGCCGCGTGCTCGATGGGCGTCGTCGGCGGGCGGCTCGAAGCCCATGCGACGTGCGAGCGACCACGCCTGCAGGCGGATCCGGGTCTCGGTCGTCCCGGAGAGGACCCTCTCCAGGAGCGTCTGGGTGCCCATCTCGTCCTCGCGCGCCACCGCTCCGGCGAGTTCATGCAAGTCGGGGGCCGCGGCGAACTGTTCGAGCACCGTCAGCGGCGGGAGGTCGGCGAACAGGAGCTCCCTGAGGTCCGGGAGCGGGTCAGCCACCCAGCGCGACCTGCTCGATCAGGTCGGCCGCCCGGACCGTGCCCGACGTGCTCTTGATTCGGGCGCTCATCGCTGACATCCGTTCACGCAGGACGCCGTCCGCCAAGAGCGAGGCGATCGCGCCCAGGATCTTGCCGTCTTCGAAGTCGTACGCCGGGAAGCGCCGACCGAAGCCCGTTTCGTCGACACGCTGCGCATTGTCGACCTGGTCCCAGAACAGCGGCAAGACGATCATCGGCTTGCCGTGGTGGAGGGCCTCGGTAACGGTGTTGTTGCCGCCGTGCGTGATCACGAGGTCGACCAGCGGCAGGATCGCCGGCTGCGGCAGGAAGCCCTCGCCCGTCATGTTGTCGTGGAGCGTGATCTCGTCGGCGAGCGGTCCCTTCGAGACGATCACTCGGTAGTCGGTTCTGCCGAGCAGGTCGACGAGCCGTTGCATGAGCCCAACGTCGGCCGAGCCGAGACTCCCCAGCGAGAGGTAGATCAGCGCGCCGGGGCGCGCAGCAAGGTGTGCGGGCAGCTCCCAGTCGGACTCGGGCGCGCGGACCGTCGAGTCCAGGCGATGCCACGTCGGGCCGAGTGGGTTGGCACGCTCGTAATCGGCTTCGGCCGGGTACGAATAGAGGTTCAGGTACGGCGATTCGTGCATGAACTCCGGCCCGAGCTCACCGTCGGCGAGGCCACCGGCGCCGTGGTCGCGACAGAACGCGTCGAAGTCGGCCCACATGTCGGCGTGCGCGCGGCGGTACTCGGCAAGGACCGCCGGCCACGCCGACCGGTCGTCGACCGGATATCCGGACGAGAAGGGAGGGATGAGCGGGTCTTTCAGCTCGATCGGGTTGCACGACACGATCCGCACCCACGGCCGACCGGACGCCATCACGGCCGGGAAGGACACGACGTTGTCCTCGACGACCGCGTGCGGTTCGACCTCGCCGATGATCTCCTCGAGGCGGGGGTTGACGTACTTCGCGCCGTCGATCAGTGCCTGCCAGGTGGGGGCGATGAACTCCGTGATCTGCTCGAGCGTGCTCTTCCGGAAGACCGGCGCGGTGTCGCGGATGAAGTCGATCCAGAACTGGCCGGGAACCTCGGGCTCCTCGGGCGGCGGCCCGAGCCGCATCAGCCGTTCCTCGAAGCCCTTCGCCTCGAGCGTGCCCGCGAACGACTCCTCCAGGATAAAGACGACCCGGTGGCCGCGGCTGCGGAGCACCTGCCCGATCCCGACGCAGTTGTTCGTCGGCCCGTAGGCGCCCTCCGGAAAGAACACGATCGTGCGCGCGTCGCTCACCGCACCCTCCGAACCCCGTCACGTTCGGCGGATCATCGCAGAGGCGGCTTGGCCCCCGCGCCGCGGCACGCGGGCCGCTGAGTCACCAGCGACACAGTTTCCGAACAGTCACGCAGTGCTGACCGCCGAATTCGACAGATTCCGTCGGAATCGGCCCCAGGGCCACGCTCGTTCGTTGCTGGGTTGAGTCTGTGGCGCGGCCCAGTACGTCAGCGGCCGATCACGATCACGGCCCACGCCACGAAGAGCCCGGCGACGCCGACCCACACGTCGAGGGGACCCCACACGATCACCCGGTAGGCCGAGCGAGGGACTGACCCGAACGCCCGGGCGTCCATCGCCAGCGCCTTGCGGTCGCCGTGGCGGATCGCCAGAACGAGCAGGCTGACCAGCAGCCGTGGATGCCAGCCGCCGCGCAGTCCACGGATGCGGCGGGCCTGGCGGAGCGTGGCGAGATCCTCGGCGAAGCGCGGGATCGCCTGGTACGCCGCGAGCGTCCCGTACGCGAACCGCTCAGGCACGCGCGCCTGCTGAACGAGGCTGTCCACGAGCTTGGTCGGTTCGGTGGTGAGCGCGAACACGGCGCCGACCGATGCGATCGCGAGGACGCGCAGCCCGATGCTCACGCCGCTCATCAGGGCCTGCTCGGTGATCCGGAACGGGCCGATCGTGAGGACCTCCGTCGCGGTCGAGTCGAGGTTCGCCGGCGAGAACAGCGTGTTGAACAGGCCGACACCGAGCGCCGCGATCCACAACGGCGCGAGCGCGCGGATGAGATGCATCGGCGGGATCTCGCCGAGCCAGAGCCCCGCCCCGATCGCAAGCACGGCAACCGCCACCGGTGGCAGCGGTTCGAGCGTGAACGCGAGCGCAATCAGCCAGAGGATCGCCACGGCCAGCTTGACCACCGGGCTCGTCCGCCCGAGCGCGCTTTCGAGCTGCGCCTCCGACATCTCCGGGGCAGTGATCATCAGGCCGCCCTCCGGATGGGCCGGTCATCGACGATCCAGCCCGAGCCAAGCTCGATGATCCGCTCGGCGACCTGCTCGATGAACCGCCGGTCGTGGGTGGCCGTGAAGAGGCAAATCCCCGTGTCGAGCCGCTCGCGAATGATCTCGACGAGCGCCTCGTGGCCGAGCCGGTCCTGCCCGAACGTGGGTTCGTCGAGCACGAGCACCTGCGGCCAGCGAACCAGCACGCACGCCAGGGACAAGCGGCGTGCCTCGCCGCCGGACAACAGGTACGGGCTGCGCGCCCCGAACTGCCCGAGCGGCAGCCCGAGCCGCTCCGTCAGCTCGCCCGCGGTTGCCCGCTCGTCCGGGCGCAGGCCGAGCATGACCTCCTCCTCGACGGTGTTGGCGAGAAATTGCGTCTCCGGATCCTGGAACACGTACCCGGCACGCCGCGCCAGCTCGGCAGCCGGCAGATTCGATGGCTCATCGGCGCCCAGCAGGATGGTCCCGTGGTCGGGTCGAAGCAGGCCGACCAGGAGCCGCCCCAATGTCGACTTCCCGCTTCCGTTCGGCCCAACCAGCGCGATCCGCTCGGCACGACTCGCGACAAGCTCGATGTCGCGGAGGATCGGTTCCTGCGGGTCGTAGCCGAAACGGACCCCATGCGCCTCGATCAGTGGCGGGCCGGGCGTGACCGGCGGTCCGGCCACGGGCATGGGCGCGCCACGTTCCGGAAGCCAGATCCCCTCGCGACGCATGCGCACCCCGGAGCGAACGAGCACCTCCTCGGGCCGACCGAGGTCGATCGGGCGGCCTTCGCGATCGAGCGCGAGGACGATGTCGGCCATCGGCCAGGCGAGGTCGACCTTGTGCTCGACCAGGACGATCGTCGTCTCGCGCTCGGCCTTGATCGCGGCCAGCCGCGCGAAGAAGTCAATGGTGCCCTGGGGATCGAGGTTTGCCGTCGGCTCATCGAGCACGAGGATGGCCGGGAGCGCCGCGAGCACCCCGCCAAGGGCCACGCGCTGCTGCTCGCCACCGGACAATCGGGCGGTCCGCCGTCGTTCGAACCCTTCGAGCCCGATGTCGCGAAGCACCTCCGGGACGCGTGCCAGCATCCGACCGCGGTGCCATCCACGGTTCTCGAGCCCGAACGCGATGTCGTCCTCGACGTGCTCCATCACGAGCTGGCTTTCGGGGTCCTGGAAGACGATCCCGACGCGCGCCGACAACGCGGCCGGGTCCCACGTCCGGGTCTCGACACCCTCGACCTCGAGCGAGCCCGTAAACGCGCCGTCGAAGTCGCGAGGGACGAGTCCGGCGATGGCGAGGGCGAGCGTGCTCTTGCCGGAACCGGACGGGCCGACGATGAGCAGCGTCTGACCGGGTTCGACGTCGAACAAAACGCCGGACAGCGCGGGGCGCGAGGCGCCCGAATAGCGGAACCCGAGATCGCGGGCGCGGATCGATCCGGGTTCCGCGGTCACGGCGCGGTCAGTCCGGGAAGCCCTGGAGAACGCCGGTCTCGCGCAGACGACGTTCAAGAAGCATCGATCCACCTCCAGCGATGACCACGGCCGACACCGCCATCATCACGAACCGGACCAGCTGCACCACCGGATCGACTCCCGGATACCAGATGATCCAGTCGTGGATGAACGCGGGTACCGAGGCAGCCAGCGCGGCCGCCGCGAGGACGGGGAAGCTGAACAGGCGGTAGCCGAAGGCCAGGAACACGAGCTCCGCGCCGAGGCCCTGGAGCGCCCCGGACAGGAGCACGTCCGCAGCCCACACGGTTCCCATCAACATCGATAGCCCGGCGGCCACGAGCTCGGCGAAGAACGCTGCGCCCGGCTTGCGCACGATGAGCATCGCGACGATTGCCGGCATGAACCAGACGCCATAGAGCAGATCGGCGACCCACGGAACCGCAGGGAATGCCGCGACCGCGGCCAACCAGACGTTGTTCCACGCCCAGAACACGACGCCGAAGGCGACGCCGATCACCGCGGTAATGACGATGTCGCGCGTGCGCCATCCAGAAGCACGCGTCGATTGGCTTCGATCTGTGCTGATCATCGCTCCCGAACCTCCGACTTGGGCAGAAGATGCAACGCCGGCCGGGGAACGGCGGAAGGCGTCGAGTCGGATGGCCTGCTTCCTTCGCTGGTACGAGCCAGATCAGGTTCCGCGGGTCTGTGGCGCTCGCCACACTCTCAGCGCTCAAGGCGCTCCCCGGAGGCGTATTCGATTGTCCGGGGATGGTAGCACCCGAGTTCCGTTGCGACCCTCGGACCCGTTCGAACGGGCCGGTCGGCCGGTGACGCCGATCGTGCTGCCGTTGCACGCTCAGCATGCCGTCCCCCCGTGTGCGCCCCGAAGGAGGTCTCGATGCGTCGCGCGCTGGCGCTGATGGCGCTGTCCCTGTTCCTGTCCCTCGTCGCGACCGCCGTCATGACTCTGATCGCCCGTCCCGACGCGCGCGCCGCGTTGCGCGATATCGCGACCCGTCGCGGTGTGGAGGGAGTGGAGGAAGAGGAGGAAGCCGGATGAAACGCTTCGCCGCCCTGTTCGCGTCCCTGGTCTTCATCGCAGCAATCGCGGCGCCAGTTGCCCTGGCTGCCGACGACACGCTGCCGCATAGCGGCCGGGTCCTGATGGCCTTCGGCGGCGACATCGCGGTTCCCGCCGGGGAGCAAGCGGACGTCGTCTTCGTCGCCAACGGCGACGCGGACATCGCCGGGACGGTCAACACCCTGACCGTGATCGAGGGCAACGCGACCGTCCGCGGTGCGACCGTGGAAGACGTGATCGTCATCAGCGGCACGCTGGCGCTCGAGGAGGGCTCCGAGGTCCTCAACAACGTCCGCTCGATCGAATCGACCGTGACCCAGACAGACGACGTGGTGATCGGGGGCGACATCAAAGGGATCGACGCCGAGCTCCTCGCGGTGGGCGCATTCCTCGCGCCGGCCATGATCCTGTTCGCGGTGGGGATGGCGCTCGCCTCGGTGGTCGCCGGGCTGCTGCTGGCAGCCGTCGGTGCCCGCCAGGTCCGCGCGGCCGAACGAGTCATCGCGGCCGAGCCGCTGAAGGCGTTCGGGGTCGGCCTGCTGAGCGTCATCGTGATCCCGATCCTGGCGATCCTGGCAATCGTCACGATTGTCGGCGCGCCGCTCGGACTGGGCGTCCTTCTCGGCTTCCTGCCGCTCCTCGGCTTCATCGGCTTCCTTGTGGCAGGCATCTTCCTCGGCGAGGAGGTGCTGGGCACCCGGAAGGACCCCGCAGCCCCCCATCCGTATGCGGGCGCTCTCCTCGGGATCCTCGTCCTGCAGGTCATCGGGATCGTGCCGTTCGTCGGCGGTCTCGTGACGGGTGTCGCAAGCCTGCTTGGGTTCGGCGCCATCCTCATCCTCGCCTGGCGCGTCGGGCGCGGGACCGGGACGGTCGAAACGGCAGCTCCACAGCAGGCACCGGTCGCGATCGGCGCCTGACGCGGTATCGCCCGGAGGCACGGCCACGGCTCCGGGCGATACGCTTCATTCGTGGCTCCATCGACGCGCTGGACGGAGATCGGCGATCGCGTCTTCGTCCGGCACTATGAGTTCTACGACCAGAACATCGGGGTGGTCCTGGGTCGTGACGCGGTGCTGGTCATCGACACGCGAACGACGTACCGCCAGGCGCGCGAGATCCTCGACGACCTGCGCGAGCTGACCTCGGCCCCGGTCGAGGTCGTCGTCGATACGCACGGGCACTACGACCACGCGTACGGCAATCGGATCTTCCGACCGGCCACGATCTGGGGCCACGTCGGCTGCCGGCCGTTCATGGAGCGCACCGGCGACGCTCGTCGCGAACGGATCGTCTCGGAGCTGCCGGACCTGGCCGATGACATCCGCGAGGTCGAGATCGACCCGCCCGACAAATCGTTTGACAAGCGGGCCGTCGTGGAGGTGGGTGGCCGGCAGGTGGAGCTGCGCTTCCTGGGCCGCGGCCATACCGACCACGACGCGGTGGTCCTCGTCCCGGGCACGGGCGTCGTCTTTGCCGGTGACCTGCTCGAAGGGGGCGCCGTCCCGTCGTTCGGGGACTCGTTCCCGCTGGACTGGCCGGCAACGGTCGAGGCGCTGGCGCCGCTCGTGGAGCGCATCGCGATCCCCGGTCACGGCGATCCGGGCGGACCGGACTGGGTTCGCGAACAGGCCGCCGAGTTCCACGCCGTCGCGAACCTCGGGCGACGGATCGCCGCCGCGGAGCTCGACCTCGACGATGCGGTGGCGCTGACGCCCTATCCCGCCTATCCGTCCGAGGACGTGCGGCGACCCCTCAAACGTGCCGCCGCACACGCGCGCGGCGAGCTCAGCGAGGCGGTCTCGAGCTAGGCGAGGCGCACCACCCAGCGCCCGCGCGCGGCGCCGGCCAGGATCCCGTCGAGACCCTCCTCGATCGTGTCCAGCGTGAGTTCCGTGACGTGTTCGCCGAGGGCCCGCGGGCGAAGGTCGCTCGCGAGGCGGTCCCACAGGAGGCGCCGCCGTTCGATCGGCACGGTCACCGAGTCCATCCCGAGCATCGCGACCCCGCGCAGGATGAACGGCAGGACCGTCGTGTCGAGCTTCGGGCCGCCGGCGTTGCCGCTGGACGTGACCGTCGCGCCGGTGCGCATGGTCCGCAGGACATATGGGAGGGTCGGTCCGCCGACCGTGTCGATGGCGCCGGCCCATCGGCCGGATTCGAGGGGCTTGCCCTCGGCGGTCACCTCTTCTCGCGTCATCACCTCGGTCGCACCGAGGGCGCGCAGGCGGTCCGCCTCATCGTCCTTGCCGGTCGCAGCCCAGACCTCGTATCCGCGCTCACCGAGGATGGCGACTGCCATGCTGCCGACCCCGCCCGAGGCACCGGTAACGAGGACCGGGCCGCTGTCGGGTTGGAGACCGCGCTCCTCGAGCGCGGCAACCGACATCGCGGCGGTGAACCCGGCCGTGCCGATGGCCATCGACTCGCGCGCCGTGAGCCCGTTGAGCGGCACGACCCAGCCGGCCGGCACGCGCTGGTACTCGGCATAGCCGCCATGACGCGAGACGCCCAGGTCGTATCCGTGGGCGAGGACGCTCCGGCCGACCGTGATCGACGCGTCGTCGCTGGCGACGACCGTCCCGGCCAGGTCGATGCCGGGGATGAGCGGGCTGATCCGGGCGACCTTGCCGTCGAACCTGGTCGCGAGCCCGTCCTTGTAGTTGACGGTCGACCACTCGACGCGGATCTCGACGTCGCCTTCCGGAAGGTCGGCCTCGCGGAACTCGCGGATGCCCCGCTCCTCGCGGTCGTCGAGCCGCTCGGCGACGTAGGCACGGACCGTGTCGGGGATCGCGGACATGCGGCCATCGTACGCACCGCACGGGCGACCGGGGCCTCGGTTCCCGCCAGGTAACGAATGGGGTTCGTGCCTGACGAGATTCTCGTTGTGCGAGGAGCGTTCGGCGGCGAAGCAGGCCAGTTCGACTCGCCTACGACGAACCCGGATCGTTTCTGGCAGAAATGTGCGAACCGGACCGCAGTCGCAGCTCGGTCAGCCGCCGTCGGGGCTGGGTGTCGGCGTCGGGGTCGGCGATGGATCCGGCGTCGGGGTCGGCGATGGATCCGGCGTCGGATCGGGCGTCGGGGTCGGCGAGGCGGCGGGCGTCGGTGTCGGCGTGGCGATCGGTGTGGGCGTGGGCGTCGGTGCCAAGGTCGTCTGCTGCTTCCACAGGTACTCGCGGAGCGTCAGCTTGCTCGCCCGGACCTTGGCCGCCACGTCCCTCCCGACGTAGCGGTAGTGCCAGGGCTCGTAGGCGTAGCACGTGACCGAGGACTTCCCTTTCGGGTAGCTCATGATGAAGCCGTACTTCCAGGCGTTCGCCTTGAGCCACGCGCCCGCCTTCGTCGTTGCCCAGTCGGTGTAGTTCCACGGCGCGCCGCCGCTGTAGCTGCGGAAATCGAGCGTGGTCGCAAGCTGGTGCTCGCTGTGCCCGGCCCGCGCACTCTCCTTGATCGCCGTCGCGTAACCGTCGACCTTGACCCAGTAGGCGAACGTGGCCTTCTGGTTCGAATAGCTGCGGTACGCGGACTGCACGGCCAATCGGGCGCCCGCCGCTCGAGCCGCCGAGGCCATCGCCTTGAGGTCCGGGATCACGAAGGAGCGGACGTAGAACCCGCTCGTCAGCCCCGCGTAGCTCGTGTTCTTCTTGCCCGTCGGCGCGTAGGTGCTCGGCAGCTTGTAGTAGGTGTCGAGCAGCGAGCGGTGCCAGTCGGTGTACTTGCGGTGCTTGGTGAGCGTGTCACCGATCCGGCACGACGGCAGGGCACTGGCCGGTGCGGTCACCGCGAAGGTCGCCATCAGCGACGCCGCGATCGCCGCGACGATGAGCCTGCTGCGGGCATCGGGGCGGCGTCCTGGGCGCGGGCTGTGGGTCGCAGGCATGGGTCACACCGGACGGGGCGGGTTCGGTCGCCGCTCACGATGTTCGACGTCGACAGCACACGTCACTCCCCCGAACGTACCAAGAGTCTCCGGAGCCCTATCCGTTCCCTTTGCCCGGCTTGTCCGTCGGAGTCGGGTCCGGGCTCGGCGTCGGCTCCGGCTCCGGCGTGGGTTCGGCCGTGGGCGTCGGGTCCGGCGTGGGTTCGGGCGTGTCATCGGGCGGCGTAGGCGTCGGCTTGGGGGTCGGCTTGGGGGTCGTCTTGGGGGTCGGCTTCGGGGTTGGTTTCGGCTTGGGTTTCGGCGTGCTCACCGAACCGCAGCCACCGATACCAGAGGTCGTGCCACGACCGGTCTTGGTCCCGCCACCCACCTTGAACGCCTTGTCGGGCGTCTCGCCGGCCGGCGGGAAGAGGCGCGCGGCGAGCTTGCGGATCTCCTTGACGTTCGGGACCTGGATGGAGCCTCGCTGGTCGTAGGCGCCGCGCACGAGCGGGTACTTGACGACCGTTCGGTAGGTCGACTTGCGATCGATCTGGACCGCGAGGTCGACGAATTCGGGCAACCGCTTGCGCGGTACGTTCGTGGACACGGTCTTGCCGAGCGCCTTGACCAGGCCGATCGGGTTGTTCAGGAAGCGACCGCCGATGATCGCGTCGCGCACGCCCGACAGCACTTCCTGCTGCCGGGCGGCACGGGTGAAGTCGCTTTCGCCTGCGGCCTTGCGCACCCGGGCGTAGCCCAGCGCCTGGTTGCCGTTGAGGTGGTGGCGGCCCTTGGTGATCGAGAAACCTCGCGTAAACCCGTACTCATCGTAGGTCGGGTCGCAGAACGCACGCTCCACGTTGACATCGACCCCGCCGAGCGTGTCGATCACGTTCACGAACCCGCCCAGGTTGACCGTGGCGTAGTAGTCCACCTCGATCTTGAGCAGCGCGCCGAGCGCATCCATGAGGACGTCGCTGCCCGACCCGTTGTAGCCGGGGAACTGGCGCGGATTGTGCCGCGCATAGGCCGCGAGACCGTTGATCTTGCCGCGGAACTTGCGCCCGTCGGGCAGCGGTACGTCGACCATGTCGCGCGGGATCGAGAGCATCGAGACGGTGTGGCCGACCGGGTCGACCGACATCACGATCATCGTGTCGGTCAGGTACGTCCTGCGCCCGACGCCCGCGTCCACGCCGATGACCAGCACGTTGATCCGCGACACCTCGGGGGTCTGCGAGGGCTCGATCGACGGCTCCAGCGACGCCGGCGTCAGGAAGCTGGGGTCGGGTTCGGCCGTGAACGACGGTGCCGCGGCCAACGGAGGCGGCTCCTCCACGAAAATCTCGTTCGCGGCGTCGCGGGCCGCCTGGGTGACGACGCCGGCATAGACCTGCGGCGCGACGATCAGCACGACCAGCAGCGCGATCGGCAGGCTGTCGCGGACGCCCGGTCGCGGCAGCCTCGGGTTGAACAGGCTGGACCCGACGGCGGCCAGACGCCAGACCAGGAACAGTCCCTGGAACAGGAGCAGCGCGACGAGCACCTCATCGGCCGCCATCTCGGCGGCGAGGCGGTAGGTCGAGGTGGTGAGCACGACCGTGACGAGCGCGGCGAGACTGAACACCACCGGCAGCAGCAACAGCAGCGCGAGCCGGCGGCGGCCGGCCACGAGATGGCCCGTGCCTGGAATGAAGGCGTCGAGGACGGCCGGCACGTAGCGCGATCGTCGGGTCGACGGGGCGGGCGTGACGGCCCCCGCTGCGTCGAATGTCACGGCGGCGACTGTAGCAGGTGACGCACCCCGCGGACGCAGTACGAATGCACTAATCCGACCCGGACCCCACCGCTCCCTCCGCCGCCATGAAGCGTCCCACCGTGAAGATCCAGAGGGCGGCGAGGATCGCCACCAGCAGCGATCCGAGGAGCCACGGCGCTGGCCGGAGCGCCGCGACGGCCAGAACCGCGACCGCGCTGCCGATGCTCGCCAGGCGCACCGGCCGGTACACGGAGGGAAGCCGAGCAGCATCCGTCAGCGTCCGCTCGATCAGCACCAGCGCGCCCAGGCCAACCGCCACCGAGCCAGCCAGCACCCACGCCGTCGCTGCCGGGGTCGCCGGTTCACGGGCGTGCTCGATGAGGTTTCGGCCGGCCGCACCCACCCCGGCGATCGCGAGGGTCAGGGGCAGGTGCCACAGCATCCAGCCGGCCAGGCCGGGTCCGTCGGCTCGGGGCAGCCGGCGCCCGATCAGGTCGGAGTACAGCCACCACATCGCAAATCCCAGCAGCAGCGTGAGGATCCCGGTGGCGATGGTCAGCCCGTCCCGCTCGACCGCAACCAGGCCGTTCACGACCCCGAAGAACACCTCCCCGAGGACGATGATCACGAGCAGCCCGAAGCGCTCGACGAGCGCATCGGTCGGGGTGATGCCGTGGGGCAGCCCGGCGCGGCTGCGGGCCGTCAGCCAGACGCCGGCGATCCACGCGATCCCGAACGCCGCCCAGGTCGCGAGGCGAACATCCGGCGGCAGGAGGGCGGCGATGAGGATGACGCCGACCCAGATCGACATGAAGGCGACGTAGCGGCCCATGACCGGGGTGCTGCCTCCGCCGTCGCGTCGCGCCTGGCGGCGGGCGGATTGCCACAGCGCGGTGAGCAGCGCGAGGAAGGCGGCGTAGGTCAGGCTGAAGGCCTGGCCCGTCTGGTCCGCCGCGTCGGCGATGAACACGGCGAGCAGCGCGATCAGGCCGAGCTGGACGAAGACGATGGTCCGCGTGCGGCCGTCCTCGTGGCCATGCAGCTCCAGGTACAGCGTGCCGTTCACCCAGGCGATAAAGATCAGCGCGAAGATGACCGCGAAATCGATCACGCCGCGGACGGTGAGATGGGCCGACAGGTGATGGGCGAGCTGGATGATCACGGCCACGTAGACGAGGTCGTAGAACAGCTCGAGGGTGGACACGGTCCGGTCGTGGAGGACTTCGCCGTGGGCGCGCGGCGGCCGCCAGAACCAGCGCCGGAAGCGGCTGAACCGGTTGTCGTTCACGCTGATCGAATCCGGTCGGCTCGTCGGGGAATGCCGTTGGCCACCGGCTCCCAGCGCCCATCCCGCAGGACCTCGTACGCACGGAAGGCGCACGGAAGTCCGTTCGCGAGCATCGGATCGAGCGAATCCATCAGCTGGAAATGGAGATGCGGATTCGTGGAGTTCCCAGTGTGGCCCACCCGACCGATGACGTCGCCGGTTCGAACCTGCTGGCCTTCGCGGACCGCCACCGAGCCCGGTGTCAGGTGCACGAAGGCGGCATACACGTCGCCGTGCCGGGCGATGACATAGTTGCCGAGCACCTGAGGAAGTCGGTCCGGACGGAACGTGAGCCCGTTCCACAGCGCGCGCGCCAGCTCGCGGACCGGGTGGATCCAGCGGCGCTCCGCGACGCCGTCGACTGCCTGCACGATCTCCGCATCGAAGGGCGCATGGATCGGCGCATTCCAGGCGTAACAGGAGCGGGTCGGCACACCCACGACCAGCGAGCGCAGCAGCCCGGCCGGGCTCGTGTGCAACCGCGAGCGGCCGTCGACCTGCAGGAAGTCGAACGCGTAGCGCTGCCCCAGCATGTCCGTCCCGTGGCTCGGCATGCGATCGCGGGGCGAATTGACGGCCACCCAGCCCTCGCCGCGCAGCGGGAAGTCCACGACCACCGGCGAGCTCGATCCTCCGTTCACGGACCCGATGCTAGAATTCCCCGGCCGCTGGCGAGTGGCCAAACGGTAAGGCACCTGACTCTGGATCAGGGGATTCAAGGTTCGAATCCTTGCTCGCCAGCCAATTCCACCCGACCTCATCCGTGATTGCTGCGCCCGTGACCATCGACACATCCCCGCCGGCCGAACGCGCCGACTTCATCCGCGAGATCGTGGCCGCAGATGTGCGCGCCGGCCGCCACGCGACGATCGTCACGCGTTTCCCGCCCGAGCCGAACGGCTACCTGCACATCGGCCACGCCAAGTCGATCTGCCTGAACTTCGGGGTCGCGCGCGACTTCGGCGGCCACTGCAACCTCCGCTTCGACGACACGAACCCGGTCACGGAGGAGCAGGAGTACATCGACGCCATCCAGCGCGACATCCGCTGGCTGGGCTTCGATTGGGGCGAGCACCTCTACCACGCGTCCGACTACTTCGAGCAGCTCTACGACTGGGCCCTCCACCTGATCCGGAATGGGGACGCCTACGTGGACGACCTGTCGGCAGACGAGATCCGCGAGCACCGCGGGACGCTGACGGAGCCCGGGCGCAACTCGCCGTATCGCCACCGGCCGGTCGAGGAGAACCTTGTCCTGTTCGCGCGGATGCGCTCGGGCGACTTTCCCAACGGCGCCCGCGTCCTGCGCGCGAAGATCGACATGGCCTCACCGAACATCAACCTCCGCGACCCGGTCCTGTACCGGATCGTCCACGCGCCGCACCCGCGCACCGGCGACGCCTGGAGCATCTACCCGACCTACGACTTCGCGCACGGCCAGTCCGACGCGATCGAAGGCGTGACCCATTCCATCTGCACGCTGGAATTCGAGGCGCACCGGCCGCTGTACGACTGGCTGATCGAGCACCTGCCGGTCCCGTCGCGGCCGCGCCAGTACGAGTTCGCGCGGCTGAACCTCACGTACACGGTGCTTTCCAAGCGGTTCCTCCTGAAGCTCGTCGAGGAGGGCCGGGTTCGCGGATGGGACGACCCGCGCATGCCTACCATCTCCGGGCTGCGGAGGCGCGGCTTTCCTGCGGAGGGCATCCGCGACTTCGCCGAGATGGTCGGCGTGACCAAGACCGACAGCGTCATCGAGTACGGCCAGCTCGAGTACG
>DASTYU010000273.1:0-4440 GCA_035764655.1 Candidatus Limnocylindrales bacterium
CGAGGCCCTGACCGTCGGGAGGATTCAACAACTCCTCGACGACGGCCACCGGGTCACCGTGCATGTCGGCCGCTCCCACATAGACCGCGACGCGACTGCCTTCGCGACCGAAGAACCCGATCGCGACCGGCGCGAGCGCCACTGCCACCGCGACAACAACCAGGAGCAGCGTCGAGATCAGGAACGTCCGGGTGGTGGCCCGCGTGACGAACTCACGGCGGGCCACGATGAGGATGTTGGTCAGCGAGGTGCGGGTCATGGTGCTCATTCCTCTGCCTCCACCCCGGCCGCAGCCAGGGTTCGCTCGGCGGTCGTGGTCGCGCCGACGCGCTCAATGAAGATGTCCTCGATCGACGGCGCGGCGATCTCGAATCGGGTCACGTAGGCTTGGCGTTCGAGCGCGGCGTGGAGGATCGTCTGCGGATCGGCGCCGTCGCACAGCTCGACCTCGTGGTAGTCGAGGCCCGACCGTCGCACGGTCGCATTCGGCACCGCGTCGAGCCAGTCCAGCGCCCCGTCGCCTGCGACGCCGAGGCGGACGACGACCCGACCCGCCTGCCGCTTCACGCTGGGGACAGGTCCCGAGAGTACGAGCCGGCCGCGATCGATGATGGCGATGGCGTCACACAGCTCCTCGACCGCGTCCATCTGGTGGGTGCTGAACACGATCGCCTTGCCCCGGTCGCGCAGCTCGAGGAACGCCTCCTTGAGCAGCGCGGCGTTGATCGGGTCGAGCCCTGAGAACGGCTCGTCCATGAGCAGCACGTCCGGGTCGTGGAGGATCGCCCCGATGAACTGGACCTTCTGCTGATTGCCTTTGCTCAACTGTTCCGCCCGCCGATCGGCGTACTCCGGGATCCGGAAGCGGGCCAGCCAGTGGCGAGCCAGTTGGGCCGCCTGGCGGCGTGGGACGCCATGGAGGGTGGCGACGAAGACGAGCTGGTCGAGGACCGCCATACGCGGGTAGAGGCCGCGTTCCTCGGGCAAGTAGCCCCACGTCCGGCGCGGCGCCGCGGCAGCGGACCGACCGGCCCAGGTCACCGACCCCGAGTCGGCGTGGATGATATCGAGGACGATCCGCATCGTCGTGGTCTTTCCTGCGCCGTTCGGGCCGAGAAAGCCGAACACCTGGCCAGGCTGGGCGACCATGTTGATCCCGTCGAGTGCCAGGACAGCGCCGTAGCGCTTGCAGAGCGAGTCGATGACGAGCGCCATTGCGACCACCTCATTCCGTGTGGCCGTCGCTGTACGTCGGATCGTGATCAGGCGCCGCGACGAGGCGCGCGATATAGGTCCAGACGGCGAAAAGCACCGCACCCATCGCGATTCCCTCGATCACGCGCCCGATGAGGACGCCGACACCGACCGCGATCAGCAGGAGGGCGAGGCCCCCGAACCGAGCGATATGGAACGTCATGGCAAACCTCCTGGTGGTCTTCGATTTCCCGACCATGAGGATCCCGCCCAGTGGCTCGCCGGTCATCGCCAGTCCGTGCCGAACAAAGCTCCGTCTCTTGTGGCGATCGCCTGCGACAGATGTCGCAGGCCCATGGGAGTCCTGACGAACGGCTCTTGCCGGGCCAGCGACCTCGCCGAGAGACTGGTGCATGCGCCAGTCGCACAGCATTCGCGTGCTGATCGTCGACGACCACGCCATCGTTCGACGCGGGCTCCGTGGCCTGCTCGAGATCACGGACGACATGGACGTCGTCGGCGACGCGGCCGACGGAGAGCAGGCCATTCGCCTGGCGGAGGTCCACGAGCCGGACGTCATCCTCATGGACCTCGTCATGCCGGTGAAGGACGGCATCTCCGCGATCCGCGAGATCAAGGCTCGGCATCCGGCAACCGAGATCGTCGCGCTGACGAGCTTCATCGAGGAGGACAAGGTCGTCGCGGCCCTCGAAGCCGGCGCGGCGGGGTACCTCCTCAAGGACGCCGACGAGCGGGCGGTCATCGAGGCGATCCGGGCAGCCCACGACGGCGAGATCCGCCTCGATCCCGCGGTCACGAAGCTCCTAGCCGAACGGCTCCGGCGACGGCCGGTGCACCCGCCGGTCGAGCCGCTCACCGAGCGTGAGCTCGAGGTCCTGGTCCTTCTAGGGCGCGGGCTGAGCAACAAGGAGATCGCGACCGAGCTGGGTATCGCGGACTGCACCGCGCGGACCCACGTCAGCAACGTGCTCGGCAAACTCGGTCTCGCCAGCCGCACCCAGGCCGCCCTGTACGCCGTCGAGCACGGCATCAGACCGAAGCCGGTCTCGGTCTCGACAGGCTGAGCCGCTGAGCACCCCCCATGCGACGCGGCAAATCGACAGCGGCTGCGACCGATCCGCAACGCGCGATGGAGCTCCCGGCTCTGCTCCACGCGCTCGACCGCCTGCCGGACGTCATCTGGGCCGCAAATGGAGATCGCATCTTCACCTACGTCAGCGCCGGCTGCGAGCGCCTCCTCGGCTACCGACCCGATGAGCTCATCGGTCGGAACTCTGCGATCGTGATGCATGAGTCATCGCGCCAAGCGTTCGAGGAGGGATACCGCTGGCAGATCGCGAACCCCGACAGCGACCAGACATACCGGGTGAACCTGCGCCATAAGGACGGGCATCCCGTCCCGGTCGAGCTCCACAACATCGGCACCCCGGTCGACGGTCGCTATGGCGGGGGAACGGGCTCGGTCCGCGAGATCAGCGAGACGCTTCGCCTCGAGCGCGAGACCCAGGAGCAGGCCGCCGAGCTTGCGGCGAGTAGAGAGCGGGCGCACCTCGCTCAGGAGCTTCATGACTCGGTGACTCAGGCCCTGTTCAGCATGACGATCACCGCCGGCACGGCGCGCATGTTGCTCGAACAGAGGAAGCCGGGCGTCGCGGCCAAGCTCGACGAGGTGAGCGCACTGGCGCGCGAGGCCCTCGGCGAGATGCGCAGCCTCATCTTCGAGCTCCGCCCGGGCAATTTGACCGAGGAGGGCTTCGTCTCCGCGCTCCGCAAGCACGTCGCATCAGTGCAGGGTCGGACTGGCTTGGTGATACGACTCGACGCCAGTCCTGATCTGGCACGGCTCCCACTGCCGATCGAAGACGCGCTCTACCGGATTGCACAGGAAGCGATCCACAACGTCGTCAAGCACGCGCAAGCCCACGAGGTGAACATCCGAATCACCCGCTCGCCGACACATGTGCGGATGGAGATCCGCGACGACGGGGTCGGATTCGATCCACCGATGCGTAATGGTGGCCTCGGGCTGCCCGGGATGGCGGCTCGCGCCGACCGCCTTGGCGGGTCGGTAAGGGTCGAGTCGGCGGAAGGACAAGGTACGGTCGTCTCGGCAGTGCTTCCCGCAGTCACCGCGGAGGCTGCTGGCTCAGCGTGAGGGCGCCCCCGGGGACGCTGTGAACGCCGCGCTACGCAGTTGGTACGAACGAGTGGCGGCCCCCGCCGCAATCGCCCACATGAACCAGCTGCCGTAGAAGAGACCGAACACCCAGAGCTCGATGTCACTCGAGCCCGTGTCGCCGCCGCTGATCAACGCGCTGATAAACGACCAGAGCGCCGCGGGCCCAATCATGGCCACGATGACGGTTGCCGACCAGCCCGCTGCCAGCAGTAGCCGGCGCGGGATCCAGTGCGGCGGTGAGACAAGGAGCAGGGATAGAACAGCAGCCAGCACCCATGGAATCGAGATCACCAGCGGCTCCCAGCCCTCGCCGGCCGCACCGGGCTCCGAGAGTCCGAGGGTCCCTCCCAGTGCCCAGTGCAGTCTGAGCACCGGGTAGGGCAGCGCCAGCAGGAACGCGGCGTAGCCGTACCAGGTTGCCGGCCGGTCGGAAAAGGAGGTCTCCGGATGCCCGAACACCTCGCGGGCGAGCACGACGGCCACCGCCAGCGCTAGCGCCCGGGTCAGGAGCCCCGGCCAGTAAACCGTCGACATCACGATGTCCCCGCTCGCGGTCCGGTGCCCGATGAGACCCGCCATGGTCAGGAGATCGAAGGGCAGGCCGTTCGCCGCCCACACCATCACGAGGATCCCCAACCATGCGAGGCTCTGCCTTGCGCGACCCCCAAGGGGCGAGCGACCTGGTGGTATGAGGGCAGCCGCGGCGAACGCGGCCCCGAGGAGTGGGAGCCAGCCCGGGGCAAAGGCTGCAACGGCGTCCTGTTGGACCGGGTGCAGCCGTTCCAGGGTCCAGCCGAGCAGCACGCCGGCGCAGAGGGCGACACCGATCCACCGACGCACCTGAGAGGCGCCAGGGCGATGCTGAAGGCGGTGAGCACCGTCGTCAGCGGGTAACTCCAGCGACCTGCTCGGCGCGTGCGTTCTCATCGCGGCACGAGCTCGTCGAAATAGTGGATCCGGTTAGACGGCACGGGCGGCCTCCGCCGCGCGTTCCTCCTCGGCGAGCACGCGCCGCAGCACCTTGCCGGTGAACGCGAGCGGCAGTT
>DASTYU010000274.1:0-6975 GCA_035764655.1 Candidatus Limnocylindrales bacterium
TTGGCGCGCCGGATCCTCGTGCATCGGCGGAGCCGGCGGCAGCCTCCAGCAACGCGCTGAGGAACGGCTCGTCGCCGGGCAGGAACTCTCCGCCGCCGTGCAGGGCGACCCGTCCAGACATTGCCCGGATCATAGGCCGCGACCGTTCGGGCCACGTCTCGGCCGCCGCTGCATGCCGTTCTGAGGGGCGGCACGCCGTTCCGCTGTGCGCATCGCCTCCGCTAGGATGCCGCTCCCCATGACCAGCACTGCCCAGTCCCCGCGTGCCCGGTTCACGCGCCGGCCGGCGGCGTGGTTCGCGCGCTGGGGATCGATCGTGCCGCTGCTCGTTGCCGAATTCATCGTCTGGCTCGGGTTCGGCGCGCTGCTGCCGGTCTTGCCGCTGTACTTCCAGGAACAGGGCATCGATTTCGCCACGCTCGGGCTCGTCATCGCCGCCTGGCCCGCGGCCCGCCTCGTCAGCGAACCGGTGTTCGGCTGGCTGGCCGACCGCACCGCACGCGTTCCGCTGATGGTGGTCGGGCTCGTGGCGACCGGCATCTTCTCGGCGCTGCCGCTGGTCATCACCGGACCCCTGGCCTTCTTCGTCCTGCGTGCCGCGGCCGGTCTTTCGACGGCGATGTACGACCCGGCCGCCCGGGGCTTCCTGACGGACACGACCGAGCCGGAACGGCGCGGCGAGGCGTTCGGGCTGTACGGCGCGGCACAGATGGGTGGCCTGCTGTTCGGACCCGCGATCGGTGCGTTCGGTGCTGCCTTGATCGGCGGCCACGGCTTTGTCTTCGTGTTCGGCGCCATCGCGTCGTTCGCCGCGGCCGCCGCGATCGCCCTCACCGTGCACGAGCGCCCGATCGCGCAGCGGACACACCCGGCTCCGGGCAGGGACCACGTCGAGCTCCCGCACGAGGGCCGCGGCGCATACGACGACATGCCGCTGCACGAGGGTGCGCCCGCGAGGCTGTGGAACCGTGGCCTGGTCGCCGCCCTGATCCTCAACGGCGGTGGCTACTTCGCAACCGGCGCGTACGAGGTGATCTGGAGCATCTTCCTCGATGGTCTCGGCGCCGGCCTCGATTTGATCGGCCTGACGTTTGCGATGTTCGGGCTGCCGATCCTGGTCTTCTCGCCGTACGCCGGGCGCCTCGCCGACCGACGTGGCGTGCTCTGGTTCATCGTGTTCGGCTCGATCCTGCCGTTCGTGACCGGGCTGACCTACACGATCATCTCGAACCCGCTGCTCGCCGTCCCCCTCATCCTGATCGAGGCCACCGGTTTCGCGTTCCTCAACCCGGCGCTGTACTCGGTCGTGGCGGCGAGCAGCCCACCCGGCCGATCGGCAACGGCGCAGGGCCTGTTCGGCGCGGCCGGGACGCTTGGCTTCATCATCGGATCCCTGATGGCCGGCGCCCTCGCCGAGTTCGACATCCGCTACCCGTTCTACGTGTTCGCGACGGTCATGCTGGCCACGTTCGTGATGGCACTCGTGATCGGCTCGAAAGCGTTCCGGCGACCGCCGGTCGCGCCCCAGGGAGCCATGGCGGGCGTTTGACCGATCCGGGAGGCATCGCTACCATTGGCGGTCGCGGGGTGGAGCAGCGGCAGCTCGTCGGGCTCATAACCCGAAGGTCAGGGGTTCGAATCCCCTCCCCGCAACCAAGCCGCATTCTTCCGAACCCTGGGTCCCGACCACCCAGGGTTCTTCCTTTATTCCCAGCGGAACGTGCGCGCCGCTGCGACAGGGAGGGCGACCGCCCAGACCGCGAGGACCGTCAGTGGAGCGAGTGCCTCGAGCTGGCCGGTCCCGAGGGCAGCCCGCAGCGTCTCGGCGAGGGCAGCGCCCGGGAGGAGCGACGCGAGGCTCGCCAGCGGGCCGGGCAGCTCGTCGAGGGGTTGCACGATCCCGCCCAGGAGCAGCGTTGCGAGGAACAGGCCGTTGGCGAGCGCCAGCGTGGCCTCGGCCCGGAGGGTGCCGGCGAGCAGCAACCCGAGCCCGGCGAACGCAGCCGTGCCCAGCAGGATGGCGATCACGCCGAGCCCGGCGTTGATCGCCCCCGGCGGCGACCAGCCCAGGAACACGGCCGCCACTGCAATGACCAGGACAACCTGGGCTACGACGAACACGAGCACCGCTGCCGCCTTGGCGAGGATGAGCTCGCCGCGCGTCAGTGGCGAGCCGCCGAGCCGCTTCAGCACGCCGTACTGACGTTCGTACGCGGTGGCGATTCCGAGGTTGACGAGCCCGCTGGCCACGATCCCCAGGGCGAGGACGCCCGGCAGCAGGAACGCGACGGGATCGGCGGCACCGGCCGGGATGCGCAGGGATGCGAAGAAGACCAGCACGGCGATCGGGATGACGAGCATCGCGAGCAGGTTCTCGGCCCGCCGCGCCGTCATGCGCAGCTCCACCGCCACGCGGGTCCGAACGCGCGCCGCTGCCGGGGCGGCTGCGCTCACGGGGCGCCCTCTCGACCCACGAGCGCGAGGTAGGCCTCTTCGAGGGTCCCGCCGCCTGTGCGAACTTCCGCGAGGACGACACCGACGTCGGCTGCGCCGGCCGCGATCGCGGCCACGGCCGCGGGGACCAGCGGCGCCTCGACGTCGACCCGGTAGCTCCCCGAATGTCCGTCGGTCAGGACGGCCGCGCCGGCGAGCGCGGCCACGCCGCGGACCCGTCGTTCGATTGCCCCAAGCTCGACCGGAGCCAGCGGCTGCGGAACGCGAAAGCGAACGGCGGAACCGGCGCGGGCCACGATCTCCGGCGGCGTGCCGGCCGCGACGATATGGCCCTCGCCGATGATCACGATCCGGTCGGCCAGCCGTTCGACGTCGGTCAGGTCGTGGCTGGTGAGCAGGATGGCCGCACCACCCGTACGCGCGTCATCGACGATCCCACGCACGGCCACGCGGGCCTGTGCATCCAGCCCGCCCGTGGGCTCGTCGAGGACGAGGACCTCGGGCCGGCCGACCAGTGCGACGGCCAGCGACAGCCGCTGGCGCTCGCCGCCTGACAGCCGGCGATACGGCGTGCCGGCCACGGCTCGCAGGCCCACGAGATCGACGACCTCGTCCGGGTCGCGCGGTTCGGCGTGGTACGCGGCGAACTCGCGGACCGTCTCGAGGGGCCGCGATCGCGGGTCGAACCCGCCGTCCTGCAGCATCAGCCCGATCCGTGCCCGAACTGCCGGCCCGCCCGCCACCGGGTCCTCCCCGAGCACGCGCACGCGGCCGCCGTCCGGCCGGCGGTAGCCCTCGATCGTCTCCACGGTCGTGGTCTTGCCCGCCCCGTTGGGACCGAGCAGGGCCACCAGCTCCCCGGCCCGGACCTCGAGCGAGACACCGTCGACGACGGTCCGCGTTCCGTATCGCTTGACGAGGCCCTCGACCGCGATGGCCGGGCCGCCGGTCACGGGGCGATCAGCTGGTACTGCCGCTCGAAGTCCGCGTCGCGAACCTCGCCGATCTGGATCGACCGCAGGATCCCGTCTCCGTCGACGAAGTAGCTGGTCGGTCGCGCGAGGGCGAGGTAGGCGTCCTGGAACGCCTCGTCGGGATCGATGACCGTCGGCCACGTGGCGCCGTACTCGGTGACGAAATCGCGGGCGGGCTCGGGGGGATCGTCCATGAGGACGCCGAGGATGACCAGGCCGTCATCCGCATGCTCGGCCAGCTTTTCCTTGAACAGCGGGAACTCGTTGCGGCACGGCACGCACGACGGTCCCCAGAAGTTGACCACGACCGGCGAGCCGCGCAGCTCGGCGAGGCTGATCGTTGTCCCGTCCAGGGTCTGCCCCGTGATCGGGGGCGCGGGCTTGCCTTCGAGGCCCGCCTCGTCCGCAGGTCGGCTCAGCGCCGCGAACGCGAGAACACCCACCGTCGTGACGACCGCGAGGGCGATGGCGAGGAGGATCGGACGCCGGGGCGTGGACGGGCCTCGCTTACTGGATGTTGGCGACACCCGTCATGTTCGGGTGGACCGTGCAGATGAAGGGGTACGAGCCGGCCGGGATCGCGGGGACCTCGTAGACCCGGACGTCGACGCCAGGAAAGATCTCGCCGGTGAACAGGGCCGGGCCGGTTGCTGATCCCTCGTGGATCGCGACGTTGTGGGCCGTCGCCTCGTCGAGGTTCACGAATGCGATCGTGAACGGTGTGTCGGCGGGCGCATCGAAGCTCGATTCGAGGAACTTGATCCCCTGGGCCGTGATCGTCACATCCGCGGGCGGGACGGACGGGCCGGCCTGACCGCCCGGAGGCGGCTGGCCGCCCTCGCCACTGGCCGGCGGAGCGGCCGGCGAGGCGCCCGGGGCCGCGCTTTCGCCACCAGCCGCAGTGCCCGGCGGCAGGGTGCCGGTCTGGATGAGCACGGCTCCGATGACGAGCACGGCAAATGTCGCCAGCATGACCGAGGGCATCCGCGGGTCGGGAAGGTTCTCGAGGTGGCCGTTGACGTCCGCCTTCTCGGTCTGGACGTACTCCTTGCGGGCGTCGTTGAGCCAGCCGAGGAGCGCGAGCGCGAGGCAGATGATCCCGGCGGCCAGGACCCACGGTCCGAACACCAACCCGCCCAGCAGGAATGCGGCGCCGAGCGCCGCCAGGAACGGCTGGAACGACGGGCCCGGCATGTGGACGCCCTCGGGCGGTCCGTCGTGGGCGACCGCCGGGAGCTGCGGGCGCGTCCGCTCCACGTCCCGCTCGTAGACCGCGATCCCTTCGCGCAGCCAGTAGAGCAGGCCGATCGTCAGGCCGATCGCGCCGAGCACGATCGTCACCCCGCCGAAGACCAGCCCGAGGAACAGCAGGAACGCCCCGGCCGCGGCGAACACGGGTGCCCACGACGGGCCGGGCATGTGCACGCCGACCGGCGTCCTGGGCTCGATGCGCTGCTTGCCCCTGCGTGGCGGGGCCGCCCGCGCCAGTCGCCAGACCGTGATCACCAGGACCAGGATCACGAAGGCGAAGATGGCGACCGGCAGCAGGGCGATCAGCCCGCCCCAGTCCGGAATCACGAACCGGGCGGTCAGTTCGAGGATGCCGTTCCAGAGGTCTTCGAGCATCGGCGGGCCGCGGTCAGGCCTGGGCGGAATCGATGGTGGCCGAGCGCGCGATCACTCGTTCGGTGACCCGGCGACCAGGACGTAGGCCATGAATGCGATCGCAATCCCGAGGGCAATGAGCATCGTGGTGCCCGCGTAATCGATGTGCCAGCCCCCGACGTACGGGACGACCCAGTAGATGACGCCGACCACGATGAACACGACCCCGACGAGGGCTGCGTTGCGCGGGTGACGCAGAGGATGCATGTCGGTTCAGCCTCCGCTACCGGGCAGGATGTACAGGATCGAGAACAACACGATCCACACCACGTCGACGAAGTGCCAGTACAGCGATGCCGCTTCGACAGCGTCATGGTGGCGCGCCGAGAACTGGCCGGCCAGGCCGCGATAGAGCACGACGCCGAGCATGATCACGCCACCGAACACGTGTGCACCGTGGAAGCCGGTCAGCGTGAAGTACGTCGTGCCGAAGGTGCCCGCGTCGAGCGTGATGCCCTCCGAATAGAGCAGCGCGTAGTCGATGCCCTGCATCACCAGGAAGACGATGCCGAGGACCACCGTCACGGCAAGGTTGCGCAGGAATGCCGTCCGGTCGCCGCGCCGGATGCCCCACACGGCGAACTGCGCGGTGAACGAACTGAGGATGAGCAGGACCGTCGCCGGCCCGACGAACGGCAGGATCGCGAGGTGATACTGCTCCGGCGGAGCGCTGTCCGGGATGATCGGCGGCCAGATCCCGCCCGGTGCGTTCGCACGGACGTTGAAGTAGGCCGCGAACAGGCCGGCGAAGAACATGACCTCGCTGGTGAGGAACAGCAGCATCCCGAGGACGGGATTGCCGATTCCGCCGCGCGCGTCGTGGGGCAGCCCGGCGACCGGGCTGTGCTCGGTGGTGGTCAGGGCGTGGGCGTCGGTGCTCATCGTCGCTCCCCGGTCAGTGGCCGACGCGCCCGTGACGGGCGTCGAACAGTGGCCGCTCCGAGCGGATCTCCGGCAGCCGGTCGAAGTTGTACGGCGGGGGTGGCGAGCTGGTCGCCCATTCGAGCGTATTCGCCTCCCACGGGTCGTCGCCTGCCGGCTCGCCGCTGCGCAACGACAGGAAGATGTTGGCCAGGAAGGGCAGCATGCTCGTCGCGATCAGGAAGCCGCCGACCGTGGCGGCGATGTTGAGGTCCTGCCAGCCGCTGGCGGCCGAGTAGTCGGCGATTCGCCGGGGCATCCCGGCCAGGCCCAGCTGGTGCATCGGGAAGAACGTCAGGTTGAAGCCGAGGAACATCAATACGAACTGGACCTTGCCGAGGCTCTCGCTGAGGCGACGCCCGGTCATCTTCGGGAACCAGTAGTAGAACCCGGCCATGATGCCGAACACCGACCCACCGAAGAGCACGTAGTGGATGTGGGCCACGACCCAATACGTGTCGTGGATGGCGAAGTCGACCGGGACCGATGCGCTGAAGACGCCGTTGATGCCGCCGATGAGGAACATCGACAGGAACCCCACCGCGAACAGCAGCGGCGTCGAGAACGTCAGCTGTCCACGCCACATCGTGAAGATCCAGTTGAACATCTTGACGCCGGTCGGGATGCCGATGAGCGCGGTCATCAGGCTGAAGAACGGCAGGTACACGGCCCCCGTCGTGAACATGTGGTGCGCCCAGACCGTGAACCCGAGGGCACCGATCGCCACCGTCGCGAAGACGAAGGCCTTGTAGCCGAACAGCGGCTTGCGCGAGAAGACCGGCACGACCTCGCTGATGATGCCCATCGCCGGCAGGATCATCACGTACACCGCCGGGTGCGAGTAGAACCAGAAGATGTTCTGGTAGAGGATCGCGTCGCCGCCGGTCGCCGGGTCGAAGAAGTGCCCGCCGTAGTTGCGGTCGATGAACAGCATGATCACGGCGCTCGTGAAGACCGGTGT
>DASTYU010000275.1:0-13139 GCA_035764655.1 Candidatus Limnocylindrales bacterium
GGCCCTTCTCCGCGTAGCGGCCCTTCGCCTCGCGGACCAACCTCTGGCCCGTGGCCGTGTCCGTGATGTCGACCGCGCCGCTTGGCAGGGCCGAACGACGATCCGGGGCGGCCGCCGATGCCACGTTCGACGACAGCACGACGCCCGACACCAGCAACGACAACGCCAAGACGGTCCGCGACCTCCGTGCGATCGCCATGGTCTCAACCCACCTTTCTCGGACCACAGGGTCCGCGGCGGGTCGATGCCGACGGTCGAGGGAGGTTAGCGGTTCACCCTTTGCTGGCGCTTAGCTGCGACGTCCACACGGCCAGTCATTGCAGCGGCGTTGCAGTCGGTGGACGGGACGACGCGCCGTTCGTGCGTCGTCCGCGGGTTATCCGCACCTTGTCCACACCGGCCCGAGACGCAGGGCGATGGACCTGCAAGCCGGTTCCCGGCTCGCGCCGACGCGTCAGGTACGGCGGCGGAGGCCGGCGAACAGCCCTCTGCGCTGCGGTTCGGGCGGCGCGAGCGCGAGGCCGTCCTCGCCGAAGACGGTCCCCGCGAGCTTGATCAGCTTCTCCGCGGCCGGCGATTGCGCGGCGCCCAGGACGACCGGCACACCTTCGTTGACGGACTTGAGATAGAGGAATGGGTCGTACGGCAGGTCGTAGGCGATCTTCGAGCCCAGGACCCCCTCGATGTCGCGCTGCTTCAGGATGTCACGGGCGAACGCGTTGTTCAGCACGAACACCGTCGTCTTCGTGCCAAGGGTTCCCTGGTCGCTGAGGAACTCAAGCAGCGTGTGTACCGACTTCAGCGCCGGGATCTCCGGGTAGACCGGGATGACCACGGAGTCGGAAGCCTCCAGCGCGATCATCGTCCGCTCGTCGAGGGTGGACCCCGCGTCGATGATCACGTGGTCGTACCCGGACGTCAGTGTCGCGAGTAGGTTCTTCACGACCTCGGGCGTCACCAGCTCGGACAGCTCGGGTGTCGGCGGGGCACACAGGACGTGCAGCCCGGTGCCGTGCTTGACGGCATAGCCACGCAACAGTTCGGCTGCCTTGAGCGCCGTGGAATCCCGGGTGACGTCGGCCAGCGTCTGCTTCGGTTCGATGTCGAGCTGAGGGGCGACACCGCCGAACTGGAGGTCGAGATCGACGAGGACCACCCGGTCAGGGCGCTTGCCGGCCGCGACCACCGCGATGTTCGTCGCGATCAGCGTCGTCCCGACTCCGCCTTTCGGGCTGAACACCGTCACGATCCGGCGGGGGGCGGTCATCACGACAGCGTCGCCGGAGCTGGCTGGCGCCGGATCCCGGGAGCGCTGGAAGCGAAGGAGGAGCGCTTCGACACGCGCCTCGAGCTCGCGTCCGTCGACTGGCTTCGCCACGACGTCGTCCGCGCCGGCCTCGAGAAACTTGATGCGCTCCTCGACCTCGTCGGTCTGGCTGACGCACAGCACGGGTACGTGGGACAGCTCCGGCGTGCCGCGGATCTCGGCGCACAGCTCGTCGGCCGACTTGGGCCCCGTGACGACGTCCAGGATCACGAGCTGGTGCTCGGCGACATTTGCGAGGGCGTCCTGCGCCTTCGAGATGGCCGTGACCGTGTACCCGATCCCGTTCAGGACGTCGAGGATCTGCGACGAGGCAGCGGTATCGGTTTCGACGAGCAGAATCCGGGCGGCAGGCACGATCCCTCCGGGCGTGATGAAGACGCATTCGCGGGCTGACCGACCGAGAGAATACATCGAGGGCCTTCGGGCGGGCCTCAGCCGTTTGGATGGTCTCGTGCTAGACTTCGCGCCGTTCCCTTTCCGCTCCGTGCCGGGCGTCCGTCAACGGGGCATACCCACTGAAAGGAGTGTCCTGCGCGCATGCGCCGCTACGAACTCATGCTCGTCCTCCGCCCCGATGTCGCGGACGACCGAAGCCAGGCGGTCATCGACCGCACCACCCGCCAGATCGTCGCCTCGGGCGGCCAGATCGTGAAAGTCGCCCCGTGGGGCCGGCGCCGTCTGGCGTACCCCATCGAGCGGCACCGCGAGGGCTCGTACCACATCGTCCTGTTCGACGCCCCGGGCGAGGCCGTCACCGAGCTGGAGCGAGGCCTGCTGATCACCGAGGAGGTCCTCCGCCATCTCGTGACGCGCGTCGAGCGCCCGGCCCGGCCGGCTCGCCGCGACGGCGAGGAGGACGAGGAATCGACCGAGGAGGACCGTGACCTGCCGTCCGCGGAAGACGAGGACGAGGACGACGGCCGCGAGCGGATCGACGAATCCGAGAGCGAGGCGGCGCCCGCCGCCATCGACTGACGAGGGACGCAACGATGGCACTGTGCAAGGTGATGATCATCGGGAACCTCGGCTCGGATCCCGAGATGCGCTATACCCCGAACGGCCGCGCGGTGACCCAGTTCAACGTAGCGGTCAACCAGAGCACGAAGAACCAGCAAACCGGCGAGTGGGTCGAGGAGACCGACTGGTTCCGGGTCAGCGTCTGGGGTGACCGTGCCGAGCGCATGGCGGAGAGCCTGCGCAAAGGCAACAAGGTGTTCGTCGAGGGCCGCTTCAAGACCCGCCAGTTCGAAGGCCGCGACGGACAGACGCGGACCGCCCTCGAGATCACCGCCGACAGCATCGTCAATCTCGAGCGCCGGCCGCGCGAGGACGACGCCTCCTTCGGCGGCCAGGGCCAGGGCTACGGCGGCGGACCTGGCGGCCAGCCCGGCCCGACCACGAGCCCGACACGCCAGCCCGAATCCAACGACTTCGACGACCTTCCGTTCTGACCAGGAGACCCTGACCAATGCCCCCCGCCCGATCCCGCAAGCGCGACGACTTCTATCGCGACCGCCGCCGCCGCAAGGTGTGCGCGTTCTGCGCGGACAAGACCGTCGCGATCGACTACAAGGAGGTCAACCGCCTCCGGCGCTACCTCTCGGAGCGCGCCAAGATCGAGCCGCGCCGCAAGACCGGCACGTGCGCCGGGCACCAGCGCGAGCTGGCGATCGCCCTGAAGCGTGCCCGCCACGTCGCGCTGCTCCCGTACGCGCCGCAGCACCTCCGCCCATAACCGCCCGGCGTCGGTAGCCCGCCGGTGGTCGTCGCCCTCTGGCTGCTCGCCGGGGGTGCGGCCGCCGGCTTGTTCGGCTCGCTCCTCGGCCTCGGCGGTGGCGTGCTCCTCGTACCGCTGTTGACTCTCGGCTTCGGGCTCGACCTGCGCGCGGCCGTGGGTGTCTCGCTCGTGTCAGTCATCATGACCAGCAGCGCTGCCGCGGGCGTCTACCTGGAGCGCAACGTCGCGAACCTGCGGCTCGGCATGACGCTCGAGCTGTTCACCGCGATCGGTGCGCTGGTCGGCGGCCTCATCGCGGTCCTGATCGACGAGCGACTCCTGGCAATCCTGTTCGCGGTGCTGCTCGTGTACGTGGCCATCACCATGCTGCGCGCCCGCGCGCCCGCGCGAGAGGGCGTGACCGTCCGGGACGATATCGACGTCGGGGACGACCCGCACGACACCCGATCAGCACCGTTCGATGGCCTCGACGTCCAGTCAGCCGCGCTCGCCGGCCTGTCGGGCGATTCCTATACGGTGCGCCACCTGGGCAGGGGGATTGTCGGCTCCACCGGTGCCGGCGTCGTCAGCGCGTTGCTCGGCATCGGCGGCGGGATCATCAAGGTGCCATTGATGCACGTCGGGATGGGCGTGCCGTTGCGCGTGGCAACCGCCACGAGCAACCTGATGATCGGGATCACCGCCGCGGCCAGCTCGATCATCTACCTCCTGCACGGCGAGATCGATCCGTATCTCGCGGGCCCGGTGGCCATCGGCGTATTCGTCGGAGCAACGCTTGGCTCCCGGATTGCGCACCGCATCCCACTGCGTTACCTGACGCTGGCGTTCGTCGTGGTGCTGTTGTGGACCGCCCTGCAGATGTTCCTCAAGGCGTTGTGATGACCGCGAGACACGATCCGCACAGCCACTTCGAACGGCGCCTTGGCCGGCTCATGATCGTGCTGACCTACGTCGCCGTGGGCTTCCTCGCGGTCGGCGTCATCCTCATGGTCCGTGCCGAGGTCTCGCCCATGGCCGAGGCACCGCCGTTCGATCCGAGGCAGGTGTGGAGCGATCTGCTCACGCTCCAGCCCGACGGGTACCTGTGGACCGGATTGCTGATCGTGATCGTCACCCCCATCAGCAGGGTCGCCGGGGCCGCGGTGGGCTACGTGCAGCGCCGAGAGCCGATCATGGCCCTGGTCTCGGTCGCGATCCTCGCAGTGATCGCGATCAGCCTGGCCCTGGCAATCGCGACGTCCTGAGCCTCCCGATCGGGACCATTGGCAGGTTCGGGCGGCCCATGGGCCGCTGCTATACTCGGCCACCACGTTCAAGGAGGTCGCAGCCGGATGCTGACCGAAAAGCCGTCCGACACCGCCGCGCCATCGGTCCACCACGCCCCGAAACCGGGTGATCTGGACGAGCTGATCTGCTATTTCGAAGGCCAGTTCGTGCCCATGCGCGAGGCGAAAGTCAGCATCATGACCCACGCCTTCATGTACGGAACGGCCACGTTCGAAGGCATCCGCGCGTACTGGAACGAGGACCAGCAACGCCTGTACGGGCTGAAGCTGCGCGAGCACGTCGAGCGCATTCGCCAGTCGTGCCGGATCCTGCTCATGGACGACATCCCGTCCGTCGACGAGCTGACCGGCCTCATCGTGGAAACGGTCCGGCGCAACGGCTTCCGCTCCGATGCCTACATCCGCCCGTCCTTCTACAAGTCGACCCGGGCGATCGGGGTCCGCCTCCACGAGCTGGCGCACGAGCTGTACATCGTGGCGGTCCCGTTCGGCAACTACATCGACACCGAGCACGGCGTGCGGGTGATGACATCGTCCTGGCGGCGCAACCCGGACGACGCGCTGCCGGCCCGCGGCAAGATCGTCGGCGGCTACGTGAACATGGCGTTCCAGAAGTCCGAAGCGGAGATGAACGGCTTCGACGAGGCGGTCGTGCTCACGCTCGACGGCCACGTCAACGAGGCGTCGGCCGCGAACTTGTTCATGGTCCGCGACGGCGTCGCCATCACCCCGCCGGTGAGCGACGACCTCCTCGAGGGAGTGACGCGCAAGGCGCTGTTCGAGATCTTCCGGAACGAGGGGATCCCCTACGAGACCCGCTCGATCGACCGCTCCGAGCTGTATATCGCGGACGAGGTGCTGCTGTGCGGCACGGGGGTGCAGGTCTCACCGGTCATCGAGGTGGACCACCGCAAGGTGGGGTCCGGCCAGATCGGGCCGATCGCGTCGCTCGTGAGCGAGCGCTACTTCGATGCGGTCCGCGGGCGCCTGCCCGAGTACTCGCACTGGCTGACGCCGATCGAATAGCAGTTCCCGGGGGCGGGGGCCAGGCCGGGCTCGCTGCTCGCTGGGCGAGCGATCGGGAGGTCCGTTCGCGATCCCGCTCGCCATCAGCGAGCCATCGGATGCCTTGAGCCCCTGTTTCGCTCGCTGGACGAGCCATTCTGAGATCGAGGGCGTCGAAACCCGCTGGACTGCTCGCCGGGCGAGCCAGGATGTGGCGCCGGGCGAGCCCGAGCCCGGAACGGTGCCTAGATCGGGGGCGCCAGGTCCGGCGTGTTGCGCCCGATCGTGATCACGATGTCCGCCCCAACCGAGGGGTCGGTCTCGGTCTTCACTTCCACATCAAAGCGCCGCTCGAGGTACTTGATCGTCTCGGGGAAGTCCTCGGGAACCGCGTTGTAGAGCACGATCCGCGTGTTCGAGGGGACTGCTCCGTCGGGGCGCTGGCGAGGTGCCGATGCGGCCATGCCCTGATAGGCCAGGTAGCCCGCCACCATCGTGCCCCGGCCTCGGCTGTCGGTCCCGTTCAGGACCCACACCTGGGCGGCCTCCTCGGACAGCCGCTGGCGGCGCGCCTCATCGGCCGGATTGCCGCGGAAGGCGCGGTCGACGGCGTCCCGGATCTTGCCGGTGTCGGGCAGGATGATGTAGCCACGCGGGCTGTTGAGGACCTGCGTCCCGTACAGCGGCGGTGCGAAGACGAACGACCGGATGTTGCGGGTGTCGACCTCGGAGGCGAGTCCGAGCAGCTTCGGCAGCTCCTCCGGCGGGATGTCCGTCCGGACCGCGCTCTTGAGTGCCTTGGTGAGCTCCTCGATGCGCGGAATGATCTCGACCGGGTCGACCTGCTCGCGCATGGCCATGAGCAGGCGCTGCTGGCGAGCGCCGCGATCGAAGTCGTCGGACGTGTGCCGTGAGCGCGCATAGCGAAGCGCCTGGGTGCCGTTCATGTGCTGCAGACCGCTCGGGATGTACAGGCGGGTCGTGCCGCGCTCGCCGGGGTACTGATCGTCGACGACCGGCACCTGGACGTTGACGGTCACTCCGCCGATCGCATCGACGACCTTCTTGAAGCCGTTGAAGTTGACCTCGACGAAGTACTTGATGTCGAGGCCGTAGAGCTCGCCCAGGATCGCCTTGAGGCCGTTGTACCCGCGCGTCCGGTTGCTGCCCGGATAGAGGTCCTCGCGGTGACGGATGGCGCCGAACCAGCTGTTGATCTTGCCGGCGTACACGGTGCCGAACACGCGCTGGGCGGGCCCGGACGGGATGGGCACATCGACCACGTCGCGCGGCAGGCTGAACATCGCGACCTTCTTCGTTTCGGGGTCGACCGACACGACGATCAACGTGTCGGTGTTGTAGAAGTCCTCCTTCGGCCGCTGGTCGCTGCCGATCAGCAGGATGTTCAGGCGCTTCTTCCCATCCCACGGCGGGATCTGGACGTTGGGCAGCGCGGTCCCGACCGGCGTCGCCTCGGGCGTCGGCGAGGGCGCGACGCTGGGTAGCGCATCGCTGGGGAGCCGCGAGGGATCGGCCGGGGACGACGGTGATGGCGACTCGTCGAGCTCGCAGTCCTCGTCGACCTGCTCGGCCCCGATGAAGACGCAGCCGCCTTCGAGGAAGTCCATCGCGATCATGTCGTAGCGGGCCACGGCGACGTGCGTGCCGGCCATGACCAGCACGATGGCCAGCAGTCCGGCGATCGACAGGGGGTTGAGCGGCAGCTTCGCCGGACCAAGCCGGCCGTCGCCCGATGCCGCGTGCGAGTTGAGGTAGAGGGTCACCCGATAGGCGTCGACGATCGCGATGAGGCGGTACAGCAGGACGATGATGTTGAGCACGAACACCGACGTCAGGACGGTCGGGTTCAGGACGAGCGCGATCAGCTCCCGCGAGTCCATGCGCAACGCGACGCCGCCGATCAGCGCGACGATGAGGATCGGACCTGCCGCGAACCCGAGGGCCCGGTAGTACGCCCCGACGTAGGCATGACCGAGCCCCGGGAAGATGAGGGAAAGGAAGGCGGCCGCAAACGCGGACTTCGCGCGCGGCGGCGCGCCCTGCTGACGGTGCATCGCGGGTAGGATACTCGGAACCTGCCTGAGGACGCGGTGGCGAGGGTGTGGGACGTCTCGCTGTCGCGCGCCCGATCCACGCTCCGAGGTTGCATTGTTCCGTCCGATCGACCCCAAACAGGACCTCGTGGAACTCGAGCACGAGATCCTCGATATGTGGCGGGGACGACGGACGTTCGCACGATTGCGCGCTCAGCTCGCGGGCAAGGACCGCTGGAGCTTCCTGGACGGGCCGATCACCGCCAACAACCCGATGGGTGTCCACCACGCGTGGGGCCGTGCCTACAAGGACCTCTACCAGCGCTTCCACGCGATGCTCGGGCAGGATCAGCGCTTCCAGAACGGGTTCGACTGCCAGGGCCTGTGGGTCGAGGTCAACGTCGAGCGCGACCTCGGGTTCACCTCAAAGCGCGACATCGAGGAGTTCGGCATCGCCGAGTTCGTGTCGCTCTGCAAGCAGCGGGTGCTGACCTACGCCGCCCGCCAGACCGAGCAATCCATCCGGCTCGGCATGTGGATGGACTGGAACGACGCGGACGAGCTGCGCCGCCTGCGCGACCTCCTTGCCGAAAACCCGATGCAGCAGGCCACGACCCAGGGCGTCGACGGGCCGGTGACCGACACCGTCGAGATGCTCGTGGGGCGGCTGGGGACGAAGGAACTCGGCGGCAGCTATTTCACGTTCAGCAACGAGAACAACGACCTGATCTGGGGCTTCCTGGCCGAATGCCACCGGCGCGGCTGGATCTACAAGGGCCTCGATTCGATGCCGTGGTGCCCACGCTGCGGGACGGGCCTCTCACAGATGGAGATGAACGAGGGGTACGCCGACCGCGAGGATCCGGGGCTTACGGTGCGGCTGCCGCTGCTTGACCGGCCGGGGGAGTCGCTCCTCATCTGGACCACGACGCCGTGGACGCTCGCCGCGAACATCGCGGCCGCGGTCGGGCCGGAGCTGCGCTACGTCAAGGTGCGCCAGGGCGACGACGCGTTCTGGGTGGGCAAAGGCGTGCTCAAGCAGGCGGTCGTCGGCGAGTTCAAGGTCGAGGAGGAGAAGCCCGGCAGCGAGCTCGTGGGCTGGCGCTACACAGGCCCGTTCGACGATCTGCCGGCCGTCAGGCGGACGTTCG
The DNA here is from genome assembly GCA_035764655.1 of Candidatus Limnocylindrales bacterium. Classification (GTDB taxonomy): domain Bacteria; phylum Chloroflexota; class Limnocylindria; order Limnocylindrales; family CSP1-4; genus DASTYU01. Next base: position 8,562 of record DASTYU010000275.1, read on the forward strand.
ACGAGGCCGGCTACGAGCACCGCGTGGTGTCGTGGGATGAGGTCGGCGAGGACGAGGGCACCGGCATCGTCCACATCGCCACGGGGGCCGGCGCCGAGGACTTCCAGCTCGGGCGGCAGCTCGGGCTGCCGATCATCGTCGCGATCAACGAGGACGGCCGGTATCTCGACGGGTTCGGCTGGCTGAGTGGCAAGGAAGCGCCGAACGTCGCCCAGGCGATCGTCGACGATCTCGAACGCCGGCAGCTGTTCTACCACCTCGAGCCGTACCAGCACCGCTATCCCCATTGCTGGCGGTGCAACACGCCGTTGCTGTGGCGGGCGGTCGACGAGTGGTACATCTCGATGGGCCCGGTCTACGATAAGCCGCGCTCGCAGCTGACGACCGAAGAGGTCGACGGCAGCCTGCGTTACCAGATCATGGAAGTGGTCGACCGTATCCGCTGGATCCCGTCGTTCGGCTACGAACGGGAGCTCGACTGGCTCCTGAACATGGGCGACTGGATGATCAGCAAGAAGCGCTACTGGGGCCTGGCGCTGCCGATCTACGACTGCGGGAACTGCGGGTCGTTCGAGGTCGTGGGCGGAATCGCCGAGCTGGAACAGCGGGCGATCGCCGGCTGGGAGACGCTCGAGGGGCACACGCCGCACCGCCCGTACGTGGACGCCGTGAAGATCGCTTGCTCGTCCTGCGGGGAGCCCGTCTCGCGCATTCTGGACGTCGGCAACCCCTGGCTGGACGCCGGCATCGTGCCCTTCTCGACCCTCCACTACCGGGAGGATCCCGACTACTGGCAGCAGTGGTTCCCGGCCGACTTCATCACCGAGAGCTTCCCCGGGCAGTTCCGCAACTGGTTCTACTCGATGCTCGCGATGTCCACCGTGCTCAAGCGCACGGAGCCATTCCGCACCATCTTCGGCTACGCCACGCTGTTCGGCGAGGACGGCCGGCCGATGCACAAGAGCTGGGGCAACGCCATCGAGTTCGACGAGGCCGCCGAGCGCATGGGCGTCGACGTCATGCGCTGGATGTACTCGAGGGCGCGGCCGGAAGACAACATCCTGTTCGGCTGGCACGCGGCCGACGAGGCGCGCCGCGAGCTGCTGATCCTGTGGAACGTCTACGCCTTCTTCGTGACCTACGCACGGCTTGCGGGCTGGACGCCCCAGCGGGGGATCGACGAAGCGGTCGCCGCCGCCGAAACGTGGCCGGTGCTCGACCGCTGGATCCTGTCGCGCGGCGCCGGGCTGGCCGCCGAGGTGGGGGAACGGCTCGCGGACTACGACGCCGTCGCGGCCACGCGAGCGCTCAACACCTTCATCGACGACCTGTCGACGTGGTATCTGCGCCGCTCGCGCGACCGCATGCGCCAGGGCGCGGTGCACGCCGACCAGGCCGCCGCGTTTGCGACGCTCCACGCCGCGCTCGTGTCGCTGACGCGTACGCTCGCACCGATCCTGCCGTACTTGTCGGAGGCGATGTACCAGAACCTGATCGTGTCGGTCGTCCCGTCGCTGCCGGACAGCGTCCACCTGACGTCGTGGCCGGCCGACACCATGGCGCCGTTCCGCGATGAGGACCTGGAACGGGCGATGACCACGGTCCGCCAGGCCGTCGAGTTGGCACGCACGCTGCGGGGCCAGGCGGGCCTCCGAACACGGCAGCCGTTGACGAAGGCATGGATCGCCGTCCCGGACCGGGGCGTCGCCCTGGACGACGACCTGCTTGCGTTGTTCGCCGACGAGCTGAACGTCAAGGCCGTCGAGGTGATCGCGGATGGGTCCGCGCTGGTCGATCGGCGCGTGAAGCCGCTGCTTCCGCTGATCGGCAAGCGTCTCGGCGCGGCGATCCCCGCGGTGATGGCCGCCGCGCGGTCCGGCGCGTTCGAGATCCTTCCCGACGGATCGGTTCGACTGGGCGGCGAGACGCTGGCCCCCGACGAGGTCGAGATCCAGGCCACGCCGCGACCGGGGACGGCCGTCGCCGAGCACGACGGGATCGTCGTGGTCCTCGACACCGAGCTTACCCCGGAGCTGCGCGCGGAAGGCGACGCCCGCGAGCTCCAGCGCGCCGTGCAGGACCTGCGCCGCGACGCCGGCTTGGAGCTCGACGATCGCATCGACCTGTGGGTCGCCGGCGTCGATGGCCCGGTTTCGGATCATCTGCCGTCCGTCGCCGACGAGACGTTGGCCGTCCTCGCCGAAGGCGAGCCTCCGGCCGACGCGACTGTGGGCGAGGTCCGCCTGGACAGCGGCGTGGCGCGCATCGGTCTTCGCCGCCGCGCCGGCGGACGGGGCCGGTGATGGCCGTGGTCGGAGCGACGGTCGAGCGTCGCGCAACCCGCTGGGGACTGTTCATCGCGATTGCGGTTGCTGTCGTGGTCGTCGATCAGCTCACGAAGTCGTGGCTCGTTGCGAACGTGCAGCCCGGCGGAGCGATCGAGATCGTCGGTGACTGGCTGCGACTCATCCACGGCCGCAACGACGGCGGACTGTTCGGACTGTTCGGCGGGTCGGCGGCCGTGCTCGCGATCGCGTCGCTCGGCGTGATCGGAATCATCGTGGCGTACCACGCCCGGTCGAAGCCGAACGTTGTGCTGTCGATCGCGCTCGGGCTCCTGCTTGGCGGGGCGATCGGCAACCTGATCGACCGGCTCCGGTTCGGCTACGTCGTCGACTTCGTCGACGCGGGTATCGGGACGCTCCGGTTCTACACGTTCAACGTGGCCGACAGCGCGATCTCGATCGCCATCCTCCTCCTCATCCTGCTCGCGCTGTTCCCGGCGCTGGGCGGCGCAGGGAGCGATCCGTCCGATGGCTGAGCGGTCGGGCGGCGCGGCGGTCGGGGTTCGTACGGTCCGCGTCCCCGACGGAGGCCGTGGCCGCGCCGACCGGATCGTCGCCGATGCCACCGGGTTGTCCCGAAGCTATGTCCAGAAGCTGATTTCGAACGGCCGGTTGACGGCCGGCGGCGAGCCGCTCCGCGCGAACGCCGTGGTCGATGCCGGGACCGAGCTGCGGCTGGACGTGCCACCGGCCACGCCGGTCGACGTGGCGCCCGAGCCGGAGATCGTGCTGACCGTGGTGTACGAGGACGACGACCTGCTGATCGTCGACAAGCCGGCGGGGCTGGTCGTCCATCCGTCGCCGGGCCACTCGAGCGGGACGCTGGTGAACGCCCTGCTGGGTCGGTCGGGCGGAACGGAGTACGGGGGCATCGCCGGCGTCCAGCGCCCCGGCATCGTGCACCGCCTCGATCGCGACACGAGCGGGCTGCTGATGGTCGCCAAGGACGACCGTGCGCAGGCCGGGCTCATGGCGCAGCTCAAGGCACGCCGGGTGCGCAAGACGTACCGGGCCCTGGTCCAGGGTTCGGTGGCGGCCGCGGTCGGCCGCATCGAGGCGCCGATCGGACGTGACCCGAAGCACCGGACGCGGATGGCGGTGGTGCCCGATGGCCGCCCATCCGTCACTGGTTATCGCGTGCGCGAGCGATTCGCGCGCTGGACGCTGCTCGACGTCGACCTCGTCACCGGCCGGACCCACCAGATCCGCGTCCACCTGGACGCCATCGGCCACCCGGTGGCCGGCGACCCCGTGTACGGAACGGGGACGTCGCGGCGGGGGCCGGACGGGCTCGAGCGACTGTTCCTCCACGCCTGGCGCCTGGAGCTGGCTTCGCCCGCGGACGGCCACCTGATCCGGGCGACGGCGCCGTTGCCGCCCGAACTGGAGGACGTGCTGGCCGCACTGCGGGCCGAGGAGGACCGTCGATGACCGATCGTCCGCCCGTCCGCAACGGCCTGGACCTCGATCCGTACGCCGAGATCGACGTCTCGCAGGATCCGGGCCGGCCCGATTACACGATCGAGGGCGCTCCCGGCGCGATCCTCGCGATCATCTCGGGCCCGTCGGGTGTCGGCAAGGACACGATCATCGACATGATGCGCCGCCGCGAGGCCGAAAACGGCCGGAGCGGGGAGCGCCACTACGTGGTCACGGTCACGACCCGGGAGCCGCGCGAGGGCGAGATCGACGGCGTCGACTATTACTTCGTGAGCCGCGAGGAGTTCCTGCAGATGCGCGCCGCCCGCGGGTTCCTCGAAGCGAACGAGGTCCACGGCAACTGGTATGGCTCGCCACGCCAACCGGTGCGCAACGCGCTCGCCAGCGGCAGGGACGCCATCCTGGTCATCGACGTGCAGGGCGCCCAGGTCGTCAAGCAGCAGGTGACCGAAGCCCTCCTGATCTTCGTCATCCCGCCGTCGCTCGAGACGCTGTTCGCCCGGCTGCGCACGCGCGCCACCGAGACGGCAGACCAGCTGGAGTTGCGCCAGCGGAACGCGGCCATCGAGCTCGCCCGGCAGGACGACTACGACCATGTCGTCGTGAACGAGACCGGGGAGGTCGCCTCGACCGCCGAGCGGATCGAGGAGATCATCGCCGAAGAGCACCGCCGCTACCCGGGGCGCCGGGTCCGGATCTGAACGTGGCCGCGCTGGAGCTCGGGCTCGACGACGGGCCGGGCGTGCCGGTGGCGTCCGGCGCGACGCGCTTCGTCGAAGTCGCGATCGACGCG
>DASTYU010000276.1:0-3259 GCA_035764655.1 Candidatus Limnocylindrales bacterium
AGGATGCGTGCAGTGACCTGGCCCCGGGCGGCGAACACGAAAACACGGGCGACCCGGCGTTCGTGGAGCAGATGCGCGAGTTCTCGCAGTGCATGCGCGCGAACGGCCTGCCCGACTTTCCCGACCCGGACGCGCAGGGACGACTGCGCGGAGCGGGCCACGAGCAACAAGACAAACCGCAGTACCGAACTGCCGCGGAAGCCTGTCGCGACAAGCTCCCCGGCGGCGGCGAGCATCGATGAGGCGCAAGCTCGTGCTCGCCGGCGTCGCGACCGCACTCCTGATCGGAACGGTCGCAGGCCTGGTGCTCGCCTTCGGATCCGCCGCCAAGGAGCCGGCCGCCGACTCGGCGTTGCCTCCCGCCACCGCGAAGGTCATCCGGACGACGCTCGTGGAGACGAAGACGGTGCCGGGGACGCTCGGCTACGGCGACACGGTTCCGCTCTCCGCCACCGGACGCGGGACACTCACCTGGATCGCGCCGGTCGGTTCGACGGTGCGACGGGGCAAGCCGCTCTTCAGGGTCGACGAGCGCCCGGTCCTCGCGCTCTACGGGTCGCTGCCGCTGTATCGCCCGCTCACTCCCGGCGCGAAGGGCCGCGACGTCCGCCAGGTGGAGCGGAACCTCGCCGCCCTCGGCTACGGCGGCTTCACTGTCGACGGCACCTACACCGCCGGCACCGCCGCCGCGGTCCGCAGCTGGCAAGCGGACCTCGGTCTTCCGAAGACGGGAACGATCGAACCGGGCCAGGTGCTGTTCACGCCCGGCCCGGTACGCGTCGCCGGACACACGGCGCGAGTCGGTGACGTGGTCGGCGGCGAGGCGCGCGAGGGCGGCGCCACCGTACTCACCTACACCGGCACGAGCCGCCTCGTGACCGTCGAGCTCGAGGTGGCCGACCGCCCACTCGCCGCCAAGGGCCGCCGCGTAACGATCACGATTCCCGGCCTGCGCCCGCTCAAAGGAACGATTACCGAAGTCGGCACGACGATCACCGCCCAGGGTACGGCTTCCGAGGAGGGCGCGGCCCCAGCGGACACGACCGCGACCGCGTCCGCCGCGGTCGTCGAGGTGACGGTCACGATCGCCGACCAGAAGGCGCTCGGCGCGCTCGACTCCGCCCCCGTCGATGTCGACTTCGTCAGCAGCAAGCGCGCAGACGTGCTGGCGGTTCCCGTGACCGCGCTGCTCGCGCTTCCCAAGGGTGGCTTCGGCGTCGAGGTCGTCGACGGTGCCAGGACGCGGATCGTGCCGGTGCGCACAGGGATGTTCGCGGCCGGGCAGGTGGAGGTGCGTGGCAAGGGGATTGCGGTAGGCACACGGGTGGGCGTTCCGAAGTGACGACTGCGCCCCAGCCGATCGTGAGGCTCCGCGGGGTCAGCCGCGAGTACCCCGGCGGTGTCACCGCGCTCCACGGGATCGATCTCGACATCGGCCAAGGCGAGTTGGTCGCGATCGTGGGGCCGTCCGGCTCAGGCAAGACGACGATGCTGAACGTGATGGGGACGCTCGACCGCCCGAGCGCCGGCGACGTCGTCATCGACGGGTTCCACGTCGCCGCCCTCTCCGACCGCGAGCTCTCGGCGCTGCGGGCGCGACGGATCGGCTTCGTCTTCCAGCTCTTCCACCTGGCGCCGGGCGTGTCCGCCCTCGACAACGTCGCCGACGGACTGCTCTACACCGGCACCGGTCTGCGTGAACGACGGGAACGCGCCGAAGCGGCGCTGCGGCGGGTGGGGCTCGGGCACCGGCTGACCCACCGGCCGCACGAGCTGTCCGGTGGCGAAAAGCAACGCACCGCGATCGCGCGCGCGCTCGTGCGCGAACCGGCGCTGCTGCTCGCGGACGAGCCGACCGGTGCCCTGGACAGCCAGTCGGGCGAGGGCGTGATGCGGGTGCTGCTCGATCTCAACGAGAGCGGGACGACCATCGTGGTGATCACGCACGAACAGCTGGTCGCGTCGCACCTGTCCCGGCAGGTCTCCATGCTGGACGGCCACGTCGTCGACGACCGGATGGCGGCGTGACGGTGACCGCGGCACCGCCACCCGGCCGCTTGAGCCCACGTGACATCCTGCGGCTGGGGGCGTACGGGCTGCGCGCCCGCCCCCTGCGGGTCGTCCTCTCCGCGCTCGGGATCGCGATTGGCATCGCGGCGATGGTCGCCGTCGTCGGCACCTCCACCTCCAGCCGCGCGCAGCTGAACCGGCTGCTCGATTCCCTAGGCACCAATCTCCTCACCGTCGCGCCCGGCCTCACCCTGTTCGGGGAGGAGGCCACGCTGCCCGACCAGTCGGTCGCGATGATCGGCCGGATCCGCCCCGTCGAGTCGGTCACCGCGATCGGCCTGCTCGCAGACGCGAAGGTGTACCGCACCGACCGAATCCCCGCCCCCCAATCCGGCGGGATCGGCACCTACGCGGTGCGCACCGGCCTGCTCGGAACCGTGCGCGCCAGCGTGCGCTCCGGGATCTGGCTCAACAGCGCTATCGCCCGCTACCCGGCCGTCGTGCTCGGCGCCGCCACCGCCGACCGTCTCGGCATCGGCGCCCTCCACCGCGACACGCAGATCTGGCTCGGCGGGCGCTGGTTCACCGTCATCGGCATCCTCAACCCGGTGCCGCTCGCGCCCGAGCTCGACCTCGGCGCGTTGATCGGCTGGCCAGCCGCGCAGCGCTATCTCGGCTTCGACGGCGACATCACCACCATCTACACACGGACGAACCCGGACGCCGTCGAAGCGGCTCGCGACCTGCTCGCCCGCACGGCCAATCCCGCGCAACCCAACGAGGTCGACGTGTCGCGCCCCTCCGACGCGCTCGCGGCCAAGGCCGCCGCCGACAAGACCCTCACCGCGCTCCTGCTCGGACTCGGTGCCGTCGCGCTGCTCGTCGGTGGGATCGGCGTCGCCAACACCATGGTCATCTCCGTGCTCGAGCGCCGCTCCGAGATCGGGCTCCGCCGCTCGCTCGGCGCCACCCGAGAGCACATCCGCAGCCAGTTCCTGACCGAATCCCTCCTCCTCTCACTGCTCGGAGGCGGCGCCGGCATCGTGCTCGGATCGGCAGTGACGGCGGTCTACGCGACCATCCAAGGCTGGCCCACCGACGTCCCCACCTGGGCGGTCGCAGGGGGTCTCGCGGCAGCCCTCAGCATCGGGGGAGTGGCCGGCCTCTACCCGGCGATCCGCGCCGCCAGGGTCGCCCCCACGGAGGCACTCGCTGCTACCTAACACAGGTCGACGCCCGCGGCCGCGGG
>DASTYU010000277.1:0-4215 GCA_035764655.1 Candidatus Limnocylindrales bacterium
CGATACGGATACCGCGCCCTATGGGCTGGGCACGTACGCGTCACGCTCGACGCCGGTCGCCGGCGCGGCGACGGCCATCGCGTCGCGGAAGATCCGCGACAAGGCGCGCAAGCTCGCTGCGCACCTGCTCGAGGCGTCGCCCGACGATCTCGAGTGGACCAACGGCAAGTTCTCGGTCAAGGGCTCGCCCGACCGGTTCAAGACGATCCAGGAGATCGCCTTCGCGGCCTACACCAACCACCCGCCGGGCATGGAGGCAGGCCTCGAGGCCGTCGACTACTACGACCCGCCGAACCTCACCTTCCCGTTCGGGTCGTACATCGCGGTCGTCGACATCGACAAGGGCACCGGCGAGGTCAAGGTCCGCCGCTTCGTGGCGGTCGACGACTGCGGCAACATCATCAACCCGATGATCGTCGACGGGCAGATCCACGGCGGTTTGACCATGGGTCTCGCCCCGGCGCTGTACGAGGAGATCACCTACGACGAGCTGGGCAACAACCTGGCCGGGACGTTCATGGACTATCTGCTGCCGACCGCGGTCGAGACGCCGGCCTGGGAGCTGGAGAAGACCGTGACGCCGTCGCCGCACCACCCGATCGGGGCCAAGGGCGTGGGTGAGTCGGCGACCGTCGGGGCGCCGCCGGCGATCGCGAATGCAGTGGTCGACGCGCTGTGGCACCTGGGCGTCCGCAACATCGATATCCCGATCACGCCGCCCAAGGTCTGGGCGATCCTCCACGAGAAGGGCTTGGCATGACGGCATCACGGCGCGGTTCGTGCACCCCATGCTCGTAACGGCAAACGAGCTGGTTGGGATCGGGCCGAGTCAGGGTCTCGCTGGCCCGTTTGTGCACCCCATGCACGTAACGGCCAACGAGGCCGGCCGCGGGGACCGGATTCGTTCCTTCGATGGTCGTTACATGCACCCCATGCACGTCCGGTCCACCGCGTGACGACTGGCCGGATCTTCTCGCGCGCCGCCGAGCTCGAGGCAACCGGGCGGACCTTTGCCGTCGCCACGGTCGTCGCGGTCCGGCGGCCGACCTCGGCACGACCGGGGGCGGCGGGGATCGTCCATCCGGACGGCACCATCGAGGGCTGGGTCGGCGGCAGCTGTGCCCAGCCCGTGGTCGTGCGCGAGGCGCTTCGCTCGATGACCGACGGCCAGCCGCGGCTCCTCCGACTCTCGAAGGACGCCCCCGCCGAGGGGCGCCGCGGCGACGGCATCGTCGAGCTCGTCATGTCCTGCCACTCGGGGGGCACGCTGGAGATCTACGTGGAACCGCACCTTCCCGCGCCGACCCTGTGGGTCGCCGGCACGACCCCGATCGCCGGCGCCCTGGCGGCGCTGGGTGCTGCCTGTGGCTGGCAGGTGACCCTGTTCGACCCGGTCGCCGATCCGGAGGCGTTCCCCGGCGCGACGGTCGTCGCCGACACCGCCCTGCACCGACAGGATCCCGACGCGCAGCCGTACATCGTGGTCGCGACGCAGGGCATCTGGGACGAGGAGGCGCTTGCCTCGGCGCTGCGCCGGAACGCGTCGTACGTCGGGCTCGTGGCGTCGCCGACCCGGGCCGCCGTCGTTCGATCGTGGCTCCTCGAGGAGAACGGTATGGCCGAGGAACGGCTGGCGGCGCTGCGAGCGCCGGCCGGCCTGGATCTCGGGGCGGAGACTGCCGAAGAGGTCGCCCTGTCGATCCTCGCGGAGCTCGTCCAGGTCCGACGTGGTCGGGCGTCGTTCGTTGCCTCCCCGGGTCCCGCGACCGTTGCCGCGGGCCAGACCGTGGTCACCGATGACAGGCCAGCGGTCGACGACATCGTCCTGCTCGACCCGGTGTGCGGGATGACGGTCGATCGGGCGCACGCCCGCCACCTCGCCGAGCACGAGGGTGTCGTCTACGCGTTCTGCTCGGTCGGCTGCCGGACCGCCTTCATCAAGGAGCCGGTGGCATACCTGTCGGGCGAGCGGGAGCCGAGCCACCCCGCCTGACGCGGCGACCGGCGTACGATCCCGACATGTACGTCACCCTCGTCCACGTCCACGTGAAGCCCGGGCACGTCAACGACTTCATCGATTCAATTCGCGCCAACCACGAGGCGTCGATCCGGGAGCCCGGCAATATCCGCTTCGACGTCCTTCAGTCCATTGAGGACCCGACCCGGTTCATCCTCCACGAGTGGTATATCGACGAGGCCGCGGCCGCTGCGCACAAGGAGACGCCGCACTACCTCGAATGGCGCGCCCTGGCCGAGGGCTGGATGGCCGAACCCCGCGTCGGCGTCCGCTACGTCGGGCTCTTCCCCGAAACCTGAGGGCGACCGCGGCGCAGGAAGCGACTCGCGACGAGCGCGACCGAGCCAAGGATGGCGATGACGGTCGACGTGAGGGGCGGCCAGTAGAACTCCTTGTCCCCACCCGGAATGACGTACATCCAGACGATCGACGCGATGGCGGCTGCGGCGACTGCGACAGACGCGATGCCTGCGACGCCTGGAAGGTCATGGGTGCCTACCCGTAGGAAGACCAGCACGCCGGTCACGACCAGGACGAAACCGGCGACTCGGGCGAGGGTCGTCCGGTCCAGCTGCCGCGTGGTGAGGGTCAATCGGCTCGCCAGAGATCGATCTGGGGAAGCCCTGCGATCCCGAGCGTCTGGGACAGCTCGCCGCAGTGGTACGCGTCATGGGTGAGCATTCGCTGCAGGATCGAGGACCGTGTGTGGACCTGGCGAGTGTCACCGGAGGGTCGCTCCACCTCCTCGCCGAGCATCTCCGGTGTCCAGCGATCGAGCACGCCATCGACGACGGCCCAGGTTGATTCGAGCGCCCAAACGAGTTCGCCGGCGCTCCGCGGCTGGTCGAGATGGTCCTCCCAGCCGTCGTCGGGGAGGTCCGGCCAGGGCGTCCCATCGGCGCCGGGCTCCTTCAGCACGCCGCAGAGCCAGTACACGCGCATGGCGGCGGTATGGCCGACCGTGGCCCAGATCGGCCAGCGTTCGGGATCCGGCCTGATTGCGAGCTGCTCGTCGGTCATCACCGCGACGACCTCGGTCAAGCGCCGGTTGTACTGCGGCCAGCGATCGTAGAACTGTCGGATGGGCATGACCGCAGTCTAGGCGCCGAACCTGCCGAGGTACGTCAACGGCGCCGACCCGAATGTCGGTTCCACTGCCCTGCGTTTTAGGCATGCCTCCGAATGCCCTCTCGGTCGTCCGACCGATGTCGTGGCGCCCTGCTCTCGCCATCGTCTGGACTCGAAGACCGCCGCAGTGCCGGCGGCACCGAGGCAGATGAATGGAGGCAGGGAACGATGACGGCAGGGATGACCACTCGGTCGATGGAGGGGAGCCGGATCTCGCTCCCGCGCGCAGGTCTTGGGGCACTGTTGGCCGGTACGCTGCTGGCGGGCAGCGTGCTCGGCGGGGCGGTCTATGCGGGCATCTCCGCTGCCACCACCAGCACGAGCGCGCTCGCCACGGCAATCGTCGCAACGTCACACGAGTCCGCTGTTCGGAATGCTCGCGTCGAGGCAGGTAGCGGCCCACTCGCCGGAGACGCTGGCGGGACCCAGGCGAGCGTGACGGCCGGACCGAGTTCGGCTCGCAAGATCCCGTATCGGGGCGACGGCTTCGCTGGCGATGGATTCGATGTGCCGCAGCGGAATGTTCAGCCGCCGGCCGGGACCACGACGCACGCCTTGGGTCACGGACCCCTGCGGTAGCCAACCGTCCACGATACGCGTTCAGGACGCGGCGGGTTTCGAGCCCGCCGCGTTTCCGTGCAGTCCTCGCGCGCGTTGGTGGTTGACATGTGACTATTTGGTCACATAATGACGGCATGGATCCGATGGCACCGGTGTTCCGAGCGCTCGGCGACGCGAACCGGCGGCTCCTCCTCGATCGACTGTTCGAGCGGGACGGCCAGACACTCGGCGACCTGACGGGCCACCTGCCGGAGATGACGCGGTTCGGGGTGATGAAGCACCTCGCGGTGCTCGAAGGGGCCGGGCTCGTCTCGACGCAGCGCGCCGGACGGGAGAAGCGCCACTACCTGAACCCCGTCGGGATCCGCCTGATCCACGACCGCTGGATCAGCAAATACGCCGCCCCGGTCGTCGGCGCCATGACGACCATCAAGCACCGCCTGGAAGGGGACTCCATGGACGCACCGGCCCACGTCTATACCGTGTTCATTCGCGCGACGCCCGAGCGG
>DASTYU010000278.1:0-24843 GCA_035764655.1 Candidatus Limnocylindrales bacterium
GGGCGCCGGCCGCAGGCTGGAGCGTCACGGCGCGCATCCCGCTTATCGCCATCAGCGCCTGCTCGAGCTCCCACAGCAGCTGCAGCGTCCCTTGCGCGGCCTCGTCGGGGGCCATGGGGTGCAGGCCGGCGAAGCCCGGCAGGCGGGCGGCCCACTCGTTGAGCTTGGGATTGAACTTCATGGTGCACGAGCCCAGCGGATAGAAACCCGTGTCGACCGCGAAGTTGAGCTGCGACAGGTTGACGTAGTGGCGGACGACCTCCGGCTCGTTGAGCTCCGGCAAGGCGGGCGGCGTGTCGCGCAGCGCCGCGGCCGGCAGGCGGTCGAGGGCGTCCTTGGGCGGGTGCGGGATCTTGCCGTCGCCGCGACCCGGACGCGATCGCTCGAACAGCGTCGGCTGGAGCTTCGGGCCGACGACGCTCATCGGGCCGCTCCCGCGAGCTCGGAGCGCATCCCGCTGCCGCCGGCCAGCTCTTCCTCGAGCGCCGCGGCGAAGCGGGCGATGTCATCGCTCGTGGTGACCTCGGTGGCGCACACCAGCAGGGCGTCGGCAACGGCCGGGTCGTCGGGCTCGGCGTCGGCCAGCACCAGGCCGGCGAGGAACCCGCGGTCGAGCAACCGGCGGTGCACCGCGCGCGCCTCCGGAACGCGGACCGCGAACTCGTTGAAGAACGGGGCGCGGTGGAGCCGTTCCACACCCGCGGCCGCCAGGGCCTTCTCGAGCTCGCCGGCACGGGCCACGCCGGTCGCGGCCACATCGCGCAACCCGTGCGGGCCGATGGTCGCGAGGTAGATCGAGGCGGCCAGCGCCAGCAGCGCCTGGTTGGTGCAGATGTTGCTGGCTGCCCGGTCGCGACGGATGTCCTGCTCCCGGGCGCGCATCGTCATGACGAAGGCACGCTGGCCGTCGAGGTCGGTGGTCATGCCGACCAGCCGGCCGGGGATCTGGCGGACGAGGGCGTCGGTCGTGCCGAGGATGCCCAGGTACGGGCCGCCGTACTGCGGGGCGATCCCGAGCGGCTGGCCCTCGCCCGCCGCGATGTCCGCGCCGTAGGCGCCCGGGGGCTGGAGCACGGCCAGCGAGACGGGCTCGACGACCGCCACGAACAGGGCGCCGGCGGCGTGGGCGGCATCGCCGAGCTCGGACATCGGCTCGAGCAGGCCGTAGAAGTTCGGCTGTGCCGCGATGACCCCGGCGACGGGGCGCTCGGCGTCTCCCAGGAGCGCCTGGAGCGCCGCGAGGTCCGTGGTCCCTGCCGCCTCGCCCTCGGCGACCAGCGGGATCTCCTCGAGCTCCAGCCCGCCGCCGAAGTACGTGGCCATGGTCGCCCGCACGTGGGGGTGGACCCCGTGCGACACGAGGACGCGCTCGCGACGCGTCTGGCGGCAGGTCATCAGCGCGGCCTCGGCCGCCGCGGCGGCCCCGTCGTAATGCGACGCCGACACGACGTCAAGGCCGAGCAGCTCCGCGACCAGGGACTCGTACTCGTAGATGCTTTGCAGGGTCCCCTGGCTGACCTCCGGCTGGTACGGCGTGTACGCGGTGTACCACTCGCCACGGAGGAGCAGCTGGTCCACCGCCGCCGGCGTCCAGTGGCGGTACACGCCCGCGCCCAGGAACGATACGACGTCGGTCCGGTTGCGGCCGGCAAGCGCCTGCAGCCGGGCGGCCAGCTCGAGCTCGGGCTCCGGTTCGGGCAGGTCCAGCCCGCTCGCCCGCAGCTCAGCCGGGATGTCGGCGAACAGCGCCTCCACCGAATCCAGTCCGAGCGCCGCGAGCATCCGCTCGCGATCGCCGTCCGTGTGGGGTCCGTACGGCATCGCGCTCAGCCCGCCGCGATGAGCTCGTCGTAGGCGGCGGCGTCGAGCAGCTCGTCGAGCTGGCTGGCGTCGGACACGCGGACCCGGAGCATCCAGCCCGCCCCGTAGGGATCGCCGTTGACGACCTCCGGGCTGCCGGTGAGCTCGCCGTTGGCGGCGGTGACTTCGCCGCTGACCGGGGCAAAGAGATCGCTGACCGCCTTGACCGATTCGACGACGCCGAACGTCGCGAACTGGTCGACGGTCGTCCCGGTCGCCGGCAGCTCCACGAAGACGATGTCGCCCAGCTGGTCCGCCGCGTATTGCGTGATGCCGATCGTCGCCTCGTCCCCATCCGTGCGGACCCATTCGTGGTCCTTGGTGTAGCGGAGATCGGTCGGCACCATGAACGAGGCTCCTCCGTATGTCGCGGACCGCGGCTAGCTCGACGCCCTCGCGTAGAAGGGCAAAGGGACCACCCGGGCCGGGACCCGCTGATCGCGGATCTCGACGTCCAGTACTGTACCCGGCTCGGCGTCGCCGGTTGCGACGTAGGCCATCGCGATCGGGCTGCCGATGGTCGGCGACTGGGTGCCGCTCGTGACGACACCGGTGCGCCGCTCGCCGGCGTGGACCGCATAGCCGTGGCGGGCAATCCCGCGTCCTTCCATGACGAGCCCGACGAGGCGGCGAGCCGGTCCGCCGGCGGCGACTTTCTCGAGCGCGGTTCGCCCGACGAAGTCATTGGCCTTGTCCAGCTTCACCACACGCCCGAGGTTGGCTTCGAACGGGTTCGTCGTCCGGTCGAGCTCATTGCCGTAGAGCGGCATGCCGGCCTCGAGCCGGAGCGTGTCGCGAGCGCCCAGGCCGACGGGCAGGCCTTCCGCGGCCTGGACGGCAGGCAGGAGGACGTCCCACAGCTCCCCCGCCCTGACCCAATCGACGAAGATCTCGAAGCCATCCTCACCGGTGTACCCGGTGCGTGCGACGAGGGCATCCATGCCCGCGACATGGCCCTCGGCGATCGCGTAATAGCGCAGTGCCGCCAGGTCGACGTCCGTATGCGGCTGGAGCACGTCGAGCGAGCGCGGTCCCTGGATCGCGATCAGCGCGGTGGCCAGCGAGCGGTCGTCGAGCACCGCCTTGAACCCGGCCAGCCGCTCGGCCAGCGCGTCGGACACGACCAGCGCGTTCGAGGCGTTGGCGACGACGAGGAAGCGGGCCTCGCCGAGCCGGTAGACGATCAGGTCGTCGATGATCCCTCCGTCGGGCGCCGCGATCATCGAGTATTGCGCGCGGCCTTCCTTGAGGGTGGGTGGGTTCGTCACCAGGGCATAGGCCAGCGCCTCGCCTGCCTCGGGCCCCTCCACGAACAGCTCGCCCATGTGCGACAGGTCGAACAGCCCGACCCGTTCGCGGACCGCCCGGTGCTCGTCGAGGATCGAGCGGTACTGGACGGGCATGAGCCAGCCGCCGAACTCGATCATCCGTGCCCCGAGGCCCTGGTGTCGCTCCGCGAGCGGCGTGGTCTGGATGGTCGCCTCCCCGGCGCTCATGCCTCCGCCTCGGCGGGCGACGCGATCATCGGATCGATGTGCAGGGTGGCGGCGGCCCTGGCGACCAGGGCGCGTTCGGTCTCGAAGGTCAGCAGGGCGTCGGCTTCGTCGAAGCGGACCCAGCGGACCTCCTCGAACTCGTGGTCGTGTCCGGCCAGGTCGCCGCCCGTTGGCTCCATGAGGAAATAGTGAACGGTCTTGTGGATGCGCGTCCCGCTGAGCACGAACCAGTACTCGATGGAGTCCAGCGGGGCGGTGATGCGCACCTCGAGGCCGGTCTCCTCCGCGACCTCGCGAAGCGCGGTCTGCTCGATCGTCTCGCCGGCGTTGGGCGTGCCCTTCGGGAGCGTCCAGGTGCGACTGTCGCGCTCACGTCGACGGCTGCCCGCGACGAACTGGGGAGCCGATCCGTCGAAGCGGATCACGATGCCGCCGGCGGACGTGGCCGTCGCGTTCCTCAGGCGTGCCACGGCGCCGAAGCGGCGCTGGAGCGGCCGGCCGATCCCGTGCGCCCGGAGCGGGGCCAGATCATCGTGACCTGCGGTCGCGGACGGCCGCTGACGGGACGCTGCGGAACCGCCGGTCGGATGGCGCGCCAGCTCGCCCGCATCCGGGCGAGCGGACCGAGATCGGCCCGGCGGAGGACCGTGGCGCGACCGGCCGTGGCACGGAAGGTGCCGGTCACGCGGAGACCCAGTCGCCGCTCCCGCGTCCGGGCCGAGGGACGGACGAATCGGGCCGCCGGCCGGGCCGCGTACTTGGCGGCAATGCTGTGCTCCATGGGCCGCAATGGTAGCGGTTCACCGGGCCGATGCAAGTGACGAGCGCAGGGTCTCCGCGCCTGCCGGTGTCAGCGCGCCCCGCTCCTCGGCGAGGCGGATCTCGCGTTCCGCGGCCGCCCGGTACAGGTCGACGACGCCCGGAGCGTGAGCCTCGAGGGCGGCCAGATGGGCGCGCAGCGTCCCGTCGTCGCCGCGCGTGATCGGCCCGGTGAGGGCGGCACGGATCCCCAGCGCGCGGGCGTTGCCGAGGGTACCCTCGATCAACGGTCCGTAGATCGCCAGCGCGCCGGCCTCGTCCAGGCCGGCCACCCGGCCCAGCTCGGCGATGGCGTCGAGGAGGGCGACGAACCCGCCCGCGGCCAGGACGGCGGCGGCGTGGTAGGCCGGCTTGGAACCCGGAGCCAGGCGGACGGCACGCGCACCGATGCGCTCGGCCATCCGGGCGAGCAGGGCCAGCAGCTGGTCGTCCCCTTCGATCGCGACCGTTGCGCCCCGCAGTGCCGCCACGGCCCGCTCGGTGTCGGCAAACGCGACGAGCGGGTGGAACGACCCGACCTGCGTCCCGGCGCCCTGGGCAGGCGCGAGGACCTCGGCCCCGAGCGCACCGCTCGTGTGGATCATCGCCTGGCCGCCGTACATGCGGATCGAGCGTGCAAGGGGTACGAGCGCGTCGTCGGGCACGGCCAGGATGACGAACTCGACCTCCTCGACGAGCGCCTGGGCGTCGATGAAGGCGCGCTCCACCGCGACCAGGCCGCGGAAGCGATCGCGGCGGCTGAGGTCGCGGCTTGCGACGGCGTGGACCGGCCAGCCAGCCCGCGACAGGGCCACCCCCAGCGCCGTGCCGACCGCCCCCGCCCCCACGATGCCCGTAACCGGCGGCTCCCCCGCCTCCGCGTGCTGATGGGGATGGGCGTGATCGCTCGGGTGGACCAGGTCGCCGTGGCGATGCGTTCCGGGCGGCGTGGGATCGAGTTCGATCCCTGCTGCTTCCAGCTCGGCAACCGTTTCGCGACGCTGCGCGGCTCGCGCGCGTGCCTCCTCGTCGGCGCGTCGCGCGTCGCGTTCGGGGTCGTCGCCGGGCAGGTCGCCGAATGGCCGCATTCGGCGAGTCTAGAGGGTGCCCGGGGAGCTCGGCCGGGCGGCTGCTATACTCGTGGTCGATCTCGACCCGGGACGGGCGCACCCGTCCGGCGCCGACTGGCCCGCGCTCCGCGCGGTTGATGACAGGAGGCGTGCTTCGATGGCATCCCGGCAACCCACGATCGATCCCCTCGCGGCTCGCGCGTCACTCGACGTGGGCGACGACCGCTACGCGTACTACCGGCTATCGGCGCTCGACGGCAAGCTCGACCTGGGCCGCGCGCCGGTCACCCTCAAGATCCTGCTGGAGAACGTGCTGCGTCACGCCGGCGGCGGGATCGTCCGGACCGAGGACGTCGAGACCCTGGCCGCCTGGCGTCCGGGAGCGACGGCCGAGGCCGAAATCCCGTTCATGCCGTCGCGGGTCATCCTCCAGGACTTCACCGGCGTCCCGGCGATCGTCGACCTCGCCGTGATGCGCGACGCCATGGCCGATCTCGGGGGCGACCCGGGGCTGGTCAATCCGCTGGTCCCGGCCGACCTGGTCATCGACCACTCGGTCCAGGTCGACATGTTTGGCAACGCGCGCGCGTTTGCCTTCAATGTCGAGCGCGAGTACGAGCGCAACGGCGAGCGCTACCAGCTGCTGCGCTGGGCTCAGACCGCGTTCCGCGACCTGCGCGTGGTGCCGCCCGGCACGGGCATCGTCCACCAGGTCAACCTCGAGTTCCTCGCAACGGTCGTCGACGAGCGCGACGGCGTCGCCTTCCCGGACACGCTGGTCGGCACGGACTCGCACACGACGATGGTCAACGGCCTGGGCGTGCTCGGCTATGGCGTTGGCGGAATCGAGGCCGAGGCAGTGTTGCTCGGCCAGCCGCTCTACCAGCCCATGCCGCGGATCGTCGGCGTGCACCTGCGCGGCGAGCTGCCGCGCGGGTCGACCGCAACCGATCTCGTCCTCGTCGTGACCGAGCTGCTGCGCGCGCATGGCGTTGTCGGTGCGTTCGTCGAGTTCGCCGGCGACGGGCTGGCCGGCGTGACGCTCGCCGACCGCGCCACGATCAGCAACATGAGCCCGGAGTTCGGGGCAACCGCCACGCTCTTCCCGGTCGACGACGAGACGCTGACGTACCTGCGCCTGACGGGGCGGCCGGACTCGCGGGTGGCCCTCGTCGAGCGCTATGCGAAGGAGCAAGGCCTGTGGCGCGTCCCGGGCGCCGATCCGGTATTCGACGAGCTCCTGGAGCTCGATCTCGGGACGGTCGTGCCGTCGGTGGCCGGTCCGCGGCGTCCGCAGGACCGGGTGCCGCTCGACGCCTTGCGTCGCAACTTCCGCTCGAACTTCCCGGACGGCCTTGGGCCGGCACCCGGTGCAGCGCCGGCGCGCAATCCCCGCGACCTGGTCGCGACGGCCTCGGAGGCGTCCTTCCCGGCGAGCGATCCGCCCTCGTTCGCGGCGGACGACAAGGAGGAGGCGCCCGCTCCTGCAGCGCCCATCGGCAGCGCATCGGATCGGCGCGAATACACGCCCGTGGAGCTCGAGCTGCCGGAGGGCCGCGCCTCGATCCGCACCGGGTCGGTGGCGATCGCCGCGATCACCTCGTGCACGAACACGTCGAACCCGACGGTCATGATCGGCGCCGGGCTGCTCGCGCGCAACGCGGTCGCCCGGGGGCTGCGGGTGGAGCCGACCGTCAAGACGTCGCTCGCGCCGGGGTCCAAGGCGGTGACCGGCTACCTCGAGGCGGCCGGCTTGATGGCCCCGCTCGAGCAGCTCGGCTTCGCGCTGGCCGGCTACGGCTGCACGACCTGCATCGGCAACTCCGGTCCGCTTGACGCACCCGTCGCAGCGGCGGTCGAAGCGAACGACCTGGTTGTCGCGGCAGTCCTGTCGGGCAACCGCAACTTCGAAGGCCGCATCCATCCCCTCGCGCGTGCGAGCTACCTTGCCTCGCCACCATTGGTCGTCGCCTTCGCGCTGGCCGGTCGGGTCGATATCGACCTCACCCGGGAGCCGCTCGGCATCGCCGACGACGGGACGCCCGTCTACCTGACCGACGTCTGGCCGTCTCTCGACGAGATCCGCGACGTCATCGGCAGCTCCATCGACCCGGACCTGTTCCGGCGGACCTATGCGGTGGTGTTCGAAGGCGATGAGCGCTGGCGCGCGCTGCCGATCCCCCATGGCGACCGCTATGCGTGGGACGAGGCATCGACCTACATCGCCAAGCCGCCTTTCTTCGAGGGCCTCACGTTCGAGGAGCGGCCGCTCACGAACATCGAGGGTGCGCGCGCCCTGGCCGTCCTCGGCGACTCGGTGACGACGGACCACATTTCCCCGGCCGGTTCGATCGCCGCGTCATCGCCCGCCGGGCAGTGGTTGCAGGAACGCGGCGTGACCCCGCTCGAGTTCAACTCGTACGGCGCCCGGCGCGGACACCACGAGGTGATGATGCGCGGCACGTTCGGCAACATCCGGCTGCGCAACCGGCTGGTCGAAGGCACCGAGGGGCCGTACACCGTCCACCTGCCCGACGGCGAGCAGGGGTTCATCTACGACGTCGCGATGCGCTACGCAGCCGAGGGCACGCCCCTGGTGCTGCTCGCGGGCCGCGAGTACGGCTCGGGGTCGTCCCGCGACTGGGCGGCCAAGGGCACCGCGCTGCTCGGCGTCCGGGCGGTCATCGCCGAGAGCTTCGAGCGGATCCATCGCTCCAACCTCGTCGGGATGGGTGTCCTGCCGCTGGAGTACAAGCCGGGAGACTCGGCTTCGTCGCTCGGTCTCAGCGGCCGGGAGATCTTCGCCATCGACGGGCTTGCGAACGGCATCGGTCCCCGCGCGTCGGTCACGGTCCGCGTCACCGACGACGCGGGCCGGGAACGCCGCTTCGAAGCGATCGCCCGACTCGACGGGCCGATCGATGTCGACTACTACCGCCAGGGCGGCATCCTGCCCGCGGTCCTCCGCCGCCTCGCCCGCTCCGGGTCGTAGCCGCGATCCGAAAACCACCTGCCCCCACGATGCAACTTCCCGGCATCGTTGATGCCGGGAACGTGCATCAGGGGCGGGAGTCGAATCCCGGGCGAGCTCGGGATGCGGCGGGCGGATGGATGCGCCGGCCAGATGGGCGAGGTGGGCAAGGCGCTAACGAAGCCCACGTCGTTCAGCTGGACGGCGCCGGGCACGAAGAAGCCCCGGGGGAGGACCGGGGCTTCGTCGCGGAGGAGGAGTCCCAGGATCGGAGGGCGTCCGATGCGCTGTGTTGAACGCTGTGACGCCGGATCAACGGACTTCGTGACGCCCGTCACGAAATCAGTCGATCTTCCGCTCCTGGCAGGTCAATGATCCTGGTCGTGGCGCCCGGGTCCGCGACCTCGTCGCGGCCGCCATCCGCCGGGGCTCGGTTGGCGCCCGGGTCCGCGAGGTCCGCCTCGACCCCGCCGTCGAACCCGTGCGGATCGGCTCGCTCGGTCACGCGCGGTCGGGGTGCTCGGGCTGCATCGGCGTTCCACAGCAGCACGTGAACGGACGCATGTCCTGCATCTTCGCCGGGTCGCCGTGGTGCTTGAGCATGATTTCGCAGCCGCAGTTGGGGCAGACGAAATCGTCACCGTCACGCATCTCGAGGACGGTCGTGCCGGCGGCTTGCGGGTTCAGCTGGTCCATGTCGACCTCCGTGGGGCCGGGCCTGTCGAGGGCTCCGGCCTCAGTCGACGCTAGCGCCGCGCACGTTGCGGGCATGCCGGAGCGCCGGAGCCGGAGTTGCGTTTCGATTGCGGCCGCCCGGGGCGCAGGCGGAGCACAAGCGGAACGAGGGGTCGGAGGACGAAGGATGGTGGGCGATACTGGATTCGAACCAGTGACCTTCCGGATGTGAACCGGACGCTCTAACCGACTGAGCCAATCGCCCCAGGGCGCCGAATCATACCCGCAGGCCGGGCCAGCGGGCAACGAGCTGCTCCGGTGCGAGACCGTCGACGACGACCAGCTTCCGGCGGCTCGATGCGCCGGCCACGATCCGCACATCGCGCCTTGCCACACCGAGCTCCTCGGCCAGCAGGCGGACGAGCGCGTTGTTCGCGGCTCCCTCAACGGCTGGCGCGGCGACGTGGGCGCGCAGCTCGCCTTCGACCACGCCGTCGACGTGGTCGCCTCCGGCACGCGGTGTGAGACGGACGGCGAAGCGGCTCTCGCTCCCGGTCACAACGCCTGGACGGCGCGCATCAACGTCCCCAGCAGGAGCAGCACGATCAGCGCCGAGAAGTCGAACATGCCGGTCTGCGGCAGGAACCGGCGAACGGGGGCCAGGATCGGCTCGGTCGCCTGGATCAGGAAGCGCGAGACCTGGTTGCTGCGGCCCGGGTCGAACCATGACATCAGGACCCGGCCAAGCACGAGCAGCCACAGGGCGATCAGCAGGGCGGACAGAAAGTTCCGGAGGAAGATCTCGGCCACGGATTCGATTGTAGCGCGGGTCGCCGGAGCTCCCGGATTCCCCGGGGCCTCAGTGGTGGTCGTGGTCGTGCGGCCGTTCCCCGAACAGGGCCCGTCCGACGCGCACGATGGTGGCGCCCTCCTCGACCGCGATCGGGTAGTCGTCGGACATGCCCATCGACAGCTCCGGCCCGAGGCCCGGCCAGGTCGCGCGCAACCGCTCCCCGAGCTCGCGAAGGCCGGCGAACGTGCCCCGTGCGTCCTCCGCCCGCGCCACCTCCAGTCCGATCGTCATCAGGCCCCGGACGTCCAGCCGCGCCAGACCGCGGACCTCGTCGATGGCCGCAGGGAGCTCCTCCGGTGCGAACCCCGACTTCGCCACGTCGCGGTCGACGTTGACCTGGAGCAGGACCGGAACCGAGGCGCGTCCCAGCTCCCCGGCAATGCGGTCCAACCGTTGGGCCAGCGCGACCGAGTCGAGGGTCTCGATCATGTCGAATGCCTCGATGGCCCGGCGGGCCTTGTTCGACTGGAGCGGACCGACGAGATGCCAGCGGGCGCTCGGCACCTCGGGGACCTTGGCCAGCGCCTCCTGGACGCGGTTCTCGCCGAAGAGCGTCATGCCGGCCTCAACCGCGGCACGCACACGCTCAGCGGCCACCGTCTTCGAAACCGCGACCAGCGTCACCCCGCGCGGGTCACGCCCGACCCGGGCGCACGCCTCCCCGATCCGATCGAGGACCCGGGCGTGCGCCGCCCGAAGCTGATCTACTTGCGACGCAGGAACGAAGGAATCTCCAGGTCGTCGGCGTCGTACGCGGAGGGTCGCTTGACGGGAACCGGCTCACCGACACTGCGCTCGGCGCGGGCTCCGGCCGTCGCCGGCTCGGCGTCCTGCCGCGCGGCCACGTCATCGCCGTCGGCCGACTCCTCGCGCTGGCGCTGCAGCTCCTCGAGGAAGTCCCGTTCGCGCGGCGCGCGGATCGAGGCCGAACCGTCGGTCGTCGCCTCGCTCGGCTCGTAGCGCGAGCTCTGGCGGCGCTTGCCACCGTCGAAGCCGGTCGCGATGACGGTGATCATGATCTCGTCGCCGAGCCGGTCGTTGAAGCTCGTGCCGAAGATGATGTTGGCCTCCGGATCCGCCGCACCGCGGATCTCCTCGGCGGCCTCGGTCACCTCGTGAAGGCTCATGTTCGACGAGCCCGTGATGTTGAACAGGATGCCCTGGGCACCCGCGATGTCGACCTCGAGGAGCGGGCTCGCGATCGCCTCGCGCGCGGCCTCGACGGCGCGGTTCTCGCCGCTGCCTCGACCGATCCCCATGAGCGCCGAACCCGCGTCCTTCATGATCGCGCGGCCGTCGGCGAAATCGAGGTTGATGAGTCCGGGCATGGTGATGATGTCGCTGATCCCCTGCACACCCTGGCGCAGCACGTCGTCGACGACGCGGAAGGCGTCGAGGATCGAGGTCTGCTTCTGGACGACGTCCTTCAGCCGATCGTTGGGGACGGTGATGAGCGTATCGACCTGGGCCTTCAGCTCGTCCGCCGCCCGCTCCGCAACGAGCTTGCGCTTGTTGCCCTCGAAGCTGAAGGGCTTGGTCACGACCGCGATCGTCAGCGCGCCCTGCTGCTTGGCGAGCTGCGCGACAATTGGAGCGCCGCCCGACCCGGTGCCGCCGCCGAGCCCTGCCGTGATGAAGACCATGTCCGAGTCCGCCAGTGCCTGGGCGATCTTCTCGGAATCCTCTTCGGCCGCGCGCTGACCGATGGACGAATCACCGCCCGCGCCGAGGCCCCTCGTGATCTTGTCGCCGATCCGGATCTTGTGCGGCGCATCCGACTGGAGGAGCGCCTGGGCGTCGGTGTTGCAGGCGATGAACTCGACGCCCATCATCTCGGCCCGGATCATGCGGTTGACGGCGTTGCTTCCACCGCCTCCGACTCCGATGACCCTGATGAGCGCGAAGTTCTCGGAATCGGAACGCAGCGGCATGGCCTCTCCTCCGGCAGCCCTCGAGGGCCAGGTACGGCGATGAACGACGGTGCGACGACGGTGCACCGGACCTGGCCGCGGGCTCCCGGCACGACGCGGTCCGTGATGGCCGCGAGTATACGCCTCGATGACCTGCCGCGCCGGTTCGCGGGGCCGCGAACCAAAGGTCCTGGCCGCCCGAATCAGGTCGTGTTGCGGGGGCGCACCATCGCAACCTTCGGGCGACCGACGGGCGTGTCGAGTACAGGGTTCTGCGCCCGATTCCGGTGCAGATGAGGGCATTGTCGTTGCGCCCTGGCACTAGGGCATGTGCCGGATGGACACCGTCGCAATCGTGCTTTGATACTGCCGAAGGTCCCAGCGTCAGCAGCGTACTTCCGGAGGGCCCGTGCCCCGTTCGATCCGTCACCTGATCGCCATCTCGTTCGCCGCCACTGCCATGTCCATGACCGTCGTACCCGTGTTCGCGGCGGATGCGCCCGTCCTGACCGGGACGGTCGTCGACGCGAACGGCCAGCCGTTCCCCGTCGAGAACGGCCTGCTCGAGATGACCGCGCCCGATGGCGGCGGGATCCACGCGGCGCAGGTCTCGGTGGGCGGCGACGGCTCCTTCGAAGTCGAAGTCATGCCGTGGGGCACCGAGGCCAATCCGGCCGAGGTGACCATCACGATCACCGGCGTCGTCGCCGATACCACGGAGGACGCGGCCGGCTGCACGAACCAGTTCGCTCCCGTCGCCGAGGCGACGTTCTCCCTCGCCCTCGAGAGCGGCGGCGAGCCGGAACCGGTCGCCCTGGTCGCGGAAGAACAGCTCATCGGCACGGTCTGCGGCGCCGGCGGGTCGGCCGCTCCGACGCTTCCGCCGAGCGAGGTCGACCCCGTGACGCCGGTGCCCAGCGAGCCACCAGCCGTCGTGGCGCCGGTCAGCCCGGCCCCCAGCCAACCGCTCATGGTGCTCGAACCCGTCACGCCCGTGGATGACAGTGGCATCCCTCCGTTCCTGATCGGCGCGATCGCCGCCGGAGCGATCGCCCTGATCGGCGTCGGGGCCTGGCTGGGCCTTCGTCGCTCGCGGGCCTGAGGCGGAACGCGAGTCACGAACGACTCGGATCGGCCACAACCAAGCTCGGCTCGTTCTCGACTCCCACGCGGGGTCTTCAAGGTTGCCTCCGCGTCACCCTCGTTCGTGGCCGCGTTGAGTCCGGGGCGACTCAACGCCCGCCAGGGCCAGCCTGCTAGCTAGCCGGCGAGGAAGCTCAGGCGGACGCTTCGCGAGGCGTTGTCGGCGTTCGGATCGAGCAGGCAGATCGACTGCCATGTCCCCAGCGCCAGCCGACCGCCGACAACCGGCACCATGAGCGATGGTGAGGCAACCATCGATACGAGGTGGTCCGCGCCATGGCCGGGCGACCCGTGGCGGTGGCGGTAAGCGCGTTCGTCGCGCGGCAGCAGCCGGTCGAGGACATCGACGAGGTCGTCGTCGGAGCCGGAGCCGGTTTCCATCACGATCAGTCCGGCCGTCGCATGCGGCACGAAGACGCTGAGCAGGCCGTCGCCCTCGCCCGTGACGAACTCGGCACATTCGCGGGTGATGTCGAAGACGCCTCGTCGCCGGCCGGTGTGGATGGTGAGCTCGACCGTCTTCATCCGCTTTGGACGTGACACCGTCGGAACGTCGTGTCGATTCGCGACCCTCCGATGGCGGAGGCGACGCTCCTGCGAGCCATCCGCCTGAGGGCTACGGGAAGATCGACCGGAGCGCATCCCGAATGCGGCCCAGTCCCCCACCGACCGGCGTCGACTCGTAACGCAGCGGCTCGCCCGCGGCGAGCGCCGCCGCGCCCCACTCGAGCAGCCCGATGCCCGTGCTGTAGGACGGTGTCATGAGGGTGTCGACCAGGCCGCCGATGCCCGACGGCGAGGCGACCCGGACCGGCATCTCGAGCACATCGCGCCCGAGCTCGGCCGCGCCCGCGAGCTGCGCCGCGCCGCCGGTCAGGATCACGCCCGCGGGGAGCATTCCCACGCCGGCCGCGCGCATCTCGTTGCGCAGCAGCTCGAACGTCTCGCGCATGCGCGCCTCGATGATCTGGCAGACCTCGAGCCGGCTGACCGTTCGCCCGGCGTCCTCGCCGAGCACCGACACGCTGATCTCGTCGTCGTCGCCGACCGCACGCAGATCGCACGTGCCGTGGCGGATCTTCAGCTCCTCGGCGACCTGCAGGCTGGTCTTGAGCCCGATCGCGACGTCGTTGGTCACGTTGTTGCCGCCGACGGGCAGGACGCGCGTGTGGAACGGCGAGCCTTCCTGGAACAGGGCGAGGTCGATCGTGCCCGCCCCGATGTCGGCCACGGCCACGCCGAGCTCCTTCTCGGTCTCGGTCAGCACCGCCTCGGCCGAAGCCAGCGAGTTGGCGACGAGCTCGTCGATCTTCACGCCCGCCGCCTGGACGCACTTGGTCAGGTTCTGCACGGCGGTGGCCGACGCGGTGACGATGTGCGTCTCGACCTCGAGCCGCAGCGCGCTCATCCCCAGCGGGTCCTTGACGCCTTCCTGGCCGTCGACGGTGAACCCGCGCCGCTCGACGTGCAGCACGTCGCGGCTGTTCGGGATGTTGACGGCGCGGGCCACCTCGATCGCCCGGTTGATGTCCTCGCGGGTGACCTCGCGGTGGTGGGCGGTGACCGCCACCTGCCCTTGCGAGTTGAGGCTCTCGACGTGCTGCCCGCCCACGCCGACGAACGCCCGGTCGATCTTCCAGCCCGACAGGCGCTCGGCGCGCTCGACCGAATCGGCGATGGAGCGGACGGTCTGGTCGATGTTGATGACCACGCCCTTCTTGAGTCCGGACGCGGGCACGGTCCCATGGCCCATGATCGTGAGCCGCCCGTCGCGGCTCACTTCGCCGATGAGGGCGCACACCTTGCTGGTGCCGACGTCGATGCCGACGAGGACCGCTTCTCGTTCCACCGTGTCGTTCGTCTCCGATCCGCTTGGGGCTACAGGAAGTGGCGCCGGATGAGGGCCACGTTGTTGAAGATGCGCAAGCCGAAGGTGATCAGTGCCACGAGGTACAGGTCAAGGCCGAGGCGATCACCGATGAACGTGAGAATGACCGCGGTGATCGCGTTGACCAGGAACCCGCTGATGAAGATGCGATTGTCGTAGACCCCGTCGAGCTCCGCACGGACCGCGCCGAGGACCGAGTCGAGGGCGGCAAGGATTGCCACCGCCGAATAGCGGCTGAACTCGAAGCTGACGTTGACGTTGAGGACGAGTCCTGCGAGGACGCCCACCAGGAGCCCCAGCAGGGGTAGCAGCACGTGCGGATCGCCCTCCCTCGGTTCGTGCGGCCAAGGCTACCCGACCGCATCGGACCGCAGCAACCTTGACCAGCCCGAGCCTGTCACTCGGGCTTGGCCGACGATGACGGGGTGGGCTTCGGGATGTACGTGCCGTCGTGCTCGTCGGCGAGGACGATCGAGTCGATGCCGGCCTCGCGCCCCTCGAGCAGCCGCGACAGGAGGCGGACCTGGCCGGGAATGATGTCGGTCAGCCGCAGGCGGGGCGTATAGAACCCGAAGATCGCCGTCCAGCCCTTCGGCCCCGCCCGCAGCTCGAAGCCGTGATCGTCGGTCACGACGACCGCCAGGCGGCCAGCCGCACTCGAAATCTGGGCCGGCGTGAGGGACGACAGGCGCGTCGCAGCGTCGACGTCGACCGGGTCGAGGCGCACGCCGACACCGAACACCGCCGAGCGCGCCCGCTCGTCGACGACCGTCGGGAGCTGCTCGGCTGCGGGCGGGGCGTCGTCGCCGAGGCGCCCGACCAGCAGGCCGTCCCGATCCACGAGGTAGCGCTGCGAGCCGATCTTCCACGCGAGGATCGGCTCGCGTTCGTCGATGGTCACCACGAGCGTGCCCGGCAGGGCAATCCCGATGCGCGCATCGGCGACGGTCGCGATGTTGCGCAGCTCCGCGACCAGCGGCGCGGTCGACAGCAGGAACAGGTTCTCGCCGCGGGCGGGCTCCACGGACCGTTGCACGGCTTCGGGGTCGGTGTACGTCGCGCCCTCGATGCGCAGGTCGGCAAAGTCGAATGCGGGCGACGCGCCCACGCCGTAGATCGCGAAGGCCGACAGGAGCATCGCCAGCACCGCTCCGGCACGAACCGGCGACAGGCCGGCCGACGCTCGCTTCACGGGACGGGTCCGGCGCATGGGCGCCGCGCCGACGGCGCGCGTCGGGGGTCGGCTGCGCATGCGCAGGCGGCCGGTCATCGGGGCAGATCGTCCGCGCTGAGATGGCGCCGGACGCGGGCCGCGTGGCGCTCGATGGCCAGCGCAACGATCCGCTCGCAGACATCCTCGAAGGTGTAGCCGCCCTCCGCCGGCATCGTCGGGAAGAGGCTGATCGGGGTGAAGCCTGGGATCGTGTTGATCTCGGACAGCACCAGCCGGTCACCCGCCAGCAGGAAGTCGATTCGCGCGAAGCCCTCGGCGCCGATGGCCCGGTAGGCATCGCGCGAGATCTTGTGCATGACCGCGCGCTGGCCATCGCTGACCTCGGCCCGCGTCGACGTCTCGGATAGCCCGGCGGTGTACTTGGCGTCGTAGTCGTAGAACTCGTGGCCGGAGATGATCTCGCCTGGCCCGTACAGCTCGAGCCGCGCGGGGTCGTTACCGATGACCGACACCTCGAGGTCGCGCGCTCCCGGCAGGTAGAGCTCTGCGAGGGCGAGGGTATCGAAGCGGAATGCGACGTCGAGGCCGGCCGCGCGCTCGGCTGCGTCATGGGCCAGCGTCATGCCCACCGAGCTGCCGAGACGTGCCGGCTTGATCATCAGCCGGGGGTCGCCGCTGCCGGCGGCGAAGGCCTCGAGTTCAGCCAGCACCGCGTCGCGAGCGGCCGTCCAGCGCTCGCTGCGGACCTCGATCCAGTCGATGACGGGCAGGCCGATCCCGCGACACATCCGCTTGAAGAGCGCTTTGTCCATGCCCAGCGCCGACGCGGCCATGCCCGAACCCGTGTAGGCCAGGTCCGCGGCCTCGAGCAGCGCCTGGACGGTGCCGTCCTCGCCGAACGGTCCGTGCAGCCCGATCACGACCACCGGTGCGGGGTCCATGCCGGCGAGCCGATCGATCGCGGGACCGACGTTCAGGGGACCTTCGGCGCCAAGCGCTGCCGGGTCGTCGTAGTCGCGCTGCGGCCGGCCGTCGCGGGCGTGATCATGTGGCAGCCACCACCAGCGCCCGTCGAGATCGAGGAGGACCTGTTCCACGACATGGCCGCGCGAACGGAGCGCGTCCGCGATTGCCGTCCCCGACACGATCGACACGTCATGCTCGGCCGAGGGGCCCCCGAGGAGGACGGTGACGGGCGGCCGGGGCTCGGTCATCGCTGCTCCTCGCTCGTCCAGTCCGACCAGTCGCCCACGAACTCGATCTCGAACTGCAGCTCCAGCCCGTGGCGCTCGCGGACCTCGGCCCGGACTCGCTCGGCCAGGCGCCGCACGTCGGCCGCGCTGCCCTTCTGGTCGTTGACGATGAAGTTTGCGTGCTTCGCGGACACCGTCGCGCCACCAATCCGCAGCTCCTTGAGCCCGGCCTCGTCGATCAGCTTTCCGGCCGACGTGCCGTCGGGGTTGCGGAAGACGCTGCCCGCCGACGGGATGCCCAGCGGCTGGTGCGCCTGGCGCCAGCGGCGGATATCGTCGAGCCGGGCCTTGATCGTCGCCGCGTCGGCCGCGTCGAGGCGGAACGTCGCCTCCAGCACGATCTCTGGAGACTCGCCGGGCGCGTGGTGCTTGAAGCGGCTGTCGCGGTACCCGAACGCCAGGTCGTCACCGGTCAGGACCACCTCGCTTCCGGCCGCGTCGAGCACGCGCGCGGCCTCCAGCACCGTGGCCACGTCGGACTCGTGTGCGCCGGCATTGGCCCACACCGCGCCGCCGACCGTGCCCGGGATCGCCAGCCCGAACTCGAGGCCGGTCAGGCCGGCTTTCTGCGTCTCGGTTGCCGCGCGCGCCATGGCAACGCCGGACTCGGCGGTGTAGCGCCCGCCCTCGACGCGCGAGCCCTCGGCGCGGTTCTGGATGACCAGCCCGCGAACGCCGGCGTCGGCGATGACGATGTCGCTCCCCCGCCCCAGCAGCAGGTGCGGCAGTCCGCGCGACCGCGCGAAGCGGACCAGCGCCCGCAGCTCGAAGGCGTTGTGTGCGGTGGCAAACAGGTCGGCCGGCCCGCCGACGCGCATCGTCGTGAACCGCGCGAGCGGCTCGTCGCGCGAGGTCTTGACGCCGATCCGGCGCTGGATGTCCGTGCCGACGACGATCGGGTCGAACCCCGTACTGTCCCCGGTCATGCGCCGACCCCCCGGGACACCCGCTCGATGGTCTCCGGGTCGGGTAGCCGGCGGCGTTCCGCCGCCGCGAGGACGAGACCGGCCACGGCCTCCGCTGCCCCTGGCCGGCCGAGCGAGCGGGCGGCCGCCGACATCTCGAGGTGCGCCGCCGCGTCGTCGAGGAGGGTCGCCGCGTCGAGCAACGCCGCGGCGTCGAACGCCTCGTCGTCGATCACCCGCGCCGCGCCGGCCTCCACGAGCTCCCGAGCGTTCGCTTTCTGATGGCCAGCAGCGTGCGGGTAGGGCACCACGACCAGCGGCAGGCCGAAGGCCGTGGCCTCGGCGAGCGTCGACGACCCCGCCCGCCCGACCACCAGGTCAGCCGCGGCAAGGGCCGGCAGCATCTCATCGCGCAGGAAGGGGTACGGCCGGTAGCGGCCACGGACCGGTTCGGGCAACGCCTCGCGTCCCGCCAGCGCGGCCGCGTACCCGTCCGGCCCAGCGACGTGGATGACGGTCGCCTTCTCGACGAGCTGCGGCAGGGCTCCGGCGACCGCGGCGTTGAACCGTCGAACCGCCTGCGACCCGCCGAAGATGAGCATGACCCGCTCGCCGGCCGGCACGTCCAGCTGAACGCGGGCCGCCTCTCGGTCGATCGCGCGCACGTCACGGATCGGCGTGCCCGTGACGTAGCACGGCGCCTCCCCGGCCGACGAAGCCAGCGCCTCGCACGTCGCCTGGTACGACACCGTGATCACGTCCGCCAGCCGGGCAGTCAAGCGCACCGCGCGACCCGGGATGACATTGCCGTCCCACAGGACCACCGGGATCCGCAGCGGCGCCGCGGCGATGAGCACCGGCACGGCCACGTACCCGCCGGTCGTGAAGATCGCCGCCGGCCGCTCACGGGCGAGGATCGCCGCGGCCTGCGGCACCGACGCGGCAAGGCGGAGCGGGTCCGTGACGGTGTGGACGTTCACGTCCACGGTCCGCAGCGAGCGCAGCATCAGCCGCCGCAGCGGGATGCCCGCCGGCGGGACGAGCTGCGCCTCGAGGCCGCGTCGGCCGCCGATCCAGCTGAGTTCCGGTGGTCCCCCGTCCCGGGTGTCAGCCTCGCGGAGCGACCGGGCGACGGCGAGCGCCGGGTAGATGTGCCCGCCCGTGCCGCCGCCCGCGATCAGCAGTCGCATCGTCGTTCCAGGTTCCCTTCTCCACGGTCTCGCGGGAGATCGACAGCAGGATGCCGACGGCCGCGAAGCTGATGATGAGCGACGAGCCACCCGCGCTGATGAACGGCAAGGTGATGCCGGTGATCGGGATGAGGGTAACGACGACGCCGATATTGATGAACGCCTGCAGGCACAGCCAGCCGGTGATCCCCGCCGCGAGCAGCGCCCCGAAGGTGTCCGGTGCCGCGAGCGAGGTCCGCACGCCAGCGTAGGCTAGGACGAGGAACAGCACGATCACGGCTCCCGCGCCGATGAACCCGAACTCCTGCCCGACGACGGCGAAGATGAAGTCGTTGAAGGCGTTGGGAACGAACACGCGGCTGTCCCCCAGACCCGTCCCGGTCAGCCCGCCTGCACCCAGCGCGAGCAATCCCTGGACCGTGTGGAAGCCGCCACCGAGCGCGTCGGCCCACGGGTCCAGCCAGTCACGGATGCGGTCCATCTGGTAGCCGCGCAGCCCGACCATCACCGCGGCGGTGAGAGCACCAGCACCCATCAGGCCCAGGTGGAGGAGGTTGGCCCCGGCCACGAAGAACATGGTGAAGGCCGTCAGCGCGATGACGATCGTCGTGCCCAGGTCAGGCTCCTTGAAGACCAGGGCGATCACCGGCAGCACGATGATCAGAAAGGGCACGGTACCGCCCCACAAGCTGCGGATCCGTGTGCCGCGCTTCGCCATCCAGTGCGCCAGATAAATGATGAGGGCGAGCTTGGCGATTTCCGCCGGGTGGATCGCCGGCAGCGGTCCGAGGCGCAGCCAGCGCGCGGACCCTCCGACCACGATATTGAGCTGGGGCACGAAGACGAGCACGAGCAGGACCACCGCGACCACGAAGAACGGCACCGACACCAGCCGCAGGTAGCGGTAGTCGACGCGCATCATGGCGACCATCGCGACCAGTCCGAGCAGCGCCCACTGGATCTGCGGCCCGACGATCGCGAAGGTGTCGTTCGCGCTCGACAGGTAGCCGCGCATGGCCGACGACGAGTAGACCATCAGGATGCCGATCGAGGCGAGGCTGACGACCGCCACGAGGATCGTGTAGTCGGGCTGGTGGCGCTCGCGCTGGAGGGTCCCGCCGCGCGCCTTCGCGGTCGACTGGGTCGGCGACCGCTTGGGCGTGCGCTCGCGCGTCTCGACGGGACGCTTGCCGGCGGGTCGGGACAGGGGCGGCGCGAGGTTCATCGGTCCCCTCCTCCGGCTCGGGATGCGGCCAGGTCGGCCACGGCCTGCTTGAAGGCTCGCCCGCGGGCGGCGTAGTCCTCGAACATGTCGAAGCTGGCCGCGGCCGGGCTGAGCAGCACCGTCGCCGGTCCCGGGCTGTCGCGCAGGGCGTCCCGCGCCAGTGCATCCGCCTGCCGGACCGCGTCGTCGAGCGTCACCGCACGTTCCGTATGGCCGAGCCCGGCCGCCCGGAACAACGCCTCCAGGGTGGGGCCGCTCTCGCCGATCAGCACCGCGGCGACCGCCCGCTCGGCGACGATCGGGGCAAGCGGCTCGAGGTCGATGCCCTTGTCGCGACCGCCGGCGATCAGCACAACCGGCGACGGGAACGCCCGGAGGGCGGCCGCGACGGCATCCGGCTGCGTGCCCTGCGAATCGTTGACGAAGCGCACGCGGTCCACGACGGCGACGGCCTCGAGGCGATGCTCGACGCCGGTGAACTTGGCGGCGGCCCTGCGGATCGCGTCCGGTGCCACGCCGAAGAGCAGGGCGACCGCCACCGCGGCCAGCACGTTCGAGACGTTATGGTGGCCCGGCAGGGCGAGCTCTTCGATCGGCAGGATCCGGCCGGCCGGCCCGGTCGCGGCAGCGTCACCGCCCGCCAGCGGCAGGCGTTGCACGCCCGCGGCGACGATCCAGCCGTCGACGACGCCCAGCCCGCCCGGCATCGGCCGGTCGAACCGGTAGAGCACCGCCGGCGCGGTGCCGAGGCCCGCGTATCCGGCGACGACCGGATCTTCGGCGTTGAGGACGAGCGCGCCCTCCGGGTCGACCAGCTCGGCCAGCCGCCGCTTGACGCGCCGGTACGCCTCGAGCGACCCATGCCGGTCGATGTGGTCCTCGGTCACATTGGTATACGCGGCGACGGTCGTGCCACGGGACAGCGTCGGCAGCTGCAGTTCTGACAGCTCGTAGACCACGCGGTGATCCGGCGTGAGGTCGGGCAGCCGTTCCACGATCGGCACGCCGATGTTGCCCCCCAGCACGGCCGGGTGGACGGGATCGGCAGCAAGCAGCGCAGCGGCGAGTGATGCGGTCGTGGTCTTTCCTTTCGTGCCCGTCACGCCGACCGTCGGCGCCGGACACAGGCGCAGGAACAGGTCCGGCTCGGAGACGAGCGCTGGGACCGCGGGATCACCGGCAGCCCGGGCAGCGACCAGCCGCTGGAGTGCCTCGCGCAGCCGCGGCTCGGTCGTCGGATAGTCCGGGTTGATCGACGGCGACGTGGTCACGAGCGCGGCGTCGATCCAGGTCGTGGCCGGATCGACCTCGGGCCCCAGGGCAAGCGTCACGTCTCGTCCTTCGAGCGCCGCGATGGCTGCGGTCAGCTCGCCGGCCGGCCGGCCGTCGTAGACCGTGACGTTCGCTCCGGCATCGGCCAGGAAGCGTGCCAGGGCGATCCCGCTGCGCGCGAAGCCGAGCACCGTCACGGCGCGCCCGCGCAACGCGCCCGCCTCCAGCGCCTCCATGGTCAGCGCGTCGGGATCGATGGTCCGCGGCTCGGTCATCGCACTCATGCCAGCAGGTTGACCGAGGCGAAGAAGAAGGTGAGCCCCAGCAGCGCCGCGAGGATACCGACGATCCAGAAGCGGATCGTGACCTTCTCCTCGTCCCAGCCGCCCAGCTCGAAGTGGTAGTGGATGGGGCTCATCCGGAAGATCCGCTTGCCGCCGGTCGCCTTGAAGTAGGCGACCTGGATGATCACCGACAGGGTCTCGACCACGAAGATGATCCCGATGAGCGGCAGGATCAGGATCTGGCCGGTGATGAGGGCGATGACCGCCAGCGTGGCGCCGAGGGCCAGCGAGCCGGCGTCGCCCATGAAGATCTGGGCCGGGTGCACGTTGAACCACAGGAATCCGAGGAGGCCGCCGATGATCAGCGCGCACAGCAGCGCGAGGTTCTCCTGCTGCGGCACGTTGAACAGGGCGATGAGCATGAACGCGACGAACGAGAACGCCAGCGTGCCGCCGGCGAGGCCGTCCATGCCGTCCGTCAGGTTGACACCATTGGCCATGGCCACGATCGCGAACGCGGCAAAGGCGATGTACAGCCTCGGGTC
Source organism: Candidatus Limnocylindrales bacterium (assembly GCA_035764655.1). Lineage (GTDB taxonomy): Bacteria > Chloroflexota > Limnocylindria > Limnocylindrales > CSP1-4 > DASTYU01. The sequence continues at coordinate 22,513 of DASTYU010000278.1, forward strand.
GACGGGCACGGCACCCACGAACGGCACCGCGATGGCGGTGATCGCGTACGTCTGCTGGATCTGCCACGCGGCCACGACGGCGACCACCGTCAGCCAGATGAGCTTCTGGCGCGCCCGGATGCCCTCGCCGGTCCGCGCATTCATGTAGTCGTCGAACGCGCCGAGACCACCGACCAGGACGAGCATGGCGAGCGGGGCGAACGTCGCTGGGTCGGGCTGACGCAGGAACAGGTAGATCGCGACCACGACCACGATCACCAGGACGCCGCCCATCGTGGGCGTGCCCTCCTTGACGTAGTGCGTCTGGGGGCCTTCGGGGTGGACCTGCTTGCCGAAGCCGATCTCGCGCAGGAGGCGGATGTACGGGGCCATCAGGATGACGATGAAGGCGAACGCGAGCAGCAGCCCCTGGATGAGTTCGATCATCGGGTCCGGGCTCCGCCGAGCTCGGCGCGCAGCGCGTCGACCAGCTCATCGAGCGCGATCCCGCGCGACGCCTTCACCAGCACGACGTCGCCGTCGCGCAGCCGGGGTCGCAGCGCGTCCAGGGCTGCATCGCGATCACGGACGAAGAGCACCTTCGACGGATCGAGCCCGGCGTCGCGCGCGCCATCGGCGATGGCGATCGCCTCGTCGCCGATGACCACCAGCAGGTCGGCGACACCGGCCGCGGCCTCGCCCACCTCGAGATGCCCCGCGGTATGCCCCTCGCCCAGCTCGAGCATCTCTCCGAGGACGGCCACGCGCCGCCCGGGGAGCCCGCCGAGGAGATCGAGCGCTGCCGTGACGGAGCCGGGCGAGGCGTTGTACGAGTCGTCGACGATCGTCACGCCGCCCGCGCGTACCAGCTGGCCACGATGGGGCGCCGACCAACCGCGCGCGAGACCCTCGACGATCGTGTCGACGTCGAAGCCCGCCGCGATGCCCACGGCCGCAGCGGCCAGGGCGTTGTGGACGCCGAGCCGGCCGAGCGTCGGGATGGTCGCAGGACGCCGCTGCCCGGCGGCGCGCAACACGAAGCGCATCCCGCCGAGCCCTGCGGATTCAACCGCTTCGGCACGCACGTCGGCGTCGTCGGCGAACCCATAGGTCGCGCAGCGGGCCACGGTCCGCCCGGACATCTCGCGGACGATGGGATCGTCGGCGTTGAGAATGCCGGTCCCTGACGGCGGCAGTGCCTCCAGCAGCTCGCCTTTCGCGCGCTCGATGGCGCGCAGCGAACCGATCCTCGACAGGTGCACGGCCTGGACCGCGGTCACGACTCCGATCGACGGCTTGCCGATTCGCGCCAGGTCGGCGATCTCGCCACCCACGTACATGCCCATCTCGAGCACCGCGGCCTCGTGGTCGGGGCCCATGCGCAGGACCGTCAGCGGCAGGCCGATCTCGTTGTTCTGGTTGCCCTCGTTCCGCAGGGTCCGCAAGCGCGTGCCCAGGACCGTGGCAATCGCTTCCTTCGCGGACGTCTTGGCGATGCTCCCGGTGACGCCGACCACGAGCGGGTTGAAACGTGTCCGCCAGCCGGCTGCGACAGAGTGGAGGGCCGCCAGCGCGTCGGCAACGCGCACGACCGTCACGTCGCCGAGCCCGGCGAGGTCCTCGGGCGGCCGCGTGACGATCAGCGCCGCGGCGCCGCGAGCCAGGGCATCGGGCAGGAAGCGATGGCCGTCGGTCCGTTCGCCGGGGAGCGCGACGAACAGATTGCCCGGTTGGACCAGGCGGGAATCGACGGCACCGCCCGCGATGGGCCGCTCCGACCGGGCGAGCGGCCTGCCGCCCGTCAGTCGAACCAACTCGTCGGCGCTGATGGCGGGTCCCGGCGTGACGTCCGGGCGCGACGAGTGGGCGTCGGTCACGGCGGAGAGTGTCGCACAGCGCACGCTCACTGGGCTGTTGGCGCCGGGGTGACCTGGAGGTTCGCGTCCCGCAGCGTGAGGAGGTCCGGGGTCGTGATGGCCGCGTGCGCGATGCGCCGGAACAGCGCGAACGACATGACCGGCATCTCGATCTGGCCGACGCGCAGCGTGGTCGGGCGACCCTCCTCGATGCGGATGGCGACAATGAGATCCGGCCGGCCCTTCTCGCGGGCCACGTAGCCAACAAACGAGTAGTTGAACTTGTTGTGCTTCCAGCCGCCCCGGCCCTTGTTCGCCTTCGGGTCCCAGATCTGGGCCGTGCCGGTCTTGCCGCCCACGTGGTAGCCCTGGATCAGCGTGCGATCGCGGTAGAACGGCACCTCGGTGACGACGTGGTCCATCAGCCGCGTGAGCTGCTTCGAGAGCTTGCTCGACAGGACTGGCTGGCCGGTCGAGATCGGGAGGTCGCGGTTGC
>DASTYU010000279.1:0-3450 GCA_035764655.1 Candidatus Limnocylindrales bacterium
GGCCTGGAACACGATGCCGATCCGTCGCCGGATCCGGTCGACGTCGACGCCCTTGGCGGTGATGTCCACGTCGTCGATCACGATCCGCCCCGCATCGATCTCCTCGAGCAGGTTTACGCAGCGGAGCAACGTCGACTTGCCGGAGCCCGATGCGCCGATCAGGCAGACCACCTCGTGGCGGTGCACCTCGAGGTCGATGCCCTTCAGCACCTCGAGATCGCCGAACGACTTGTGGAGGCCGTCGATCCGAAGGACAGCGTCGGTCATCGAGCGCCTCCCGCGCCCGCCTGGCGGCGGCGCTGGCGGACGACCAGCCACTCCGTGAGGCGGGACAAGGGCAGGGTCACCACGAGGAACACGAGCGCGACCGCGAGGAACGGCGTGAAGTTGAAGTTGGCGGCCGCCTTGATCTGCGCCGTCCGGAAGATCTCGACGACCCCGATGAGCGACACGAGCACGGTGTCCTTCTGCAGCCCGATAAAGTCGTTGAGCAGCGGCGGGATCACGCGCCGGACCGCCTGAGGCACCACCACGTAGCGCAGCGACTGCAGGCGGCTGAGGCCGAGCGAGCGGGCCGCGGCGTCCTGGCTCGGGTGGACGGATTCGATCCCGGCCCGGAACACCTCCGACACATACGCGGAGTACACGAGCGTCAACGTAACCACGGCCCAGAAGAATGGGTCGTTGGGCACGCCGTCGATGCCGAGACCCGGCACCCCGAACCCGAGCACGTAGATGATCAGCAGACCCGGGATGGCCCGAAAGACATCGGTGTAGACCGTGGCCATCAGCCGCAACGGGAAAAGGGCCGGTCCGGGCAGCGCCCGGACGACCGCCAGCAGCAGGCCGAAGACCAGGATCAGGACCTCGGCGATCAGGAACAGGCGGACGTTGACCCAGAACGCCGCGATGACGTCGGGCAGCGCGTCGGCAAAGACGGCCGGGTCGAGGAACGATTCCTGGACGTTCTCCCAGCCCGGCGAGTTCGTGATGATCCAGGCGAGCCCGCCGAAGACGACGACCGAGCTCGCGATCGCGATCGTCAGCGATCGCGCGAGCTGCTCACGATCACTGCGTCGCCGGAAGAGCAATGGCTCGCGCGGGCCAACCGGACCGAGCTGGTCGACGTCGCGCGAGCCGCCTGACAGACCCACCGCTACGGGTGGAAGGTCCGCCTAGGGCTGGAACACCGGGGCGTTGGCCTTGTCCGACAGCCACTCCTGGGTGATCGCGTCGAGCCGGCCGTCCGACTGCAGTGCCGCGATCGCCCCGTTGACGCACTCGGTGAGCGGGCTGTCCTTCGGCAGCACGACGCTGAAGTACTCGGCGTCGGCGTCCTCGGCCTGCTCGATCTGGCCGACGATCACGCCGTTGTCCATCTGGGCGGCGGTGATGAAGAAGGCCGTGGGCAGGTCGACCACGATCGCGTCGATCTGGTCGGCTTCGAGCGCCGCGATCGCGGCATCGTTGGTGTCGTAGACAGATGGGTCGGTGGTCGGCTGGATCACGTCGGTGATCGCGGCGAAGCTGGTGGTGCCGACCTGCGCACCGAGCCGAAGCTCCTTGAGGCCGGTCAGCGTGGTTGCCTCGGCTGCCGGCGTTCCACCCTTCGCGACGACGGACTGGTTGACGAAGTAGTAGCCATCGGACATATCGACGTTCTGGGCGCGCTCGGGCGAGTACGACACCTGGTTGATGTCGACGTCGAACTGCTTGTCACCTGGCGCGAACGAGTTGGCGAACGGGACCACGGTCCACGCGACCTGGTCCTTGGTGAAGCCGAGCTCATCGGCGAGGGCGTAGGCGAACGCGCTCTCGAAGCCGTTACCGGTCGTGGGGTCGCCGAGCTCCCATGGGTCGGTGGGCGCATCGACCGCCTCGAAGTACGGCGGGTAGGCTGGGTTGTCGGTGCCGATCGTGAACGTGCCCGGGGTAAACGTGGGCATATCGGCGGCGGTGCAGATACCGGCGTCGGCTGACGCGGACGGGGCCACCGACGCGGGTGGCGCGCTGACGGGGGGCTCGCTTTCGACGGTTGGCGATGCCGGCGTCGCGCCGCCGGTGGCCGAGCAGGCCGCGACAAGGATCGCGATCAAGCCGAGCCCCCACAGGCGCTTGGTCGTGTGCATGGTTCGGTGCTCCTCCAGGTGACGCGGAACCCGCGGAGTGTACAGGGGCAATCGGCGAGATGCGGCCAGACGTGCCGAAGCGGCGCCGGGAGGAGGATCGGCGCCGCTTCGGCTGGGTTGACCGTGGTGGCGAGGAGGAGGGCCGCGCCGCCGTGGTCGGGAATGTTCGATTGGTAATGACGGGGGCGCCGTCGGACCTTCGTCAGTGCAATGGAGGGGCGACGCCACCCTCACCGATCCGCCCCGCTCGATGGAGCTCACGGATGAACAGGAGGCGGTTCACCTGGGCGAGGCTCCACTGGACGTCGTTCAGCGGGATCCCGCACAGGTAGGCGGTCAGGTTGGAGGCTTCACCGATCGTCAGGCCCTTGCGCAGGAGCGCCCGGAAGGTCTGTCGTGTGGCCTGCGAGGCGTCCGATTGGGGTGCTGGGATCGCGGTCGAGGAAGGCACGACGCCGGCCGCGACCGCGGCTCGCACCGCTCGCCGCCCCGACGACGAGGCGCGATGACAGGATCGCTCGAGAGCCCGTGATCCGCGAGGCCCCTGCCCTGCCATGTCCCACGTCTCCCCCTGTCCCTCGTACTCCGTACCGGTTGGTCCGGTGCAGTACGGGCATGTTGGTGTCGGGTGCCGTTCGTTGCGATGGCCCGGCGGTCCCGGTCCACCCGGTACTTTGCTGGTACTGCGTTCTCGTCCATCGAGCGGATCACCGCTGCGCCCCCGGCTAGACTCCTGACCGTGCGAGTGCGGACGTTCGAACTGCGGCTCATCGGTGTTGCGCTCGTTGCCTGTTGGACGCTGACGGCGGCCCTGGTGTTGCTCGCGTATCGCCCGGGCGGTCCGATCGACATCGTCGTGGGCGTTCTCGCCTGCGCTCCGGTGGCCATCGCGCTGGCTGCGGTCATCTGGCCGCCCCTGACCCACGGCGAGCGGTCGTTCCCGGCGATGGTCTGGCTGGGGATCGGGGCGCTGCTCGTCCTCGTTCCGTCCATGGCGGGACTCCTGGTGCAGCTTCGCGCACTCGGGTCACAGACGCTGCTGCCGTCCCCGGAGGCCGCCTACCCGTGGCTTGTCGCCCTCGCGGCGACGAGCCTGTTCGCCGGCTTCGGGATCGCACGGGCCGTCCTGGGGCAGACAGCGATGCGTCGTCGCCGGCTGGTGCGGGGCATCCTGATCGCAACCGCCCTCACGGCCGTCACCAGCGTCCTCCTCGGCGGTGCGGCACTCGCCAACGACATTGCGATGCGCGACCGGACGCCGGTGGCGTCCCGGTTCGGTCCCACCGATCCCCAGGCGGAGCCCAGCCTGTGCACGGCGCCG
>DASTYU010000280.1:0-20428 GCA_035764655.1 Candidatus Limnocylindrales bacterium
TACGACCTCGACAGCAACCGCCTGTCCAAGACCGAGGCGGGCACCACGTCCAACGCGACGTACGACGCGACGGGAGCCCTCAAGCAGGTCTGGCAGGCCGGGCAGGGCCTGCCCCAGTTCGCCACCTACGACGCCTTCGGCAACCTGCTGGCCGACCCCGAGACGGGGCTCGCCGCGCCGACCTTCGGCTACGACGCGGCCAACCGCTTGACCGGCATCGATGCCGCAGGATCGACCAACGACACGAGCTTCGGCTTCGACGCGCTCGGGCGCCATCTGAGCCGGACGATCAACGGCACGACCGAGACGTACGAGTTCCTGGGCACCACCGAGACCGTCACGCGGATCGACGCCGCGAGCGACATCGCCAGCCTCGTCGATGACGCAGGGGCCCGCCTTGGCACCCTCAGCGGTAGCTCGGTGGCGTGGCTGATGCCCGATCCCCACGGCTCGGTGGCGGGCCAGGCGCAGGCGAGCGCGCTGACGACCGCCCTGCGCTACGACGGCTACGGCCAGACCATCGCCAGCGCGCCGACGAGCCTGCCGGCCGAGGCCAGGCGCTGGAAGTACCAGGGCCGCCTCGACATCGCGCCCGAGGGGCTCGCCGCGCCGCTCTACGACTTCTCCGCCCGCTTCTACTCACCCGGGCTCGGCAGCTTCACCCAGCTCGACCCGCTGCAGGGCAGCGCGCTCGATCCGCTGACCCTCAACCGCTACCTCTACGCGGCGGCCAACCCGGCCACCCTGATCGACCCGACCGGGCTGCGCGAATGCGAATGGGATAGCTGCACAGGCGGAACGGCCGACAAGCCCGATCCAGGTAACCAGGACGCCGGGAGCTGGAGCGGTGGTGGTGGCGATGGCGGTGGAGGCAGTAACACCTCGGGCGGCAGCGACGGCGGCACCGGGAGCTCGAACACCGGCGGGGGAACCGGCGGCACCGCCACCGGCAATTCGACTGCGGGAGGGGGCGAGGCGCCAACGTACATTGGCGGAATTCGAGTGGACGCAAATGGCGTTCCATACAACGCCGATGACGCCGCCTATCTCGAGTGGCTATGCATTTCCGGCGCCGACGCGGACCGACGGGCTGCGTGTGACGGAGCGCGGGCGTTTTGGGAACTGGACGGTAATCCACCGCTGCTGGCGGAGGGAATGGAGGCGGCCGTTGTTTGCTCGGTGCCGTACCTGAGCATTGGTTGTGACCTCAATGACGCCGCAGACGCCGCGGGCGGCGACCCTGTAGCCGCAGGCTCAGTCATCCTGTCAATCCTCGGCGCGACGAAGCTGAAGCGGCTCGTTTGCGCTGTCGCGGACAGGATCAAAGGAATTCGACGAGCGAGCGACGCTATAGATGGCTTCAGTTTGGATGCTCTATCGGCCTCCGGAGCTAGCCAGCTGCACGCCGATGGCCTTACTCGAGCAGCAAACTCGCTCAATAAGCATCAAGGAGGACTGTTCCCGAAAGTAGCCGGGAATGTCGCTCAAAAGAATGAGGCGGCCCAAGCGGTCCTCGACGGTATCCTTCACGCACCTGGTCGCCGGGTGGTAAGGAAAACGGCGGGCAGTTTCGTCGGCGGTTTCGAGGTGATTGCACCTGATGGTCGGATGGCCGACTTCGACAAGAATGGCGTGTTTCAGTACTTCGGGAAGAAGACGTGATTGAGGTTTGGATCACCAGCCCACCGCATCGCGATAGCGTTGTCGCGGAGCTACAGATTCATCATGAATCGACCGTCGACCAGCCGGTCGAGATCTTTCGCGTCGACGGGAAGCTCATGATCGCTTTGTATGTGTCACCTGAGAGGCATCCCATTGAGCTTCCTCTCGGCGAGTTCCTGGAGGCGGTTGGCAAGTCGATCGACGAGCTAGGCGCGTAGCCGCTGGGCGAGCTTGCGGCCCGGGCTGGCGAACGGTTCAATATCATTGTTGGCCCGCGCTTCGCCGGATCCGTGTCCTCTCCAACCGTCCAACAGGCCGTGTCTCGAACCGGGGGTGCCACCTATCAGATCGATCCAGCCACCGGATTCATGTCTCAGGTATTTCCCAAGATGACGAGTCTGTCAGTGCTCGAGCTGACGTGGTACATCCACCCCCTTCGCATTCCCGTCGATCCCGACGTGGTGCTCGACACGATCGGCAAGACATTTCCTCCCGCCATGCCAATGCGCTTTGGACTCGGGGATCCGCCAGCCTTCAAGTGGGGCCCCGACGGCGCCGATCGTTTCCGCGCGGAATGGCGCGACAAGATGGAGGCTGGTTACTTCACACAGTGGACGGGTAAGTAACCGTTTCTGCGGGGCAGCGTGGGTTTCCGGGACCGACGGGGTTCAACTGAGCCCGGTGCTTTGGCCGCGTCGATGGAATGGTACGTGGATGGGTCGGGTGCGAGTAGCGAGCCGGACGCGATCGTTCACAGTTTCACAACTTTCGCATCGTTGTTCGGCTCGATCTACGGGTGCGGCTATCTCCTCGATGGTTGGTCACTATCTGGCGGAACACTAATGTCGAACATGAACACAAGCGACATGAGTCCCGTCCCCAAGACGTCTCGCTGGCTGGGGATACCGCCCGGTCGGCCTTGGATCGCATGGTTTGGTAGACCGTACTCCAGGGCCATCAAGGCTCGGGATGACATAGCGACGACGTATCCTGACGGCGTCCTGGTCCGACGATCTGGCGTTCCCATTCGCGATCGTGATCCGGGTCCGAGCGTCGACGTGCCGACGCGGTACCTAGTGCGCCGTGCGGATCCGCGCGTGAGCCTCAGCCCTACTCGCCCGCCGAAGCGTGCCCGAGTGGACGGCAAGCGACGCGGTTTAGCGACTTCAAGCCGGCTCACGAACGGCCCGAACTGAGCAACTAACAGTGCCCGATTCGCTAATAGCAGCACGCTGTTGGCCATGGCGCTCAGAGCCGCGCACTTAGAAGGCGGTTGCTCTGTCCACTGAGCTACGGGGACTGGCGGATGGTCAGTTTACGCATGGTCCATTCGCAGTGATGCCGTCGCCCGGGAACCGGAAGGCGAAAGCGGCCCCTTTTCGTGCGTCCTCCGGCCCTTGACGACCCGATGTACCACCCATAGCATCGCCTCCACCACCTTCCTCGGCCATACCAAGATTTACATAGATTTTGGTGGCCGGTGGCAAGCGTCGAGGCAACAGCGTGGACCTGAACGTCGTGCTCCCCTTCGCCTCCTCGGCACTCTCGCTCGTCTTCTTCGTCCTGCTCGTCGACCAATGGCTCGAGCGGCGTCGTCCGTACCAGGCGGTGTGGGCGATCGGCATGCTGTGGTACGGCTTGAGCGCGGGTACTGAGTGGATCGGCGGGGCCTTTGGCTGGTCGGAGCCGCTCTACAAGCTTTGGTACCTGATCGGCGCGATCTGGGTCGCCGGCTGGCTTGGGCTCGGGACCGTCTATCTGCTCGGAAAGACCCGGTTCGGCTTCGCCTTCGCCGCAAGCCTGTTACTGGCCGGCCTCTTCACCTACCTGACGCAGGGTCGATACCAGTACGAGAACAGCGGATCCGCGCCGGCGATCTACTTCGCCGTCGCGGCGGTCGTGGCGCTCGGGGTGGTGGTCCTGACCGTGCGGCGAAGTCCGCGCTGGCCGGACCTCGCGGCTTCGGTCATCGTCGGAGGGACGGTCCTCTCGGCGGTCATGGTCGCGACGGTAGCCCTGCCGCCGCCCGGCTGGGTCGTCGACCCCGTCACCCATATCCCGACGGGCGAGCTGTTCCCTGGCTATATCAGGCTGCTCACCCCGTTCTTCAATATCACCGGCGCATTCGCCCTCACGCTCGGCGCGCTCTACAGCACCTACATCTTCATGCCCAAGCGGCGGGTCATCCGGTACCACATCCGGTCCGACCGCGGCGTCGCCTGGCTGGTCGGGAACATCGCCATCGCTCCGGTGGCGATCGTCGTCAACCTGGTGGCGTCGTTGCCGTTGGCCCTTGGCGCCCTGTTCCGCGGAACGATCAACAGCCGGGTTCCCGCGACCATCCTCATCGCCATCGGGGGGATCATCCCGGCGATCACGAGCGGCCTGAACCGGTTCGGTTCAACGAGCGGGTTCTTCGTCGGCGAGCTTCTCGGCGTGGTCTTCCTTTTTGCGGGCTTCCTCGTTTCGATCGAGGTGTTCCGTGAGCTTCGAATTCCCTTCACCTCGGTCGTGCTCTGGCGCCGGAATGCAGCGGAACCCGTCTGAGGCTCACCCCCCCCGTCAGCCGAGCTCGAACGATGAGAGGCCCGCCCTGGTTCCGAACTGTGCCGGATCAGGCGGGCCTCGAGGACTCGGGTGACCTCTTCGCCGGCGAAGGCCGGTCGGTGGGGACGGGCCTTCCCGACGAGACCGGGCCTCACGCAGTCGACACGAGTCCGTCTTCGTGAGGCTCGGGCTGTCGAGAAGTTCCGTTGACAGCCTCGAGTCCACCGCTAGCGTATCGCGCCCGGCCCGCCGCGACCAGTCCGAACGTCCCTGATCGGACTGCACAAACGGCCCGCGACAGCCGTTTTTCGCGTGCTACACTCCGCGGCCCGTGATGCCGGCCGGGATCGGTGTTCGGTGACCAGGGAGCGAACCGAGCGATGGCCCGCCCGACGGCGGTAGCGCCGTCCGAAGCCACAGCGACCCCGCGTTCGCGCCGTAGCGTCGCCTCCGGCCAGCTTGCGCTCGAGCTCCCGCTCGGGCTGCCCGAGCTGGCGATCGCGCCCGAATGGAAAGCCCAGCAGCGCCTGTGGGGTCACAGCCTCCACCCGATGTGCTCGTACCTCGCGAGCTTCCCGGCGGCGCTGGCGCACGCATTCATCGCGCGCTACTCGCGTCCCGGGGACGTCGTCATCGACCCGTTCTCGGGCCGCGGCACCACGCCGCTCCAGGCGTGTGCCGAGGGTCGTATCGGGGTTGGCAACGATCTCAACCCGTTCGCCTACCTGCTGACCGCGTCGAAGGTGGATCCGGCCTCGCCGGCGGAGAGCCGAACGAGGCTGGCCGCGCTGCGGCTGGCATGGAACGTCGACTCAGCGGGCTGGCTGGCGCTCGCCGACCGGGTGATCGCCCGGCCCGGCCATCCGGCCTCGTGGATCCCCGAGGCGGGCTCCGGTCGCGGACCGCACGACCACGACGAGAGCGTGCCGGACGAAGTTGCGCTCGCCTTCCACCCACGGACGCTCGCCCAGCTGCTGTTCGTCCGCAGCGCGCTCCGCCTCGACGACCCGACCGACCGGTTCCTGGCGGCGGGGCTGACCGGGATCCTCCACGGCAAGAGCGCGAGCTATCTCTCCGAGCTGATGCCGAACACCTTCTCGATGGCACCGCGCTACGTCCGCGAGTTCGCGGCACGCACGCAGTTCCACTCCCCTGCGCGAGACGTCTTCGACTGCCTCGGACTCAAGCTCGACCGGTTGTACCGCCAGCCGTTGCCACCGTCCCGCGGGCTGGCGCTGCTGGGCGACGCACGTGACGCTGCGGACCGGGCTCGATCCGCGCTTCGTGAGGCCGGCCGGCCGGACCGCGCGCGGCTCGTGGTGACGTCGCCGCCCTACCTTCGCGTGGTCAAGTACGGCTACTACAACTGGCTGCGCACGTGGCTCCTGGGGTTCGACGCCCGCGCGATCGACGCGACACTGGACGACGCCCACCACCGCGAGCCGTACCTCGCCTTCCTGCGCGACGTGCTCGCCGATCTTCGTTCAGTGCTGACCGACGACGCGGTCGTCGTGCTGGTGATCGGCGACGTGGAAACCGACCGCGGCCGGACGATCCGCGGGGGCGTCGGGCTGGCCGAGCGGGTCTGGGAGACCGCCGCCGCCCCCGAGGGTTACGCGCTGGCTGGCGTCGCGCTCGACGACGTTGCGGCGGGACGCAAGATGACCAAGCTGTGGGGGGACGAAGCCGGGCGGGCGACCAAGACGGATCGCATCCTGGTGCTCGGCGCGACCGAGTCCGGCCGACGGCGCGCGCTCGCCGGAGCAGGGCTCGACATCGATTGGACCTGGCCGCCGAGGGCGCTTCGGGCCATCTGACCCAGAGGAACGGGCCGCTCGCTGTAAGGCGTCCGCAGAGTCGCTCCTCTACGATTGGCGCAGAGCGGCACGAACCCGCCGCGGAAATGCCCGATGGATCGACTGACCCCTCTTCTTCGTCGCGTCGTCGCCCCGGCGACCCTCGCTCTTGCGCTGCTGGCCCTGGCGGCCGTTTCGGTGAGCGCGGAACCACCGCCTTCCGTGGACGGCCCGGTTACCGATCACGCCGGCGTCCTCGACAGCGGCCCGGTCGCCGACGCCATCGAACGGACCCTCGACGAGCACGGCGTTCAGGTGTGGGTCCTGTTCGTCGAGTCGACCGACGGCCAGAACGCGGTGGACTACGCGCAGGAAACGTTCCGGATCAACTCGATGGGCGCGGATGACGTCCTGCTGCTGGTCGCCGTCGAGGACCGGACGGACGCGATCTGGGTTTCCGAAGCGCTGGACGGGATCACCGCCGACGAGGTCGACGCGATCATCGCTGGCGAACTGGAGCCGCGACTGCGGGACGGCGACTTCACGGGTGCCGCCGTCGCAACAGTCGAAGCCCTCGGCACCGCAAACACGACGGCGGAAGAACCACCGCCCGCAGCCACGGTGGCGCCCGGCGAACCCGGGCAGGCGCCCGAGGGCGACGGCGGTGGGGCCTTGGGTTTCCTGCTGCCGCTGCTCGCCATCGCGGCGATCGCCGGTGGCGCCTTCCTGATCGTCCGTGCGATGCGCGCCCGGTCCGTCGGCGAGGAGCGCGACCGGCGCACCGGCAAGCTCGCTCGCGAGGCGAACGCCGTTCTGATCTCCACGGACGAGCGGATCCGCGACGCCTCGCAGGAGGTCGACTTCGTCGAAGCCCAGTACGGGCCGGCCGAGGTCGACCCGCTCAAGCAGGCCGTCGCACAGGCGCGCCAGGAGCTGAGCGCCGCCTTCGCGATCCGCCAGCGTCTCGACGACGCGGAGCCGGAGACGCCCGAAGCGCGCGAGCAGATGCTCAACGAGATCGTGCAGCGGCTCAGCCAGGCCAACGGCGCACTGGACGCCCAGACCGACCGGATCCAAAGGCTGCGCGACCTCGAACGCGATGCTCCGGCGACGCTGGCGGCCCTGCCCGATCGGATGGCCGCCATCGAGGCGCGCATCCCGACGGCCGAGGCAGCCCTGTCCGGACTGGGGCGCTACGCCCCGTCCGCCTCGCAGTCAGTGCGTGGCAACGTGGCCGAGGCGCGCAAGGGGCTTGCCGGTGCGCGCGACGCCGTCGCCGCAGGAACGGCCTCGCTACAGGCCGGCGACACCGCCAAGGCCGCGAGCTCGACCCGGCTTGCGCTGGAGGGAGTCGCGGGGGCGGCGGGACTGCTCGATGCGATCGACCGGCTCGGGGCGTCCATCGCGGCCGCAGAGCAGCAACTCCCTGCGGAGTTGCGCGAAGCCGAGACGGACCTCGCCGACGCGGGCGAGATCGCCCGCGGTCTCGAGCCCGGGAGCCCGCTCGCCGCGCGAGTCTCCGCGGCCGAACGGGCGTTGGCGGAGGCCCGCGCTGCCGCAGCGGCCGTACCGGCGGACCCGGCAGCGGCACTGAGCAAGGCGACCGAGGCCCACCGCCTGGCCGACGAGATCGTCGCCGCGGCCCGCGAGGCAGCGACCGCCCGCCAGCGCCTCGAAGCGTCCGCCTCGGCCTCGATCCGGACCGCGGCCGGGGCCGTGGACCGTGCCGGCGACTTCATCGCCACCCGTCGGCGCGGCGTCGGACGTACCGCGCGGACCCGCCTCGCCGAGGCGGAGCGGAACCTGGCGGACGCGACGGCGCTCGAGCGCAGCGACCCGGCGCTTGCCGCCCAGGCGGCCGGCCGCGCCGAGCGGCTCGCCAACGAGGCATACCGCCTGGCGGACGACGATTTCAACGACTGGGATCAGGGCGGTCCCGGCTGGGGTCAGCGTCGCGGCGGCGGCGATGTGGCCGGCGCGATCCTGGGCGGGATCATCGGCGGCATCCTGTCCGGCGGCGGGACGGGCGGCGGCGGCTGGGGCGGCTCGCCGTGGGGCGGCTCCGGCGGCAGTCGTGGTGGCGGCTTCCCCGGCTGGGGCGGCGGTGGGGGCTTCGGCGGGGGAGGCTTCGGTGGCGGGGGCGGTGGCGGCTTCGGCCGGGGTGGCCGCTGGTGACCCACGGCCGGGGGCGCCGGCCCGATTGATGCAGTGGCGCGAACGCGCGCCTACCCTCATCGAGAAACGTGGAAGGAGATGCCGAAATGGCACAAACATCGATCCTGGGACGGATCAGCCAGCTCGTACGCGCCAACGTCAACGCCCTGCTCGACAGCGCCGAGGATCCCGAGAAGATGCTCGACCAGCTGGTACGAGACTTCACGAACAACATCGCCGAAGCCGAGGAAGCGGTCGCGCAGACGATCGGCAACCTGCGTCTCGTCGAGGACGACGCGAAGGAGGCCCGCTCGGCAGCCAATGAGTGGGGCGACAAGGCTGGGGCGGCCTCGCGCCGCGCGGACCAGCTGCGCGGCGAAGGAAACGCCACGGAGGCCGACCGCTTTGACGAGCTGGCCAAGATCGCCCTGCGCCGCCAGATCAGCTACGAGGGACAGGCGTCCACGCTGGAAACGCAGGCAACCCAGCAGGCCGAGCTCGCGGAAAAGCTCAAGGACGGCCTGAACAAGCTGCGTGCCAAGCGCGAGGACCTCGTGCAGAAGCGCGACGAGCTCGTCAGCCGCGCCAAAATGGCCCAGGCGCAGGAGCAGGTCCAGACCTCGCTGCAGAGTGTGTCCGTGCTCGATCCGACCAGCGAGATCTCGCGGTTCGAGGAGCGCATTCGCCACCAGGAGGCGATGGTCCGTGGCCGCGAGGAGGTCGCCGCGTCGTCGCTCGAGGAACAGTTCGCGTCGCTCGACGACGATGAGGACGAGGTCGAGGTCGAGACCCGCCTCGCCGAGCTCAAGTCCGGCAGCTGAGCGGGCCCGGCGGACCGCGGATCGGGCCGGCGGACCGTCGCCTCGCGAACATTCAGGACGCGAATGCGGAACAGACGTTGGGTCGTCGCTCCTTCGCGCGCATTCATTCGGTGAATGCGCAACAAGTGCGAGGGCCGAAATCGGCATCGAATCCGCCCCGGACGGTTGACCCACATGTTCCGCATTCGCCACATGAATGGGCAGGAGGCAAGCAGGGGTCGGACGGCCCTATGATCGGCCCATGAAGCAGATGTACCACCCGACCGACCTGGCGGCGATGGATCCGCTGGTCCTCATGAAGAACCTGGACCACGTCCGCATGACCAGTCGGCGGCTGTCGTACATCCTCCAGCAGCAGGTCCACCTCTACACACCCGAGGCCAACCAGCTGCGGGAGCAGATCGACCGCTACGTCGAGGCGGAACGGCAGATCGAGAGCGAGATGGCTCGTCGCCGGATCCGGGACTGACGAGACGAAAGTACGCCTTGGGGAGGCCGCGACCCTCTCCTAGCATCGATCCTCCGGGGGTGCGCCGGTCACTCCCTGTCACGGGGTATCGGTGCGCCAGCTCGTTCTCAGGCGTCTCGCAATCGCGTTCCTCGCCCTGGCCGTCGCAGGCCCGGTCGAGCTGCTCGTGGCTGCGCCTGCCTTCGCCGCCGACGGCGAGCAGACGCCCGATCCGCAGGCGACTCCCACGCCGACACCCGAAGCGACGCCGTCGCCAACGCCGAGCCCGACGCCCTCGCCGGAGCCGACGGCCACACCTGCTGCGAGCCCGACGCCAACCCCGACGCCGAGCCCCACGCCCGAGGCGACCCCGGACGCGACACCGACCCCCGGGGCGTCCCCGACGCCCGTCCCCTCACCGACCCCGACGCCCGTCGCGTCACCGACCCCGACGCCCGTCCCGTCACCGACCCCGACGCCCTCGTTCGGCGCATTCACGAGTCCGGCGACGGGGACGTCCACAACCGGCACTGCCGGCCTGGCCTCGGTCGCCTGGACCGAGACGACCGCCGTGACGAACCGGACGCTGCGCCAGTACTACGCGGGCGCGATCGGCGACTCCTGCCGGGGCGTGACCTGGATCCGCGCCTGGACGCGGGTCGTGTCGTCGGGCAGCGCGAAGGTCGGAAAGTACGTCCCCGGGATCTGCTACAAGCACACGCTCAGCGCGACCGCGGTCGGCACGGGCGCCGTGATGCGGATCGAATCGGGGGTCGTCCGCATTCCGGGCCGCTGGTACGGCGCCTTCGACCTCTACCGCACGACATCCTTCTCCACGCAGAAGCGCTGGTACTGGTGCGTCCCGGCGAGCGTCCAGATGATGCTCAACCTCATCCGCGGCCAGAGCGACCACTCATGGGGCAACCAGTACAAGTACTACACGTACGGCCGTCCGCGGCGTGCCCGCAAGTTCCCCAGCCCGGGGCTCGACCCGCAGTCGTGGATGCTGACGCTCAACCGCTACGGCGGGGGCGACTACCGCGTGGTCACCTCGTCGAACCTGACGACGCTGCTGCGCTACGCCGCGAAGCGGAACCGACTCACCGGCAAGCCCGTCGGGCTTCTGGTGGCGCGCGGCGGGCACGCCTGGGTGATGACCGGCTTCCAGGCCACGGCTGACCCGGCCCTGACGAGCAACTACAGGCTCACCGCGATCAAGACGATGGGTCCGCTGTGGCCCATCCAGAAATATCGCAACCGCTTCTTCGACTCGAAGCCTGGCGCCTGGTTCAAGATGACCACGATCCCGCTGCTGTACGGCCGCTATTACGACAGCGACGGCAGGACACCGTGGACCGGGAAGTACGTGATCATCTCGCCGTGACGGCGGTTACGCGCTGACCTGGATCGGGACCAGCCTCGGCCGCATCCCACCGGGCGGCTCCTCCTGCTGATCTCCCGCTCCCTCGTCGTGCTCCTCGTCGGTCACGATGCGGACCGCGACCGGCCGGCGGGCCTGCTGCTCCTCGGCGACGACCTGCGCCACGATGGCGGCCAGTCCGGGCATGTCGCTGAGGCAGAGGCCGATCCCGATGCCGGCCAGGGCGTCGACGTCGAGGCCACGGAACGTGCCGCGGTTGGCGACGGCGCACATCTCGTCGTAGAGCTCGGGCCATCCGACGTGCTTCCGGCGGTAGCAGAACCTGACGAATTCGATCGCGTCAGGGTGTGCCGGGCGCGCAGCAGCGCTGCGGGAATCCATCGATACCTGCCTCCCTCGCGGGTCCCGGGCTGCGGGGTCTGAGCGGCCCGGAATCCGCCCACGCCAAACCATGCCCGAATGTTCGTGTGCCTGGTGCCCGGGCCCCGATCCGCCCTCCTCGGTCGTCGGAGCCGGGTGAGGGAGCCATGGTAGGCCGATGTCCGGCGCCCCGGAAGAGGGGTTGTCCACGACTTCGTCCACCAACTTATCCACAGGAACAGGTGTTCGGTGGACGAGTGTCCGTCACCTACTGCGTCTGCAGTAGCGATCCGTTGAAAGGTGGAGAATCGACCCCGTGCCCGCCCGCAGCCCACTCCAGTTCGGCATCTCGGTGACGCCCTACGCGGAGGCCTACCCGCAGATCGTCGAGCAGGTCCTGACCGCCGAACGAGGCGGGTTCGAGCTCGTCGGCATCCAGGACCATCCGTACCAACGGCGTTTCCTCGACACGTTCAGCCTCATCGCCGACCTGCTGGCCCGGACGTCGCGGCTGCGCTTCTTCCCCGACGTCGCGAGCCTCCCGATGCGGCCGCCGACCATGCTGGCCAAGGCCGCCGCGTCGCTCGACGTCATGAGCGGAGGTCGCTTCGAGCTCGGGCTGGGCGCCGGCACCTTCTGGGATGCGGTCGCAGGGATGGGTGGGCCGCGACGGGCTCCGGGCGAACGGGGTACGGCCCTCGAGGAGGCAGTCGACCTCGTCCGGGCGGCCCTCGATGTCGGTGCCGAGCGCGGCGTCGTCCGCGGCGCGGGCCCGTTCTATCCCATCGCCGGCTACCCCGCCGGACCGCCCACCGCGCACCGGGTCGAGATCTGGATCGGCGCGATGGCGCCGCGCGCCCTTGAGCTCATCGGCCGCAAGGCGGACGGCTGGATCCCCGCCGGCGGCGTCTCCCACATCGCCGAGTTCGCCGCCCTGGGCGCCCGGATCGACGATGCCGCGCACGCGGCCGGCCGTGATCCGCGATTAGTTCGCCGCATCGTCAACGTCATGACAGATGTCACACCCGAAACGGTCGATCGGTGGATCGACCAACTCAGCACCTGGGCCGCCGACCCCGGCGTCGATGCGTTCGTCTTCTGGCCGTCCGACGCCGGCACGGTCGGCATTGAACGCCTGGCGGCTGAGGTCATCCCGGCCGTTCGGGCCGCCACTGCCGGAAAGGATTGATGCGTGGGCAAGCTGATCTACATGATGAACGTGTCGCTTGACGGGTTCGTCGCCAGACCGGACGGATCGCTCGACTGGACGAGGGTCGATGACGAGCTCCACTCGTGGTTCGCCGAGCACCAGCGCGGTCTATCCGCGTCGCTCTACGGCCGCCGGTTGTACGAGCTCATGTCGGCGTACTGGCCAACCTCTGACAGCGACCCGGACGCCACCGAGGGGATGCGCGAATACGGCCGGTCCTGGCGGGCCACGCCGAGGATCGTCTTCTCGTCGACGCTGGAATCGGTCGATCACAACAGCCGGCTGGCGAGGGGTGATATCGGTGAGGAGCTGGCGCGCGTGCGCCAGGAGTTCGACGGCGACCTTGAGGTCGCCGGGCCAACGCTCGCGAAATCGTTCATCCGGCGCGGCCTCGTCGACGCCTTCGGGCTGGTGGTCCACCCGGTGGTCCTCGGCGCGGGCATCACGTTCTTCCCCGAGCTCGAGAGCCCGATTCGCCTGCGCATGACGGAGACGCGCCCGTTCGAGTCAGGCGTCGTCTACGTCGGGTACGAGCGCGCCTAAGGTAGCGGCGCGGTCGCCCGGTAGACCTCCGTTCCGATCGAACTTGTCGCCGTGCCGATCTCGAGGTAGTAGGTCAGGACGCCGTCGCGCTCGATGAGCGCGGCGTCCCAGGACCTGCCGTCGACCGGAAAGCCTTCCATCGTGATGGCCGGCGCCTCGCCGTCGCGTTCCCAGGTCAGCCCATCTGTCGAAAAGGCGACGCCCCGATCGGTCAAATCGGTCCCGGAGTACACCATGACATACCCGTCGTCCACGCGAACGACACGTGGCCGATCGAGCCCGGTGCCCTCCCACGCCGCCGCCGGTTCGAGAACGGGGTTCGCATCCTTGGTCCAGGTCAGGCCGTCGTCCGATGTCGCCCGGGCAATGACCGTCTCCTTCGGGTTCGTCGCGTAGGTGCTGTAGTACATGGCAAAGCCATTGTCGGTGGGCACGACGCTCGGCCAGGCCACGCCGCCGGCGTCCCACGATCCCTCCGTCCCGCTCAGGACGGGCTCCGGAGCGACGGTCCACGGCCCGTTCGGACCAGGCCCGGTCGCCAGGCCGATCTCCCAGGGCTGGGAGATGGAGACCGTGGCAAAGACGAGGACCCATGTGCCGTCGGGGGCGATGAATCCGGACGACACGTCGAAGCCCGGGCGTGCAAACGGCACGTCGTCGCTGTCGAGCACGTGATCGTCCTGGGCGAGCGTCCACTCGACACCGTCCGGCGATGCCAGGTGGACCGTCTGCACATCGCCCGGCCAATTGGTGAACAGGTTCGCGTACATGTGCAGCGCCTCGTCATCATCGATCACGGCGCCCGGGTTGATGTATGCCTCGTCCACCCCCGTCATCTCGCGTGAAACGGCGGGCCGTTCGGCGTCGGGCCAGGTGAACTGCGTTGTCGGCTGCGCGGGCGGCTCGCTCTGCGCTGCCGACCCTGCGGGCGCCGCGCTCCTGGCCGCGGGCGACGGCACGGTCGACGCGCCGCAGCCGGCGGATACGGCGAGCACGCCGGGGACAAGCAGAAGCACGATGATGGACGGCATGATGGGACGGCGCATGCGTGACTCCTCCAGCCGATTTGCTTCGAACGCGTAGCATATAGTACGGACTCGTAGTATCAAGCAAGAAATGACGACTGAAGCTGCCGACACGCCCAAGCGCCTCAGCCTCCTCTACCAGGTCTGGCTGCTCGAGGTGTCGACCACCCGTTTCATGCGCGTCGCCTTGAGCAGGACGGGCGTCCGCGGCGAGGAGTACGGGCTGCTGAGCTATCTCTATGCCAACGGCCCACGGACGCTCACCCAGGCGGCGAAGGACCTCGGTCAGCCACTTACGACGCTTTCGACGCTCCTGGCGCCGCTGATCTCAGACGGACACGTGGTCCGCCGGCCGCATCCACGTGACCGCCGCGCGCGGCTGCTCGAGCTGTCGCCGGGCGGTCGCGCTCGACTCGGGCGGGTGATCCCCCACTTCTCGGCGGCGTACACCGCATTGCTGCACGAGCTGGAGGCCAGGGGTGCGGACAACGAGGCGCTCTACGCCCACCTCGACGAGCTCAGGTCGAGCATCGAGCGGACGATCGAGTTGATGGAGCTCGAACGGGCCGGCGCGGACAGCGCCGTCACGGGGCCCGACGATCCCATCGACGTGCCGGCCCGCCCGGAGTAGCGTTCAGGGCAGGAAGAGAGGCCCGATCCGTCGTCCGGATCGGGCCGTTCTGGGTTGAGCTGGTCGCTCAGGATCGCTCGACCAGGAGCTCGCCAGTGCTGACCGCCTCGAACGAGGTGACGTGGAAGACGTAGGTCCCGCTGGCGGTCGCGACGTGGTCGAATGCGGCGAAGTATCCGGCGTCGTCATCGCTGCCAAGAACCGGCGACCCGTCCGGGCCTAGAAGGAGGCCGATGGTGTCCCACATGTCCGGGCTGCCCGTCGAGATTGAAATCGTCGATCCCGTGGTCGCCGGGAGCGGGATCGCGTAGGTCCGACCGGGCACCAGGTCGAGGCTGATGGACGTCTCGGCCGCCATTGGAGCAGTCGCGATCAACTCCGTGGTGACGAGGTCGAGGTGCCGCTCGATGTGCTCGGCTGCCCCGACCGTGTCGCCCAAGGCGTTGGACGAGGCGGCAAGGATGGCGTGGATACGCGGCGTGTCGAGCCCCCAGTCGAGGGCGAGCGTCGCTTCGGCTGCGGCGCGCTCAGGATCGAACAAGCCGTAGGTGTAGGCGTCGGCCACGATGTGGCGCACTGATGGGTTGGTCGGCGCCAGCGTGATGGCATTATCGAGATCGGCCACGCCCTTGGCCGTCGTCTTCCCCTGCAGCAACCGGCTCGAGCCTCGGAACAGGACGCCGAAGAAGTTGTTCGGTTGCACGTCGAGCAGCCGGTTCAGGTACTGGACGGCCTGCGCATAGTCGAAGTTCACCCAGCGCACGAATGCCGCGCCCGTGAGTGCCGGGATCGAGGTTGGTGCGCTGGAAAGTCTCGTGGCATAGGCGCTGTAGATGGTCGCGAAGGCGTCGGGGTGGACCGGTACCACCAGGGCCGTGATCCCGGTGTTGTAGTCGTCATAGGCCTCCGAGAAACGGCCCAGCAGGAGCCTGGCCTCGGCGCGTCCGACGTATCCGTGGACCTCGGTGGGATTCGCGTCGATGACGCACGAGAACTCGCGCACGGCGCGGTCCAGATCGCCTTGGTCGATGAAGAGCTGGCCCTGTTCGGGCGTGCAGTTCGGGCTGCTGGCCGAGGCGGCCGCAGGCAGGATGAGGAGGACCGCGAACGCGAGCACAAGGACTCGGGCGACACCGGAGGGGCGTGCGGGTTGGCGACGCAGCATGTCAGGATTCCTGCGCATGGTGAGAACGGCGCTGAAGTTGCCCAGCGACCGCTGTGCGACCATCGGTGGCTTCCTTTCTGCGCACCTTTGTCGGTCGCCTGGTCGGCTCCGTAGCCGAGCGGCTGGTGGTGCGCTTCGTGGACCGACAATCGCCGCTCGGACGGCAACGCGCATCGAGGCAATCCCCAAGCGGTGACCCGAAAGATTCAGGGCACGACCCCCTAGACCATGCCGGCGGGCCACGCGTACGATCGGCTCGTGGGAGGTGTGGAGGGGGCCGGGTTCGGCGCCAGCCCCAACCAGCTCATCGAGCGTGAGCAAGAGCTCGCGATGCTGGACGAGGGCGTGGCGCGCGCGCTCGCCGGTGAAGGGGCACTCGTGCTGGTCGAAGGGCCTGGCGGGATCGGCAAGTCCCGACTCCTCGCCGAGGTCAGATCGATCGCTGCCGGGCGCGGCATGCGCGTGCTCTCGGCCCGTGGCAGCCAGCTCGAGCGCGACTTTCCCTTTGGCGTCGTGCGCCAGCTGTTCGAGCCGCAGCTGATCGACCCGGACGTGCGCGCCCGGGTGCTGGCGGGAGCTGCCGACGGCGCCTGGAACATCCTGGACGCGGCTGGCTCGTCGGATGACTCGGCCTCGGGCGAATCCACGTTTGCCGCCCTGCACGCGCTCTACTGGCTGAGCGTCAACCTCAGTTCGCAAAGCCCGCTCCTGATGACGGTCGATGACCTGCACCGATGCGACCGTTCGTCACTTCGCTTCCTGGCATTTGTGACGCGTCGGCTCGAAGGCCTGCCGCTGCTCCTGGTCGTGAGCGTGCGTCCGGCGGAACCTTCCGCGGACGAGGCGCTGCTGGCGGAGCTCACGGGCGATCCGGAGGCGCTGCGGCTCGTGCCGGGTCCGTTGAGCGCGCGTGCCGCGGAGCACCTGGTCCGCAATCGACTCGGTGCCGGTGTGCAGCAGGCATTCGCCGAGGCCTGTCATGCGTCCACGCGTGGCAATCCCCTTCTCCTCACCGAGCTGCTGAAGGCGCTCGAGGCCGAGCAGGTCGAGCCCGACGCTGCGCACATCAAGGTGGTCGAGGAGCTGGGTCCCCGTGCGGTTTCGCGGGCAGTGCTGGCCCGCTTGGCCCGCCTGCGACCGGAGGCCCGGCGCATCGCACGGGCGCTGGCGGTCCTCGGGGATACCGCCGACCCGGCTGTGGTCGGAGCACTCGCCGAGTTGGACCTCGCGACCGTCGCCGAGGCGGGTCGCGAGCTTGTTCGCGCCGAAATCGTCAGGGCCGAGCCACCGCTCGGCTTCGTCCATCCGTTGGTCGAGGCGGTCATCCATCGCGACCTGGCCCCCGGGGAGCGCGAGTTGAGCCACGAACGTGCCGCCCGGCTCCTGCTCAGCCGTGGTGCGCCCGCCGAGCAGATCGCCGCCCATGTGCTTGTGATGCCACGCAGCGGCGAGGCATGGGTCGTCGACGCTCTCCGGACGGCCGCTCGCGCGGCATTCGCGAAGGGCGCCCCAGACGCGGCTATTGCCTCGCTGCGACGGATGCTGCTCGAACCGCTCTCGCCAAGCGTCCGGGCTGAAGTGCTGTTCGATTTGGGTCGTGCCCAGGCGCTGATGTCGCTGCCCGACTCCGCCGAGACGCTTCGTGATGCGTACGAGACGGCTCGAGACCCGCTGGTACGAGGCCACGCCGCCGACTGGCTGACGTGCACGCTCATGTTCCTTGAGGCGCCCGACGAAGCTGCGGACGTCGCGCACCGAACGATCCGCGAGCTACCGACGGAACTCGAGGACCTGGGCCGCCAGCTGGAAGCCAGCGAGTTGATCTCGATCTTCTTCGGCAACCCGGATGACGGAGAACGGCTCGCCCGCCTGCGACGCCACCGGGAGATCAACGCGGACCTCGGACCTGGGGCGAGGATGCTCGCGGCTGTGGCGGCATGGGAGTGGGCAGAGAGCGCCGGTCCCGCGGAGGCGGTGGTCACGCTGGCGCAGTCCGCCCTGAGGGACGAGACGCTGGTGAGTGCCGACGCTGGCTACCTCGTGATGGCCGGCATCCTTCCGCTGGCCCTCGCCGACCTGGACGAGGCGGTCGTGCTCTGGGACACCGTGCGCTCCGAGGCCCTCCGGAGCGGCTTCGTCTTCACCAACCTCGCCGTCCAGCTCTGGGGCGCGTACACCCGTTTCCTCCGTGGTGACCTGCCCGAGGCCGAGACCGAGCTCGTGGCGGCGCTGGCCACGACCGCGCAGTGGGGCGTACCCGCACAGGAGCCGTGGGCGACATCGATCCTGGCGGAATTGTCGCTGGAGCGGGGGGCGGTTGCGGAGGCGCGCGGCTGGCTGGACCGCACGCCGGTACCTCTGCCCGGATCGGACCAAGCCGTGTTCGTCGAGCGCGCACGCACGCGGGTGCTCCTCGCGGAGGGACGCGCCGAGGCCGCTCTCGATCAGGCCGATGTTCTTCGCCACCATGCGGCTTGGCGACAACATCCCCGGTACGTTCCGTGGCGCTCGCTGAAGGCGCAGGCGCTGGACCGCCTGGGCCGGCAGGCCGAGGCGGCGGATCTGGCCGCGGAGGAGCTCGGCTTCGCCGCTGCCTGGGGCTCACCAGCTACCGTGGGACGATCCCTTCGTGTGCTTGGAACCATCGAGCGAGACGACGGCCGCTCCCATCTCGAGGAGGCCAGCGCGCTGCTCGCCGGGGTCCCCGCACGGATCGAGCACGCGAAGGCGCTCGCCGCGCTCGGAGACGCGCTGCGACACGCCCGCCGGCCAACGGATGCCCGCGAGCCGCTGCGGCAGGCGATGGAGCTCGCAGAGACCGCCGGTGCAACGGCGCTCGTGGAGCGGACCCGCGCCTCCATCTACGCCACGGGCGCTCGACCCCGGACAGCAGCCCTTCGCGGCGTCGGCTCGTTGACCTCCAGCGAGCGACGCGTCGCGGATCTGGCGGCCGGTGGGCTCTCCAACCGGGACATCGCCCAATCGCTGTACGTGACGCCGAAGACCGTCGAGGTCCACCTCAGCAATGCCTATCGGAAGCTCGGCATCGATTCCCGCCGGGACCTTACGCACGCTTTGGCGCCTGCGGGCTGAGGCCCAGCACGTTCGGATCCGGTCGGGATTGAACACCTAGGCTGCCTCGAGCGCTCTCATTGGTGATCGACCACGTCGGCCGATCGCCACGAGTGTGGAGGGATGGGTGCACGAGGAGCTGGTCCGCCAGGCGCAGCGGGGCGACGCGGAAGCGTTCGACACCCTGGCGCGCATGGTGGGCGACCGCTGCCTCGGGATCGCGGTGCGGATCCTCCGCGATCTCCACCTGGCAGAGGACGCCGTTCAGGCCGCGTTGATCACGGCCTGGACCGAGCTTCGAACGTTGCGTGACCCGTCCCGCTTCGAGCCGTGGCTTCATCGCATCCTGACCAACACCTGCTACGCCGAGGCCAGGCGTCGCACGCGGTGGTCGGAGGGCATGAGGATCCTGCCGGTCGCGGGGACGTACGGCCCCGACGACTACCTGACCGTCGACGACCGCGACCTGCTCGAGCGGGCCTTCCGGAGGCTCACCCTCGAGCAGCGCGCCGTCCTGGTCTTCCACCACTACCTCGGGCTTTCGATCTCCGAGGTGGCGGTCCGAACCGACCTGCCCGTCGGGACTGCGAAGTCCCGCCTGCACCACGCGTCGCGGGCGCTCAAGGCCAGCATCGAGGCTGATGCCCGGGCCACCCCGCCATCCCAGGAGCGACTGGCATGACCACACCACGTGACCCCGACCGCCTGATCCACGCCTTCCTGCTCGAAGGCGCGGAGCAGCTGCAAGACCAGGTCTACGACGTGGTCCGTGCCGAGATTGACCAGAAACGACAACGGGTCGTCATCGGCCCGTGGAGGGTTCCCACCGTGAGCAAGCTCGTACCGATCGGTCTCGGCGCCGCCGCCGTGATCGCCGTTCTCCTCCTTGGCTCCCAATTCATCGGTGCGCCGAGTTCGAATGTGGGCGGACCGGCAAGCCAGCCGCCCGCGTCTGCGGCGCCTACTGAGGCGGCACCGTTGGCGGAGCCAACAACCGCGGCCGACGGCTCCGTACCCGTCGGCCCATTCACGATCGTCGACGAAGGGTCTCCGGACAGCCCCCGCCACCCCACGGTCACGATCCCGAGCTCCGGCTGGAGCTACGACCCGGGGTTCGGCCTCATCGTCAAGGGCGTCGAGGTGGACAACCTGCCGGAAGCCGGGATGGCGGCGTGGTCCTGGCCGGCCGGGACTCGCTTCAACGTGTACGGCGATCCCTGTCACTGGGCATCGACCACGCCCGACACCCCCGCTTCCACGGTCGATGACATCGCCGCCGCGCTGGCGGCACAGCCGTCCCGTGATGCTTCGGATCCAGTGGACGTGACAGTTGGCGGGTATCACGGGAAGCACATCACCCTCCACGTGCCGGACGACTGGGACGCATCGTCCAGTGACTGCGATCAGGACAACTTCGCGAGCTATGGCGTCGTGGGTGGTGACGGACCCTCGCGGTATCACCAGGGCGGCGGACAGGTCGATGAGCTGTGGATCCTCGACGTGGACGGAGCCGTCACGATCCTCGATGCGATGTATCGCCCTGACACGCCGGCCGCCCTCATCGACGAGGTGCGGACGATTGCCGAGTCGGCCACCTTTGAGTAGCCGATGAT
>DASTYU010000281.1:0-7192 GCA_035764655.1 Candidatus Limnocylindrales bacterium
GCGTTCAGCCAGGCGGCCGCGGCGGCGCTGGTCGGGCCATGATCGGATTCCTGCTCCGTGTCGCCGGGCTGCTGGTGGTCTACCTGCTGGTGCTCACGAGCCTCGCGCCGGGTGACATCCTCGTCGGGTCGCTGCTCGCGATCGCGATCGTCGCGGCGACGCGCCCCCGCGATCGCCCGCCGAGGGCAGGCTGGCTGCGATGGTTCGTCGCGCTGGCGGCCACGCTGCTGGCAACCGCGTCCGAGGTCGCGATCGGCACGATCCGCACCGTGCGCTTCTGCTTCGGCCGGCGCGCCTCGCCGGGCTTCGTGGAGATTCCGCGTGGCGATCGCTCGCGCCGTGCTGTCGCACTCTGGGGCGTGCTGACCGGGGAGGCGCCCGACGAGTACCCGGTCGACGTCGATGCCGCTCGCGACGTCCTGATCGTGCACGTCCTCGATGATCGGGATCCGGCCGCGATCCGTGCCCGCCACGCTCGTGCGTACGAGCGTTGGCAGCGAGATGTCGTCAGGTGAGCGATGCCTGAGCTCGTGGTGCTCGCGGCGTTTGGCTGGTGCACGCTGCTGCTCGCGGCGGCGGGCCTGCTCCTGCTGCGGGCGCCCGACACGCTGCACCGCATCCTGGCACTCGACGTGCTCGCGACGATCCTGATCATGGTCCTCACCACGCTGTCCTATGTGCACGCCGTGGCGTACTACATCGATGCGGCCCTGGCGCTGGCCCTGCTCTCGATTGCGGCGACGCTGGCCGCGACGCTGTACATCACCCGCCGCCGGCAGCCGCGCTGATGCTCGAGGGGCTGCTCGGCGGCGTCGGTGCGATCCTGCTGCTGGCGGGATGCGCCCTGGCGACCATCGGGCTGTTCGGCCTGCTCCTCAAGCCTGACATCTTCGAGCAGCTCCACGTGGCGGGGCTCGTGACCGGCCCCGGAATCGTGCTGGTCCTGCTGGCCTCGATCGGGACCGCGAGTGCCGACATCGTGACCAGTGCCGTGGTCGTTGCCGCGTTCGTCCTCGTCACGGCGTCGATCTCCACCCACGTCATCGCGCAGACGGCGGTCAGGCGCTACAGCGAGGCCCAGAGCGAGCCGACCGGGCGCCATCCCGTGGCCCGCGCGAGCGTGCCTACCCCGACCAGCCCGGAAGCCGTCGATCGGCTCGCGGATGGCGGTGCACGGGCGATGCGCGTGGTCGTCGGGCACGATGGATCTGCCGGCGCCGAGCAAGCCGCCCGTCTCGCCGCCTCCATCGAGTGGCCGGCCGGAACGGGGATCCGGATCATCCGGGCGGCCGCGGCCGAGGAGTTGCCCTCCGTCGACGTGTTGTCCAGCGTCGACTCCCGCTTGCCGATCTCCGATCAGGGGTTCGATGAACCAGCGCTTCGCGCGGCCGCCCACCACATCGAGCGCCCTGGAATCGGCGTCGAGGCCGCGCTCGTCAGGGGTGACGCAGCCGACGTCCTCGCCGACGAGGCGACGTCGTTCGGGGCGGACCTGCTGATCACCGGAAGCCGCCGCCGCGGCTTCGTGCAATCGCTGGTCGGGTGGTCGGCGGCCGGCGAGATCGTCGACCGGGCCCCGTGTCCGGTCCTCGTCGCGCGTTCGACCGAGTTGCGCACGGTAATGCTCACGACGGACGGTTCAGCACAGAGCGCGGCCGCCGCCGAGCTCGTCGCCCGCTGGCCGATCTTCGACCTCGCGCGGATCCACGTCGTCACCGTGTCAGGCGAAGCGCCACCCGCCCGCGGGCTCGGAGCAGGATCACCGGCAGCGGCGGCGCACCGGACGATCGACGCGGTTGCGGCGCTGCTGATGGATGCCGGCCGGGACGTCACGCGGGAGGTCCTTCACGGCCGGCCCGGATCGCGGATCGCCGAGGAGGCCCAGGCGCGGTCGATCGACCTCATCGTGATCGGCTCGCGAGGGCGCACCGGGCTGGGGAGAACGCTCCTCGGCAGCGTTGCCGGAGACGTCCTCGCCGCCGCGAGCTGCTCGGTGCTCATCGTCGCGCCGCCGCCACGTCGGCCATCATGAGCAGGAATCAACAGATCCACGAGGAGGAGGTCGTCGTGCAATCAGAGCCGCGGACCATCCAGGCGCGCCCGGTCGACATCGTCGCCGCCGCGCGGTCGAATGACGCATTCCGCCGGGAGGTCCTGACCGGCGAGCACGAACAGGTCGTCGTGATGACGATCCCGCCCGGCGGCGAGATCGGCGACGAGGTCCACGCCGACACCGACCAGGTGCTGGCCTTCGTGGACGGACGCGGGGAAGCCGTCCTCGATGGACAGCGCAGCGCGATCGGCCCGAATGATCTGGTCTTCGTGCGCGCCGGCACGCGCCACAATTTCGTGAACACGGGCGAGGCGCCCCTCCGACTGATCACCATCTACGCACCGCCGGAGCACGAGCCCGGCACGGTTCACCAGACCAAGGCGGAGGCCGACGCGGCCGAGCACCACTGAAGCGCCCCTCGTGCGCTCGTAGAATGGGTTCATGGCCGGTCATCACGCCACGGTCCACGTCTCCCGCGACCAGAACCACCTGGTCTGGGATCCCGCGATCCCGCCGGTGGCGACGATCGGGTCGGGTGACATCGTCGAGCTGGATTGCCTCGACGCCTCGTTCGGTCAGCTGACCGCCGAGTCCACCACCGAGCAACTCGCGAAGCTCGATTTCGACCGCGTCGACCAGGTCACCGGGCCGGTCGCGGTCGACGGTGCCGAGCCCGGCGACACGCTGCAGATCGACCTGCTGGATTTCGAGCCCGCGGACTGGGGCTGGACCGCGTCGATCCCGGGCTTCGGCCTCCTCGCCGATGACTTCCCCGATCCTGCCTACAAGGTGACGCGCCTCGAGGCGGGCGCCGAGCGCGTGGAGTTCTGGCCCGGCATCAGGATCCCGGTCGCGCCGTTCTGCGGCGTCATCGGCGTGGCGCCCGTCAGCGGCCCGCTGTCGACCATCCCGCCCGACGTCCACGGCGGCAACATGGATACCCGCCACCTGGTCGCCGGTTCGACACTCTTCCTGCCGGTCTTCCAGTCCGGCGCGCGCCTGTCGGCCGGGGACGGCCACGCGACGCAGGGCGATGGCGAGGTTTCGGGCACGGCCATCGAGACGCCGATGCGGGCGCGGCTGCACCTCACGGTCCGCAAGGACCTCCATCTGGACGCGCCGGCGTTCCTGGCGGCGCCGGATCCGCACGCCGCCCTGCGCAACGGTGCCCGGTACGCCACCGACGGCATCGGGCCGGACCTGCTGGTCGCGGCGCGCGATGCCGTGCGGCGGATGATCGACTGGCTCGGGCGCGAGCACGGGCTCGACCCGGTGCAGGCCTACCTGCTGTGCAGCGTGGCGGTCGACCTGCGGATCAGCGAGATCGTGGACGTGCCGAACTTCATCGTCACGGCCCACTGCCCGCTGGGCATCTTCGAGTAGTCCGGCAGCAGCCTCCTATTCGACCACGTCAGTTGGCGACGGCGCTTCGCCGCCGTAGACGTCGCCCATCCGGTCCAGCGCTTCGGGGCTCCGTGCGCGGAGCACGAAGTACAGGACGATGCCAATGGCCATCCAGATCGCCACGATCGGCGCGGTGTACTGGAGCGCATTGCCGTACGGCGGAAGCTCGATGTCCAGGATCGGGATCGTCAAGCCCCCGATCACGGCGAGGCCGGCCGGGATCATCGCCAGCACTCCGAGGATCGGCACGATCAGGTGCTTGATCGGGTTGAACTCGTCGCGCCGGACGCGCCAGAAGTAGCCGATGCAGGCCAGGTTCACGCAGATGTAGATGAAGACGAAGAGCAGCCCGAGCATCGTGCCGAGGAAGACGTACACGTTCAGGCCGCCGAAGCTCGCGGCGCCCTCCGGCGTGGGGAACGGGTCATTGGCAAGGATGACGCCGAGGACCACCGCAATGATCAGCGCGCTGATTGCCTGGAAATGAACGGCCGTGACTGGCGTCCGGTTCGTCGGATGGACGGCCGCGAAGATCCGTGGGAGCAGGCCCACGCGGCCCATCGCGAACAGTGACCGCGTCGCCGCGTTCGCACCGGCGTTCGCGTTCGCCAACGAGCTGTTGAGGATCGCGAACACGATCAGCAGTCCGCCGATGCCGGGCAGGACCTCCTCGGCCATGAAGCCCCACGGATCGCCGTCGTTGAACGTGTAGAACTCGGTCATCCGATCCGGGCCGAAGTAGACGGTCGCAGCGTAGTAGTTGAACACGTAGAACAGGCCGATCAGGATCGCCGACCAGATCACCGCCCGCGGGATGGTCCGGCGCGGTTCCCGCGTCTCCTCACCGAGGGGAGCCGCCGCCTCGAAGCCGATGAAGGCGAGCAGGCAGAAGATCATGCCCTGGAATGCGGGCCGTACGCCGTCGGCGCCCGGAACGAACACGTTCAGCGTGTTCTGGTCCGCGTTCACAATCAGCAGCGCCGAGATCAGCAGGAAGATGACGATCTCGATCACGCCAAGCACGAGCCCGGTGCGCGTCGAGATGCCGATGCCGCGATAGGTCAGCCACCAGACCACGAGACCGCACAGGATCGCCAGCGCGATCCACGCGTACTCGAAGTTGATGCTGAGATACGACGACAGGAAGATCGCCCCGTAGAACCCGAAGCCTCCCAGCAGCAGCGGCATCACGAGCGGCTCGGCGAGTGCGAACCCCCACGCGACGAGCCAGCCGAAGAACGATCCCAACCCGTTGCGGACGTAGGTGAACATGCCGCCCGCAGACGGCAGATGCCGCGCGAGCTGTGACATCGAGTACGCCGTGAACAGCACGGCGATCATCGCGAAGAGGACGGCCAGCGGGGTGATCCCGCCGGCGAACGACGTGGCCGCGCCGATGGAGAGGGCCGTGGCGACCGCCGGCGCCATGTGGGTGATCGACTGGAACAGGACCTCGGGGAGCCCGATCGCATCGCGCTCCAGCGATGGGGCAGCACCGCCCATCGGTTGCTCGCCCACGGACATGCCAAGCCTCCTCCCCCCTCCCGCTCCGCCGGCACGAAGCTAGGGCCGCCTGTGTCCGGGCGAAGCCGCGCCGAATACTAGGCCCACGAGGCGCTGCGGAAAAGAGGGTCAAGGCTCACGGCAGCAGCAGGCGCAGGCCCACCACGGTCCCAAGCACGACAACGGCAAGCCGCAGCGCTGCCGGCGACAGCCGCCGACCGACCGTGGCGCCGAGCTGGCCCCCGACGATCGAGCTCACGGCGAGCAACACCACAGCTGTCCAATCGACGGGCGCGATGAGCGCGAAGATCACCGCCGCGATCGCGTTGACCCCGAGGATCAACGCGTTCTTCAGGCCGTTCAGGCGCTGGGGATCGTCGTTGACGAGGACCAGCAGCAGCGCCAGCAGGATCACGCCCTGGGCCGCGCCGAAGTAGCCGCCGTAGATCGCCGTGAGGAACACGGCCAGGACGACCAGCGGGTTGTCGTGCGCCGGACGCGAGCGGATGTGCTCGAGGCGCTGGGTGAGGGCGGGCTGGATCGCCGTGATCGCGGCCGCGAACAGGACGAGGAACGGCACGATCTGGCGGAACGCCGCGGGCGGGAGCACGAGCAGGAGCGCGGCACCGACCGTTCCTCCCAGCAGGCCGGCGATGCCGAGCCGAACCAGGCGGTCGCGCTGACCGACGAGCTCGCGCCGGTATCCCAGCGTCCCGCTGACGCCTCCGAAGACCAGGCCGATGGTGTTCGACACGTTCGCGGTGACCGGTGGCAGGCCGACCGCCAGGAGCGTCGGGAACGTGAGCAGCGATCCCGAACCGACGATCGCGTTGAGCGTGCCGGCAGCGAAGCCCGCTGCGAGCACGGCGGCGGCTTCGATCGGGGACACGTCGTGCAGGATGCAGCGCCGACGCGCCGGATGCCGGGCGATTCCGCTCGCAGGCGCTATGTTTGACGGCGCACCCGTCGAGCCCAGCAAGGGGTGCATCCCATCGTCAGCGGCGGCTGCGTCCCTCGCCGGGGCGCGGCCGACAGGAGTGTGCGTTGGCCGTTCTGATCCTGGTGATCGCCCTGCTCGTGATCCTGCTCGGGGCCGAGCTGTTCACCAACGGCATCGAGTGGCTGGGGCGCAAGCTCGACCTCGCCGAGGGCGCCGTGGGATCCGTGCTGGCCGCCGTTGGCACCGCGCTGCCCGAGACGATGATCCCGATCATCGCGATCCTGTTCGCCGGCGGCGAGGCATCGCACGAGGTCGGCATCGGGGCGATCCTCGGCGCGCCGTTCATGCTGTCGACGCTGGCGATGTTCGTGACGGGAATGGGCGTCCTGGCGTTCCGTGCCCGCCGCGCGACCGGCGAGCAGATGCGCATCGACGCCCCGACCCTCACCCACGACATCCGCTACTTCGCCATCGCCTACGCGATCGCCATCGGGGCGGCCTTCCTGCCGCTCGAGCCCGTGTGGCTCAAGTGGATCGTCGCGGTCGGCCTGGTGCTGATCTACGGCTGGTACGTGCGAGCGCACTTCGTGGCGGACCCGGAGCTGGAGCTCGAGGACCTCGCCCCGCTGCGCTTCCACCGCTTCGACCGGCCCGGCCACCGGCACGATCCCGCCACGCCGCGCCTGCGGATCGTGAACCTCCAGGTGGCCGCCGCCCTGGCGCTGATCGTGCTCGGCGCGGTGTTCTTCGTGGACGCGGTCGAGCAGGTCGCCGCCGCGATCGGCGTCGACGAGCTCCTGCTGTCGCTGGTGATCGCCCCGATCGCGACGGAGCTCCCCGAGAAGTTCAACTCCATCATCTGGGTGCGCCAGAACAAGGACACGCTGGCGATGGGCAACATCACCGGCGCGATGGTCTTCCAGTCGACGATCCCGACCTTCGTCGCGCTGGTCTTCGCGTCGAGTGCCTGGCACATCGGGGAGGGCTCGTATACGGCATTCGCGTCGGCTGCGATCGCGTTCCTGTCCACTGCGGCGATCTTCATCCCGCTGGCGCGACGGGGTTCGCTGCGCGGCAGGAACCTCCTCGTGGGCGGTGTCTTCTACCTGGTCTACCTCGGGCTCATCGTCGTGGTGGTCGTCGGCGTCTGAGACGGGCGGCGTCCACGTCTGGTCCAAACGGCGGTGGCACGCACACCGCGCGACGTGGTATATACCGCGCCGTGCCCTTCCGATCCCGCCTCTGGCGGCCGTCACGGATCGTCGTGGCCGTCGTCTTCCTTGCGTCCGCCG
>DASTYU010000282.1:0-7223 GCA_035764655.1 Candidatus Limnocylindrales bacterium
GAGCGCGCCAAGGCCGCGGGCATCGAGCGCGTGGTCTTCGATCGAGCCGGGTTCCGGTACCACGGGCGTGTCAAGTCGCTCGCCGATGCCGCCCGCGAAGCCGGCCTCGAGTTCTGATCGGAAGGAGCCGAGATTGGCACGGATCGACCCCAACAAGCTCGCGCTCGAGGAGCGCGTCGTCCAGATCAACCGCGTCGCCAAGGTCGTCAAGGGCGGCCGGCGCTTCAGCTTCAGCGCGGTCGTCGTCGTCGGTGACGGCGCCGGCCATGTCGGCGCCGGGCTCGGCAAGGCCGGCGAGGTGCCCGAGGCGATCCGCAAGGGCGTGGAGGACGCGAAGAAGAAGCTGATCCGCATCCCGATGGTCGGGACCACCATCCCGCACGAGGTGCGCCTCCAGTTCAGCGCCAGCCGGGTCATGCTCAAGCCGGCGTCGCAGGGCACCGGCGTCATCGCCGGCGGCTCCGTCCGCGCCGTCGTCGAGGCGGCCGGCATCCGCGACATCCTGGCCAAGGTGTACGGGTCGACCAACCCAGTCAACGTGACGCAGGCCACGATCGAGGCGCTGCGCACCCTGCACTCGGCCGACGAGTTGTCGGCCCGCCGCGGCGTGCGCGTGTCCAGCCGCATCGCCGGTCAGCCGGTCCAGGCGACGGAGGCGAGCGATGGCCGGTAAGCTTCGCGTCACCCAGACGAAGAGCACGATCAGCCACATCGCCCGCAACCGGGCCACGGTCCGGGCGCTCGGGCTCAAGGGCATCGGCAGCTCGGTCGTCGTCCCAGACAACGATGCGGTCCGCGGCATGGTTCGCCAGGTCCGCTTCCTCGTCACGGTCGAAGAGGTCTCCGAGACCGGGGCTCAGGAGAAGAAATGAAGCTCCACGATCTGCGACCCGCCGAGGGCTCGCACAAGGCGAAGACCCGCGTCGGTCGCGGCATCGCTGCCGGCAAGGGCAAGACCGCCGGACGCGGCACGAAGGGCCAGAAGGCTCGTGCCGGCGGCTCGATCGCGCCCTGGTTCGAAGGCGGCCAGACGCCACTCCACCAGCGCATCCCGAAATTGCGCGGCTTCAAGAACCGCTTCAAGATCCAGTACGAGGTCGTGAACGTCGGGGCGATCGCCGCGGCCGCCGAGCGCGGCGCGTTCGAGACCGACCCGCACGCGAAGGGCAAGGCCGCGATCACGATCAACCAGGACGTCCTGCGGGCGGTCGGGCTGGTGCGCACGCTGAACAAGCCGCTCAAGGTGCTCGGTGATGGCGAGCTGTCGACGCCGCTGTTCGTGGTGGCGGACGCCTTCACGGCGACGGCGCGCACGAAGATCGAGGCGGCCGGCGGGTCGGTGACGGTGCTCGAAGTACCTGACCGCCCGCGCGAGGCCCTCGGCGTCGCCCCGGAGACCGAGCAGGCACAGGCTGACGACTCGAGTGAGGCGACCCCTCGGCCGAAGCGCGCCAAGGCCAAGCCCGAGGTTGAGTCCACCGAGGCAGCCGAGGCTGAGTCCACCGAGGCGACCGAGGCAGAGCCGACCGCCGCCGAGGCGAAGCCCGCCCGCAAGAGCCGTGCGAAGGCGGCCGCCGCGGAAGCACCTGAAACCGAGACCGAGGCTGCTCCCTCGGCCGACACGGCCGCGACGGCCGAGCCGGATGTCGACACCGAGCAGCCCGAGACGGAGTCTCCGTCCGGCGACGACGCCTAGCCGTCCGTGTTCGAATCCCTTCTCAACGCGTTCCGGGCGCCGGATATCCGGCGCCGGATCCTGTATGTCCTCGGGATCCTGATCGTCTTCCGGTTCCTGGCCAGCGTGCCGGTCCCCGGGATCGACCGGACCCAGCTGCAGTCATTCCTCGAGGACAACCCGATCTTCGGCCTCCTGAACCTGTTCTCGGGCGGTGGCCTGTCACAGCTGTCGATCGTTGCGCTCGGGATGAACCCGTACATCAACGCGTCGATCATCATGCAGCTGATGACCGGGGTGATCCCGTCCCTCCAGGCGCTCAGCCGGGAAGGGGAGTACGGGCGCAACCGGATCAACCAGTACACCCGTTACCTGACGGTGCCGCTGGCGCTGCTGCAGGCCTATGGGTTCCTTGCGCTGCTGAACGCCTCGAACGTGCTGACCGGCACGTTCGACCTGGGCAGCTTCGAGACGATCACCCAGCTGGCCACGCTCACGGCCGGCGCGATCGTGCTGATGTGGCTCGGCGAGCTCATCACCGAGAAGGGCATCGGCAACGGCATCAGCTTCATCATCTTCGCCGGCATCGTGAGCAGTGCCCCGGGTGCCATCCAGGGCTTCGTGGCCAACCCGAATGTCGTGAGCCTCGTCGCCTTCGCGATCGTCGCCATCGCCGCGGTCGCGGTGATCGTCTACATCCAGGAGGGCCAGCGGCGCATTCCCATCCAGTACGCCAGCCGCGTCCGTGGACGGCGCATGTACCAGGGTGGCCAGACGTTCCTGCCACTGCGCGTCAACCAGGCGGGCGTCATCCCGATCATCTTCGCGATCAGCATCCTGCTCTTCCCGCAGCAGATCGCCTCGTATTTCCAGACGTCGCAGATCCCGATCGTGGCCGACATCGCCAACGGGATCGTGAACTTCTTCAACCCGAACTCGCCGCTGTACCTGATCCTGTACTTCCTGCTGGTCGTCGGGTTCACCTACTTCTACACGGCATTCACCTTCAAGCCGGACGAGACCGCGGAGCAGCTGCGCAAGAACGGCGGCTTCATCCCGGGCATCCGCCCGGGCCGCCCCACACAGGACTACCTGGCCCGCGTCGTCACCCGCATCACGTTCGCCGGCGCCATGTTCCTGGCCATCGTGGCGGTCTCTCCGCAGGTGGTCGCCGCGATCTTCCCGGACCTCGGCACGCTCGGCCTTGGCGGCACGAGCCTCCTGATCGTCGTGTCCGTGGTCGTGGAAACCATGAAGCAGATCGAAGCGCAGTTGATGATGCGCAACTACGAAGGCTTCATCCGGTGAGGGCGGCGCCCGCGACGGGCCATCGCGGCGTTGGCGTCTGCGCGCCTCGCTCACGCGCACAGCAGCGCGCTCGCTTTGGTGCTCGAACGCCGCCTTGCGCTGACCTCGCCGTGAGCGCCGATTCTCGGTTCTGATGTCGATCGTCGTGCTTCTGGGTGCACCCGGTGCCGGGAAGGGCACCCAGGCGCCGATGCTCGCCGAGCATCTCGATGTGCCCGTGCTGGCATCCGGCGACCTTCTTCGGGCTGCCGTGGCGGCCGGTACGCCGCTTGGCCTCGAGGCCGATCGGTACATGAGCCGCGGCCAGCTCATCCCGGACGACACGATCGTGAAGATCTTCCTCGACCAGCTGCGCAGCCGGGCGAGGAACGGCGCGGTCCTCGACGGATTTCCGCGGACGCGGGCGCAGGCCGAGGCCCTCGATCGCGCCCTCGCCGAACACGGCGACAAGGTCGACCGCGCGCTATATATCGACGTGCCGCTCGACGATCTCGTCGTCCGGATGGCCAGCCGGCGCATCTGCGAGGCCAACGGCCACGTCTACAACGTCGCAACCAATCCGCCGCAGAGTCCCAACGAATGCGACATCGACGGGTCGCCGCTCATCCAGCGGCCCGACGACGAGGAGGCCACCGTCCGCGCTCGCATGGCGCAGCAGGTGCCTCCCCTCGAGGACGTCGCCGATCACTACCGCACCGCCGGCATCCTGCGCACCGTGGAGGGGCGCCAGTCGATCGAGGGCGTGAGCGGCGATCTCATCGCCGCGCTCGAACACGGAGCACCGGCCTGATGGTCACCCGCAAATCGCGTTCGGAGATCGACCGGATGCGCCAGGCCGGCGCGATCGTCGCGGAAGTGCTCGACCTTGTCGAAGGCGAGCTCAAGCCCGGTATCTCGACGGCGCACCTCGACCGGCTGGCCGAGCGCCACATCCGCAAGGCGGGCGCGGTGCCGTCCTTCCTCGACTACCCCGGCGTGAACCCGCGCCGTCCGTTCCCGGGCAGCATCTGCGTGTCGATCGACGACGAGATCGTCCACGGCATCCCGGGCGAGCGGACGATCCGCGAAGGCCAGATCGTGTCGGTCGACGCTGGCGCGATCGTCGAGGGATGGCACGGCGACGGGGCGCGCACGTTCTACGTCGGCACGCCGCCACCCGAGATCGCGGAGCTGATCGACACGACCCGCAGCGCGATGATGGCCGGGATCGCCGCCGCGGTTCCGGGCAACTACATCGCCGACATCTCCGCCGCGGTCGAGGATGCGGCCGCACCGCGCGGCTACGGGATCATCCGCCAGTTCGTGGGGCACGGCATCGGGACAGCGATGCACGAGGAGCCCCAGGTCCCGAACTTCCGGTCCGGCCGCAAGGGCCTCCGGCTGGAGCCCGGGATCTGCCTCGCCATCGAGCCGATGTTCACGCTCGGCACGCACGAGACGCGGATCCTGCCCGACGACTGGACCGTGGTCACCCGGGACGGCTCGATGGCCGCCCATTTCGAGCATTCCATCGCGGTGACGGAAGACGGCCCCGTGATTCTCACGGCGGCCTGAGTTCGTGGTGGACGGTTACGAGCGATTTTGATACGCTACGCGTTCGTGTGTCGGTCCCTTCGGACCGGCACTCCGCGTGAGAAAGGGAAGCACACAGCCAGTGGCCAAGCGAGATGCGATCGAGGTGGAAGGGACGGTCATCGAACCACTCCCCAACACGATGTTCGCGGTCGAGCTGGAGAACGGCCACCGGGTGCTCGCCCACATCAGCGGCAAGCTCCGGATGAACTTCATCCGGATCCTGCCCGGTGACCGGGTCCGTGTCGAGCTTTCGCCATACGACCTGACCCGCGGCCGGATCACCTACCGGCTCAAGTAATCGAGGATCCGTTGAAAGTCAGAGCCTCCGTCAAGGCCCGCTGCGACAACTGCAAGGTCATTCGCCGCCGCGGCACCGTGATGGTCATCTGCACCAATCCCAAGCACAAGCAGCGGCAGGGGTAACCGATGGCCCGAATTGCCGGTGTCGACATTCCGCGCGAGAAGCGCGTGGAGGTCGCCCTCACCTACGTCTACGGGATCGGCCTGCCGACCAGCCAGAAGATCCTGGCCCAGACGAACGTCAACCCGGACACGCGGGTGCGCGACCTGACCGAAGAGCAGGTCAACCGGCTGCGCGAGCTCATCGACCGGCGCTACAAGGTCGAGGGCGACCTGCGCCGCGAGGTCGCGCTGAACATCAAGCGACTGATCGAGATCGGCTCGTATCGCGGCCTGCGCCACCGGCGCAACCTGCCCGTGCGCGGCCAGCGAACGAAGACCAATGCTCGCCAGCGGCGCGGTCCGAAGAAGACCGTCGGCGTGCGTCGCAAGAAGTAGAGGCTGACGGAGAGGCATGGCGGAACGCAAGAAGGCGACCAAGCAGCGTCGTCGCGAGAAGAAGAACGTCCCCCAGGGGCACGTCCATATCCAGGCGACGTTCAACAACACGATCATCACGATCACGGACCAGAACGGCTCGGTCGTCAGCTGGGGGTCCGCCGGCACCGCCGGGTTCAAGGGCTCACGCAAGAGCACGCCGTATGCCGCCGCGCTGTCGGCTGACGGCGCCGCTCGCCGTGCCATGGAGCACGGCATGCGCCAGGTCGAGGTCTACGTGAAGGGCCCGGGCGCGGGCCGCGAGCAGGCGATCCGGTCGCTCCAGGCGGCCGGCCTCGAGGTCAGCGCGATCACCGACGTCACGCCCATCCCGCACAACGGTTGCCGCCCGCCAAAGCGGCGCCGCGTCTAGCCGAGACAGGAACCGATGGCCCGTTACACCGAATCCGTTTGCCGCCTGTGCCGGCGGGAGGGCGCCAAGCTCTTCCTCAAGGGCACGCGCTGCTATACCAAGAAGTGCTCGTTCGAGCGTCGCCCGACGCCTCCGGGTCAGCACGGCG
This sequence comes from Candidatus Limnocylindrales bacterium, assembly GCA_035764655.1. GTDB lineage: Bacteria > Chloroflexota > Limnocylindria > Limnocylindrales > CSP1-4 > DASTYU01. The sequence goes on from DASTYU010000282.1 coordinate 5,917, forward strand.
TGCGCCGCCGCAAGGTCGGGGAGTACGGTCTGCAGCTCCGCGAGAAGCAGAAGATCCGCCGCGTCTACGGCGTGCTCGAGCGCCAGTTCCGCAATTACTTCCTCGAGGCGCAGACGCACCCGGGCGTGACCGGTGAGTGGCTGCTGCGCTCACTCGAGCTGCGTCTCGACAACGTCGTCTACCGGATGGGCCTGGCCAGCTCGCGCCCCCAGGCGCGCCAGCTCGTCGGCCACGGTCACTTCGCGGTCAACGGTCGGCCCACCAACATCCCATCGTTCCAGCTCAAGCCCGGGGACCGCATCGAAGTCCGCGAGAGCCGCCGCAGCCGCGAGCCCTTCAAGCTCGCCAAGGAGACGCTGAAGAGTCACCAGGCCCCGGAGTGGCTGACCGTCGACGCGGCCTCGCTCAGCGGGACCATCGGTGCATCGCCCAGTCGCGACCAGATGCCGCTCGATCTCAACGAGCAGCTCGTGGTCGAGTACTACTCGAGGTAATCCGCCAGTCATGATCGAACTCGAGACACCGCAGATCGAGCCTGTAGAGGAAGCCGGCACCTTCGCCAAGTACGAAGCGGGCCCGCTCCAGGCCGGTTACGGCGTCACCCTCGGCAACGCCCTCCGGCGCGTCCTCCTGTCGTCCCTCGAAGGGGCCACCGTCACCAGCATCCAGATCCGCGACGTGTACCAGGAGTTCTCGACGATCCCGGGCGTCAAGGAAGACGTCACCCAGATCGTCCTGAACGTCAAGAAGCTGCGTCTCAAGAGCTTCGCGACGCATCCCGTCCAGCTGCGCCTCATCAAGAGCGGCGCCGGCGCGGTCACGGCCGCCGATATCGCCGAGTCCGCCGACGTCGAGATCGTCAACCCGGAACTCGTCCTGATGACGCTCGACACCGATGACGTGACGATCGAGATGGATCTCACCGTCGAGCGTGGCGTCGGCTACCTCGGTGCGGAGCGTGCCGAGGCCCTGCCCATCGGCGTCATCGCGGTCGACGCGATCTTCACGCCGGTCCGCAAGGTCAACTACTGGGTCGACCCGATGCGTGTCGGCCAGATGACCAACTACGACAAGCTCACCATCGAGATCGAGACCGACGGCACGGTCACCCCTGAGGAGGCGCTCAGCCGCTCGGCCGAGATCCTGGTCAACCAGTTCCGGCCGTTCGTCACGATCGGCGTCGCCGCCGCCCCGGTGGCCCAGGCAACGGGCGTCGCGGCGCTGCCGCCGAACATGCTCGACATGCCGATCGAGGAGCTCGACCTGCCGATGCGGGCCTACAACTCGCTGAAGCGCAACAACATCGT
>DASTYU010000283.1:0-2557 GCA_035764655.1 Candidatus Limnocylindrales bacterium
ACGGCCACGTCGATGCCGTCCAGCGCGCGCGTGCCGCCGGTGTACTCCTTGACGAGGCCCTCGACCTCGATCACGGGCGGGGAACTCGTTCCCATGAATGGACTGGCGTCCAACGATGACCCTCCGTCTCGCTGGTCCGCATGCTCACGCATCGGCGCTTGGGCGGTCATGGGACCGGTGTCCCGATTCGCTCGGGAACTTCCGGAGCGGCCGACGGCTGCATGGACGAACGCCTGAAAGGCTCAAATAGCAGCCCCCGTCGTGTTAGCGCCAATCGGGCGACCGCCGGTCGCTCGCATTGGGACGATCCGTGAGTGAGGGGACCGCTCGGATGCCGCTAATGGCCCTCAATTCGACGCTAGTACCATCCCGGTTGCTATTTGCGGGGTGCGGCAGGCAAGGCCCACCGCACCCGGAAGTTGCGCCCGGTTCAGTAGGCCGTGACCGCCCCGCTGTCCCATTCGGCCTCGGCTTCGGTTGCTGTCGCCGGCGCGTCGCGGAACAGCAGCGTCAGCCCGGCCGCGACGAGCGTCGTGACGATCCCGACCACGAACGTGCTCGCCGTCGCGATCGAGAACGCCGCGTGGATCGCGTCGATGATCGCCGGCACATACGGCTCGACGAGCGAACGCGCCTCGGCCGGCAGCGAAGCCAGCAGTGCCGCGCCCGTGTCGCCGACGCCGGTCAGCGCCGCCGAGGCACCGCCCGAGCCGGCCAGCACACCGGCCACCTCGGCAGGAACTCCGGCCGCGCCGAGCGCCCCCGGCACCTCGCGCGTCAGCGACGTCGCGAAGATCGTGCCGGTGATCGCGAGCCCCACCGTACCGCCGACCTGCTGGAAGAACGACAGGCTGCTCGAGGCCGCGCCGATCTGGGTGACCGGCACGCTGTTCTGCACGACCAGCGCGAAGACCGAGAACATCGGCCCCACGCCCAGCCCGACCACGAACATCCACGCCCACAGCAGCGGCAGCGGCGTGTCGGCCCGGAGCTGGGTGAGCATCGTCAGGCCGCTCGCCAGCACGACCAGCGAGCCGAAGATCAGCCAGCGATAGCGACCGGTCCGGGCGACGAGCTGGCCGGCGGCGACCGCGCTGATGATCACGCCGCCGAGGAGCGGCAGCATCTCGTAGCCGGAGACCGTCGCCGACGCCCCGGTCACCACCTGGAACCAGCGCGGCAGGAACACGACCGCGGCGAAGAACCCGACGATCGCGAAGAACACCGACACGACCGACACCGTGAACGCGCGGTTGCGGAACAGCCCGAGCGGCACGAGCGGCTCGGCCGCGCGCGACTCGACCCACACGAACGCCACGAGGATCAGCGCGCCGAGCGCGATCAGCCCGCCGACCATCGGGTCTGTCCACTCGGCGGTCGCCTTGTTGGTCAGCCCGATCAGGATCGGCACGAGTGCGCCGGTGAACAGCGCCGCGCCGAGATAGTCGATCCGCGGCCGTTCGCCGGCCGGCCGGTACTGGGGCAGGTAGCGGCGGATCGTCAGCAGGACGACCGCGCCGACCGGCAGGTTGATGTAGAACACCCATTGCCAGCCGACCGTGTCGGTGAGCAGGCCGCCGACAGCCGGGCCGAGCAGGCTCGACAGCGCGAAGACGGCGCCGAACAGGCCCTGGTACTTGCCCCGCTCCTGGGGCGAGAAGAGGTCGGCGATCGTGGCCATCGCGATCGGGAACAACGCACCCGCGCCGAGGCCCTGGACGCCGCGCGCGACCACCAGCTGCCACATTTCCTGCGACAGGCCGGCGAGTGCCGAGCCGATCATGAAGATGCCGACGCCGGCCAGGAAGATCGGCCGCCGGCCGAACAGGTCGGACAGCTTGCCGTACATCGGGCCGCTGATCGTGGCCGTCAGCAGATAGGCCGTGAAGGCCCACGTGTAGAGGTCGTTGCCACCGAGGTCGGTGATGATCCGCGGGAGCGCCGTCCCGACCACGGTCTGGTCGAGGGCCGCGAGGAACACCCCGATCATGACCGCGCCGAGGACGCGCATGCGGACGGGGTGGGGGAGCTCGACCGGCGGGCGGGCCGCCTGGCCGAACCCGGTCTGGGCAGTGGCTTGGGACACTGGAGCACCTCATTGCTCTGTCTTGCTTGGACGTGCTCAGGCTATCGGGTGATTAGGTCACATCCGTTCCTAATGGCGTGATAGATTTCGCGCCGACATGGGACCGTCAGGACGGCTGCTCCGGCTGCTTTCGCTGCTCCAGACGCCGCGCGACTGGACCGGCTCCGAGCTCGCGTCGCGCCTTGAGGTGAGCCCGCGCACGATCCGTAACGACATCGAGCGGTTGCGTGCACTGGGGTACCCGGTTCATGCCACGCGCGGATCGGTCGGCGGCTACCGGCTGGAGGCCGGGGCGTCGATGCCGCCGCTGCTTCTCGACGACGACGAGGCGGTCGCCGTGGCGCTGGGGCTGCGCACGGCCACGAGCGGCGCGGTCACCGGCATCGAGGAGACATCGCTGCGGGCGCTGGCCAAGCTCGAGCAGGTGCTCCCGCCGCGGCTGCGCCGCCAGGTGGCCACGCTGGAGGGCGT
>DASTYU010000284.1:0-16342 GCA_035764655.1 Candidatus Limnocylindrales bacterium
CAGCGGACCACATGCGCACGAACGCGCTGTTCGACCAGAGCGGGGACGCGAACGGATTGCGCACGGAGCGCACAGCCTAGCTGTAGTCCCCACACACGTTGTTGACAGATGAGAGTCCCGCCGCAGGGTTTGGGGTGTTGAGCACCAAGCCCAGCGGGAGACTCTCGTGGCACATCCTAGGGCCCGTTTGACCGTCTTCGGTCGTCAGCTCCTGATCGCCCGCGTGGACGCGGGCTGGCCGGCGGCCCACGTCGCCGAGCAGCTCGGGATCAGCCGGGCGACCGCCTACAAGTGGATCCGGCGCCATCGTTCAGAGGGCCCGCCCGGGCTCGAGGACCGGTCGTCGCGACCGCGGCGCTCGCCGCGCCGCCTGGATCCCGTCGCGGAGGCCGAGATCGTCGCCGCCAGGACGAGCTGGCGATACGGTCCCGATCGCCTTGGGCCGCTCCTGGGCCGGCCGCCGTCGACCGTCCACCGGGTTCTCGCCAGACGCGGCCTCAGCCGGCTCCGCGACGCCGACCGGGTGACGACCACTCCGATCCGCTATGTCGCCTGCCATCCGGGCGCGCTCGTCCACCAGGACCACAAGAAGCTGGGCCGCATCCCCGACGGCGGCGGCTGGCGGGTCCTCGGTCGAGAGGCGGCTCGCGACCACCACAGAACTCGCGTCGGATACGACCATCTCGAGGTCATCGTCGACGATGCCAGTCGCATGGCGGTCGTCGTGCCGGTGCCCGACGAGTCGGGCGCCTCGGCGGCCCACGCGCTCGAGGTCGCGGCGGCTGAGTTCGCCAAGCGCGGCATCACCATCGAACGGGTCCTGACCGACAACGGCTGGGCGTACACGCACGCAGCGACGTATCGGGCGGTCCTCGACTGTCTCGGTGCCCGTCACAAACGGACGCGACCCTGGCGGCCCCAGACGAATGGCAAGGCCGAGCGCTTCATCCAGACGTTGATCAACGAGTGGGCATACGCCCGCCCGTACGACTCGAACACCGAGCGATCGGCCGCGCTGGCCGGCTTCGTCGACTTCTACAATCGAACCCGACCCCACACCGCGCTCGGCGGGCGATCACCCCTCGACGTTGTCAACAACGTCCGTGGAGATCACAACTAGTCGGCCGACAGTTCGGGCGTCGCGCCGAACCCCCGGACCTCCGGTTCTTCCACCGGGACCGTCGCCCCCGGGCCGGGGACCGTCAGGACCGCCACGACCGCGGCGATCAGCGCCGTGGCGATGCCAACCGTGAAGGCAGCGCCAGTCGCGATTGAGAACGCGGTATGGATCGCGTCGACGATGGCCGGAATCAGGGGCTCGACCTGGGCACGGAACGCCTCGGGTACCTGGGACAGGATCGCCTGGCCGAGATCGCCCACGCCGGTCAGCTGGTTGAGCGTGTTGCCTCCGCCCCCGGAGAAGTTTTCGGCGAACTGAGGTGGGACACCGGCCGCCACCAGCTGCGTGGGCACCTCTTTGAGGAGCGTCTCCGTGAAGATCGTTCCGGTGATCGCGAGGCCGACCGTGCCGCCAACCTGCTGGAATAGCGTCAATGAGCTGGTGGCCGCGCCCAGCTGGCGAACCGGGACGTTGTTCTGGACGACGAGCGTGAACACGGCGAACGCGGGGCCGATGCCCAGGCCGGTGATCAGCATCCACAGCCACAGCAGCGGAAGCGGCGTGTCCGGGCGGATGCTGGTGGACAGGTACAGACCAACCGCCAGCAGGACCATCGCACCGACGACGATGACCTTGTACTGCCGAGTCCGCGCCACGATCTGGCCGCTGATGACCGCCGAGAAGATCAACCCGATGAGGAGCGGCAGGATCTGGTACCCGGATTCCGTGGCCGAGCTGCCGTTCACGACCTGGAACCAGCGCGGCAGGAAGACGACGGCGGCGAAGAAGCCCATCGCCGCGAGGAACATGGCGGTGACGCTGCCGGTGAATGCCGGGAGCCGGAAGAGTCGGAGCGGCACCAGCGGCTCGTGGGCGCGACTCTCGACGAACAGGAACACGGGCAGGATGACGAGCCCAAGCACGATCAGGCCGCCGACCGCAGGATCGGCCCACTCACCAGTCTGCTTGTTGGTGAGGCCCACGAGGATTGGAATCAGCGTGCCGGACAGCAGCGCGGCGCCCACGTAGTCGAGCGAGCGGTCCGACACGTCCTCGGTGTGAGTCGGCAGGGTCCGCCAGATGACGGCGAGCACAATTGCGCCAAGCGGCAGGTTGACGTAGAAGATCCAGTGCCAGCCGATCGTGTCGGTGATGATCCCGCCGATCGCCGGCCCGATCACGGAGCTCAGGCCGAACACGGCCCCGAAGAAGCCCTGGTACTTGCCGCGCTCCGAAGGGGCGAAGATGTCACCGATGATGGCGAGCGCGACCGGGAAGAGTGCGCCGGCGCCGAGGCCCTGGATGCCGCGGAACAGGATGAACTGCCACATCTCCTGCGACAGGCCGCACAGCGCCGATCCGACCAGGAAGATCGACACGCCGATCAGGAAGATCGGACGCCGTCCGTACAGATCGGACAGCTTGCCGTAGATCGGCCCGCTGATCGTCGCCGTCAGCAGGTACGACATGAACGCCCAGGTGTAGACGTCGTTGCCGTTGAGATCGGTGACGATGACCGGCAGCGCGGTGCCGACGATGGTCTGGTCCAGGGCGGCGAGCAGGATTCCGAGAAGGACCGCGAACAGGATCTCCATGCGCACGCGGTGCGGGAGCTCGATCGGGGCGCGGTCCTGGATGGATGGGTGGGACGCGGTCATGGCAGGGCGACCTCAGGGCGGCGAGTTCGGGCAGGGAACACGAAGCCAGCGCATGGTAGACCCGGCTCGTTGTCCCTCTGTGACCATTGTCGAAGCTAGGACGTCGATTCTCGACAGGAATCATCGGTCCCACCGAAGAATCGGAAAGGTCCAAACCGATGTGGCGGGCGCGACCCCATCCTGATCTCTGGACATCAACCAACAGACTTCTAGACACCAGGCGCTCTGGATGGACATACTTCACGGTATGTCTCAATCACGACCGGCCGCGCCGGCCCGCATTCGGGTTGGTCAGGCAGCCGAAATGCTCGGCGTCACCGTCGAAACCCTTCGGCGCTGGGAGAGCGAAGGCCGCCTGACCATGGAACGCTCCGCTGGGGGGCAGCGTCTGGTGGGGCTCGAGGAGATTTCGCGTCTGCTCGAGGAACGCCGGCGCGCAACCACTGCGCGGCCGATCGTCGCCCAGTCCGCCCGCAACCACTTTCCCGGGATCGTGACCCGCATCGAGAAGGACCGGGTCGCGGCCGTCGTCGAGGTACGCGCAGGCCCACACCGGCTGGTGAGCCTGATGACCGCGGAGGCCGTCGACGACCTGGGACTCAGGGTGGGCGACGAGGCCATCTGCACCGTCAAGGCGACGAACGTGATCGTGGAGCTGCCGGCGACGAGAGATGCCCGCCCGTGACGCGACGAGTGCTCGCCGTCATGGCGCTCTGCGTGGCCGTCCTCGGAGCATGCTCGACCACGTCGGGGGCACAGGGGACCTCGGAGTTGACGATCTTCGGCGCCGCTTCCCTCAAGGCAGCGCTCGAGGCGGTCACGTCGGCGTATGAAACCACGAACCCCGGGACCACCATCACGGTTTCGACTGACTCGTCGGCCGCCCTCGAGACGCAGATCGAGCAGGGCGCGCCGGCTGACGTGTTCCTCTCCGCCGACCTGACGAACCCTCAGAAGCTGGTGGACGGGGGGTTTGCCTCCGGCGAGCCAGTGAACGTCGCCGGCAACGAGCTCACGATCGTCGTTCCCGCCGACAACCCCGCCGGGATCGCGACGCCCGCCGATCTCGCGAACGACGGGCTGCGGATCATCGCTGCCGGCGACGAGGTGCCGATCACGAGGTACGCGATGCAACTCGTCGCGAACATCGCCGCGGAGCCGGGCGCGCCGGCCGATTTCGCGGCCGCCTACGCCGCCAACGTTGCCTCGAAGGAGGACAGCGTCTCGGGCGTCCTTTCCAAGATCGAGCTCGGCGAAGGTGACGCCGGGATCGTCTACGTGACCGACGCGACGGCGACCGACGGCGTGAAATCCATCGCCGTGCCGGATGCCCTCAACGTGCCTGCGACCTATGCGGGTGTCGTCGTCCGGGCGTCTTCGAACCAGGAGGCCGCCGGGGCCTTCCTGCGCTGGCTCGCCGGTCCCGACGGGCAGGCAATCCTGTCGGAGTTCGGGTTCCGGCCGCCGCCCGCATGACAAGCGGCGTCGACACCGGCGCACCGACGCGGGCCGCACACCCGACTGGGTCCGTGCGACGCGGAGACGGGCCGGATGGTTCTGTGGTCGGGGGGTGGACCGTCCGGCTCGTCGCCGGCCTGACGCTGCTGTTCCTGGGCCTGCCGGTTGTCGTCCTCATCCTGCGGTCCGTCACGGACGGTTCGCTGACCGACGCCCTCACGACGCCGGTCGTCCTCGATGCGCTGCTGCTCAGCCTCGCCACGACGAGCATCAGCGTCGTGCTCACCGCCGTGTTCGGGCTCCCCGTGGCGTGGCTGCTGGCCCGGCGGACCTTCCGCGGATCGTGGATCGTGGAGACGATCGTCGACCTGCCGATCGTCCTGCCACCCGCCGTCGCCGGGCTCGGGCTGTTGCTCGTCTTCGGCCGGCGCGGCCTGATCGGCGAGCCGCTGGGGCTCGGGATCCCCTTCACGACCCTCGCGGTGATCCTGGCCCAGGTCTTCGTGTCGGCACCGTTCTTCATCCGGTCGGCCAGGACCGGGATCGCTGCGGTGGACCGCGACCTCGAGGCGGCTGCACGCGTCGATGGCGCGTCCGAGCTGCAGCTCTTCCGGCACATCACGATGAAGCTCGCGGCGACGGCACTGGCGGCCGGACTGGTGATGGCGTGGGCTCGGGCCCTGGGCGAATTCGGCGCCACGATCATGTTCGCCGGGAACATCGAGGGCCGAACCCAGACGCTGCCGCTGGTCGTCTACGGCGAGTTCCAGGCAAGCGATGTCGACGCGTCGATCGCGGCCGCGGCGATCCTCGTCCTCGCGGCGTTCGGCGTCCTGGTCGCGGTTCGCGTCCTGCACTGGGGTCGTGCCCTCGACGCGCGAGGCCTCGCCTGAGGGGTCAGAGCCAGCCGCGCGTCCGGAAGATGACCCACAACCCGACGCTCACGAGGACCATCAGCCCCAGCGCGAACGGGTAGCCGAAGCCCCAGTGGAGCTCCGGGATGTTGTCGAAGTTCATCCCGTAGATCGTCCCGATCAGGGTCGGCGCGAAGATGATCGCGGCCCAGGCGGAGATGCGCTTGATCTCCTCGTTCTGGTCGAAGCTCGCCTCGGTGAGGCGCTTCATCTCCTCCGTCTGCGCCTGGTTGACCAGCGTCGCGTTGAGGGTCAGCACGTCGGACAGCATCTGGCGGAAGTTGTCGACCCGTTCGACCACGATGGTCGCGTGGTCCGCGACGTCGCGCAGGTAGCGCTGCAGCTCCTCGTCGGTGCTGTACTTCTCGAAGCCGCGCGACAGGCCGTCGAGGACGCCCAGCAGCGGACGCGTGGACCGCTGGAATTCGATCACCTCGCCGGACAGCTCGTAGATGCGGCGGGACACGCTCGGGTCGCTGCTGAACACCTGGACCTCGATCTCGTCGATGTCCTTCTGGAGTCCGGCGACGACCGGCGCGTACCCGTCGACGACGCTATCGAGGATCGCGTACAGCACTGCCTCCGGGCCACGCGCCAGCAGCTCCGGGTCGTCCTCCATCCGCTGGCGGACACGCGACAGGTCCGGCGTCCGGCTGTGACGCACGGTGAGCACGAAGCTGGGCCCGACGAAGACGTGGATCTCGCCGAACTCAACCTCTTCTTCCTTGTCGAGGTAGGTCGCGGCGCGGAGCACGACGAAGAGGGTGTCGCCGTAGCGCTCCAACTTCGGCCGCTGGTGGGCCACGATCGCGTCCTCGACCGCGATCTCGTGGAAGCCGAACTCATCCGCGACGGGCATCAGCTGTGCCTCGGTGGGCCGCAGCATGCCGATCCAGGCGAACGAGCCGGGCGCCTCGCGCAGCTGGCTCGCGACATCGGCGATGGTGCCGGGCGTCGCGACGCGGCGGCCCTCCCGGTAGATCGCGGCGTCCACGACCGAACGCTCCGCGGGCGCGACAAAGTCTTCCGGCCGAGCCTCCATCGAGACCTCGGGCGCCGGCTCGTCGCTCGGCCTCGGGCGCGCCGTGCGGGTTCGCGAGAAGGGTCGGGACGGGAGCGGGAAGCGCGTGCGTCGTTGGGCCATTCTCAGGTTCTCCGAGACGCCTGCGTGGACGGGTCGTGCACACGGTACTCCCCGCCCGTGAGACGTGAACGGCCCAGCGGCGATCCGCCGGCTCAGTCGCGCTTGCGGAAGTTGCGCACCGCCACGCCGAGCATCACGAGCCCGAACCCGACGAGCACCAGGGCCTCGACGGCCATCGGGACCACCTGCCCGGCGATCGTCAGGCCGACCTGGTCGGAGGTGCCCGGCGGGAGCGTCGGCGCGAGGATGATCCGACGGATCGGATCGATCCCGTACGTGGCCGGGTTGAGCCGGGTGAGGACCGTCAACCAGACCGGCAGCGCCGCGAGCGGGAAGAGGGCGCCGGACAGGAAGAACATCGGCATCATCAGGAAGTTCATGACGATCTGGAAGCCCTGCATCGTGCGCATCCGCGACGCGAGCGCGACGCCCATCGCGGACAGGGCGAAGGCCAGCAGGAACACGAATGGCACCAGCAGCAGCACGGACTCGAGCGTCAGCTGCACGCCGACGATCGGCGCAAGGACGAGCAGGATCAGGCCCTGGATCATCGCCTGCGTCGCCCCGCCGAGGGCCTTGCCGATCGCCACGGCCGAGCGATCGATCGGCGCGACCAGGACCTCCTTGAGGAAGCCAAACTCGCGGTCCCACAGGATGGACATGGCCCCGAACACCGACGCGAACAGGACCGACATCCCGATGATGCCGGGATACATGAACTGCATGTAGCTCACCGGGCCGGTGGCGCCGGCCGCGCTGCCGGCCGCCGACAGCGCCGAGGACAAACCCGTCCCGAAGATGAGCAGGAAGAGAAGCGGCTGGGCGAACGACGCAGCGATCCGGGCACGGTCGCGCCAGAACCTGAGGAGGTCCCGGTACCAGACGATGTAGATCGCCCGCACGGAACCGCCGATTCCGGTGGAGGGCCGGCCGGCCGTGCGCCGGACGGGTTGCAGGGTCGTGCCTCGGTCGAGGCTCTCACTGGTCAATGTCGGCCTCCCCACGCCCGCCCGAACATCCGCATCATGTCGGTCGCTCCGGCGGCTTCGTCACGGATGGCGTGACCGGTCAGCTTGAGGAACACGTCGTCGAGGCTGGGCCGGTGGAAGGACACCGACGTTACGGGCACCGTCAGATCTCGTACCAGGCGTGGCATGAATGCCGCCGCATCCTCGACCTCGACCACCACCGACCCGTCCGCGACGATCGGCTCGAGGCCGAAGCGCTCGCGGATCTCCGCGGTGGCTGACTCGTCGTCGTCGGTCTTCACGGTCACAATGTCGCCGCCGACGAGCGCCTTGAGCTCGGCGGGCGTGCCAACCGCCACGATTCGGCCGCCGTCGATGATTGCGATGCGGTCGCACTCCTCGGCCTCGTCCATGTAGTGCGTCGTCATGAACAGGGTGACCCCGGCCTCGTCGCGCAGCCGGCGCAGGTAGGCCCAGATGTGGCGACGCGTCTGGGGGTCCAGCCCGATCGTCGGCTCGTCGAGGAACAGCACCTCGGGTGTGTGGAGCATTCCCCGCGCAATCTCGAGGCGCCGCTTCATGCCGCCCGAGAAGGTCATCACTATCGAATTCGCGCGATCGGTGAGCTCGACCATCTCGAGCACCTCGGCGATCCGTTGCGCGCGCTCGGCCGCGGGGACGGAGTAGATGAAGGCATGGAACTGCAGGTTCTCGCGCGCCGTGAGCTGGCCGTCGAGCGACGGATCCTGGAAGACGAGGCCGATACGGGCGCGCACGTCGGCCTGCTGGCGATCGACGTCGAACCCGGCGACCGTCGCCGAGCCGCCGCTCGGACGCATCAGCGTGCACAGCATGTTGATCGTCGTGGACTTGCCCGCGCCATTCGGCCCGAGGAAGCCGAAGATCTCGCCCGGGCGGACGTCGAGATCGATCCCTTTGACCGCCTGGAGCTCGCCGAACTGCTTCGTCAGGCCCGCGGCGTGGATGACGGGGGCTTCGGTTTCCGTCATGCGTCGGCCTCCGCCGGCGCGTCGTCGGCGAGCAGGCGGTACAGATCGCGACGGCTCGCGGCAAGGATTCGATGGGCCTCGCGGCGGGCGTCGGGCGACCCGACCTTCGACACCTGCAGCGCGGCCCGCATGAGCTGGATGGCCTCTCCGCGGACATCGGGCTTGTCATCGAGTTCGTCGACCTTGACGATCACGAGGGGAGAGCCGTCGGGCTGGAACGTCGCGACCATCGAGCGACCCTCGTCGGTCAAGGTGTAGGTCCGCCGGCCGTCGATCTCCTCGCTCTGGACGAGGCCCTCGTCCTGGAGTTGCTGGAGCGTGGGATAGACCGAGCCGGCACTCGGACGCCAGCGTCCGCCGCTGCGCTCCTCGAGGACCCGGATGACCTGGTAGCCGTGCATCGGCTCGTCCTCGAGAACGGCGAGGATGGCCGGCCTGACGTCACCCCGCCGAACCGCCGGACGGCGTCCGCGACGGAGATCATGGAGAAACTCGCGGACAAACGACTCATGGCCCTCGTCCTCGAAATGGTGGCGCTGCCGTCCGCGTCGATGCGGCCGTTCGTGCATGGGTGTCGCCTCGGGATGCGAGTGGTTCGTGGGCGCTCACGATATATCGTGACTGCTCGCCCCGTCAATCATGACAGGACATGACCACCTGGTCGCCGTAACATGGCCGCTCCCGATCGTTCGCTGCCCGAGGGCGGGAGGTGTCCCACATGACCGATGTTGCACTCGATCCGGCTGCCGGCCGGACCGTGGTCGCAGTTGCCGACCTGGAGGCCCAGCTCGAGCAATACCGGACCGAGCTGACCGGTTACGCGTACCGCATGCTCGGCTCCACGTTCGATGCCGAGGATGCGGTCCAGGAGACGCTGGTCCGGGCGTGGAAAGCCGTCGACCGCTTCGAAGGCCGGGCGGCGTTCAGGTCGTGGCTGTACCGGATCGCCACGAACGTCTGCCTCGACATGCTGAACGGGCGCAAACGACGGGCGCGCCCGATGGACCTCGGCCCGGCCTCGGTCGCGGAGGCGACGCTCGGTGCGCCACTCGGCGAGACGGCGTGGGTCGAGCCGGTGCCCGATGCCATGGTCGTGCCATCCGGCGGCAATCCCGAGGACCAGGCGATCGCACGCGAATCGGTGCGCCTCGCGTTCGTTGCGGCACTCCAGCGACTACCGCCGAAGCAACGCGCGGTGCTCATCCTGCGCGAGGTCCTGCGCTGGCAGGCCAGCGAAGTGGCCGAGCTGCTCGATACGAGCGTCGCGTCGGTCAACAGCGCCCTCCAGCGCGCCCGGGCCACGCTCGAGGCGGCGAAGGATGAGCCCGGGCACGCGGAAACGGCCATTCAGCCGCTCAACGCCGACGACCAGGCGCTGCTCGCTCGCTACCTCGAGGCCTTCGAGCGCTACGACATGGACTCGCTGACCTCGCTGCTGCGCGAGGACGCGACGTGGAACATGCCGCCCTACGAGCTGTGGCTGCAGACGCACGATGACATCGTCAAGTGGTGTGTCGGCCCCGGCATCGGCTGCCGGGGATCGCGCCTCATGCCCATCATGGTCAACGGGGCGCCGGGGTTCGGGCAGTACAAGCCGGACCCGAACGGCGGTCTCGCGCCGTGGTCGATCCAGGTCCTCGAGCTACGCGACGGGCGGATCAGTGGGATCACGTTCTTCCTCGACACCGAGCGGTTCTTCCCGCTGTTCGGGCTCCCGGACCACCTCGACGTCTGAACCTGGTGACCGCGGCAGCACCCCGCCGAGGCCGGCGAACGCGAGCAGCTCGCACAGCTCGGAGGACGGGTCACGAAGGCTGATCGAACAGCCCAGCCGGCGCGCGCGGAGCGCCAGCCGCGCCAGCGCATCGACCGTGCCCATGTCCGCTCCGGCCAGCTGCGTGAGATCACACAGGATGAGGCTCGGGCCATCCGGATCCGCGCCCGGGACGACATGCTCGATCAGCGGCCCGACGTCTGCGGGATCGAGCGAATCGAGCACGAGCACGATCGTGTTCGGTTGTCGGGGCAGGCTCGATTCTGTCACCACGCGGTGACCTCCTTCACCCATCAGACGGGGCCCGCGGTGGGAACTCATCGCATCCACCAGGGATCCCGCGATGAATTTCGGCCCATCGGGCGGTCCTACATCCGGCAACCACCAGTCCGTGCCACCTGAACGCAGAGGAGTCGTCCTGTGCAGCAAGCAACCACCTCCATGTCCGTCCCGGAACTGAGCAGTGCGGTCAGGGGCCGTGTGTTCGGCCCGGAGGACCCCGACTACGACGCAGCCCGGACGGTCCTCGTGCCGATTGCGGCCGAGCGCCGGCCCGCGGCGGTCGTCCGCGTTGCCGACGCCGCGGACGTCGTTGCCGTCGTCAACTACGCGCGCGACCATGGGCTCGAGCTCGCGGTCCGCAGCGGCGGTCACAGCGCCGCCGGCCATAGCACCGTTGACGGCGGCATCGTGATCGACCTGCGGGACATGAAGAAGCTGGAGATCGACGCGGCGAACCGGACCGCGTGGGCCGAGACCGGCCTGACCGCCATCGAGTACACCACGGCGACCGTCGAGCACGGGCTCGCAACGGGTTTCGGCGACACCGGCTCGGTCGGCATCGGCGGCATCACCCTGGGTGGCGGGGTCGGGTACCTCGGCCGTCTCCACGGGCTGACCATCGATAACGTGCTCGCCGCCGAGATCGTCACGGCCGACGGCCGGCTGCGACGGATCGATGCCGAGCACGAACCCGACCTGTTCTGGGCGATACGCGGCGGCGGTGGCAACTTCGGGGTCGTAACCCGCTTCCTGTACCGGCTGGCCGACGTCAGCCAGTTCACCGGCGGCATGATCGTGCTGCCGGGCACGCCGGAGGTGATCGAAGCCTTCGTGCGCCTGGCCGACGCAGCACCGGACGAGCTGTCGACCATCGCCAACGTGATGTCGGCGCCGCCGATGCCGTTCCTGCCGGAGGAAGCGGTCGGCTCGATCGTCCTCATGGGCATGCTGGCCTACACGGGCGATCCCGAGTCGGCGGAGCGCGTGCTCGCGCCGTTCCGCGAGCTGGCTACGCCGCTCGCCGACTTCGTGGCGGCGAACCCGTACACCACCATGTACCCGCCGGATGACCCGGATTACCACCCGACCGCCGAGTCGCGCACGATGTTCATCGACCACGTCGACCGCCCGACGGCAGAGACGATCGTCGAGCACCTCAACGCGATCGAGGCGCCCATCCGGGTCGCCCAGCTGCGTGTCCTCGGCGGCGCGATGAGCCGGGTCCCGGCCGACGCCACCGCCTACGCGCACCGGTCGGGCCGGATCATGGTCAACGTCGCCGCGTTCTATGAAGGCGAGGACGACCGTGCCCTCAAAGTCGCCTGGGTGAGCGGCTTCAGCGATGCGCTGTACCAGGGCGACGATGCGGCCTACGTCAACTTCGTCGGGGACGAGGGCGAGGCTCGTATCCATGCCGCGTACCCCGGAGCGACGTGGGACCGGCTGGCGGCCGTCAAGGCCCGCTACGACCCGGACAACCTGTTCCACATGAACCAGAACGTGTCGCCCGCCGCTGGCTGAGCATCGTCCGGCCGCCCGGCAGGCGGAGGCGCCGGTGAGAGGGTCATCACCCTTTCGCCGGCGCCACTTCTATGACGGCGTGCCGTCCCGAAACTCATCGGTGCGGTCCGGGCCAGAATGCTCGGCCATGCGGAGGAACACGTGAACCGTCGTACGGTGCTGATCGCGGTGGTCGCGGGCGTGGCCGTCCTGGTGCTCGCCGGCTTCGCGCTATGGGCCTGGTCCGCCCTCCGGCCGGCGACCGCCGACGAGCTCTTCGACCAGATCGAGGTCAGCGCGAGCGTCGACCAATCGTCCCTCGGCGCAACGCAGGCGATCGCCGACTTCGGGGTCGAGGAGGGCGTCCGCATGGTCCCGGTCCGGATCGTCGAGGACCTGGTCCTCGAAATGCAGCTTTCGGCGGATCGCGACGTGACGTTCGCGGCAGCGCCACGGCTGTGCCTCACCGGTCCGTTCTGGAACCCGCTGGACGCTGGACTCAGCGACCGCTGCTGGGGCGACCCCGACGTGAATGACGCCCTGCGAGCGGCCATGCCGGCCGACGCCGCCGGGACCGTGACGCTGCGGGCAGCGTCGCCGGTGGTCATCCGAGTTCCGATCGCGCGAGGCGACGAGCGCTGCGATTACCCGCCCGGGGATTGGGTCCTCGAGGTCGACGCCGAACCCGTGATCGACGGCCGGCCCCAGCCGCGCAAGGACATTGCCAAGGCGCCGATCACCATCCCCTGGGACGTCGACGGGGCCCTGCCGTGGCACGACAACAGCGACACGCGCTTCTGCAGCTTCACGGCCGCCGTGTACGCGCGCCAGGGAGAGCCGCAGATCGCGCGCTGAAGGGCGCTGACGAAACACCGCTGCAACCCCGCCTCGCTGGCGGGGTAACACGCGCCTTTGGTCGCGACCGCGAGCATGGTGCCAAGGAGGCATTCCCATGCCGGAACTCGACACCAAGGACCGAGACAACCTTCGCAAGAACCAGTTCGCCTACGTCGACAAGGACGGCGGTGAGCACCTGCCGATCAACGATGCGTCGCACGTGCGGAACGCGATGGCGCGCTTCAACCAGACCGAGTTCGAGAGCCAGACGGCCAAGGAGGAGGCGCGCAAGAAGATCCTCGCCGCCGCGAAGCGCTACGACATCGAGGTGGACGAGGACTCGAACGTCGCCCACTCGGTCCGCTGACGCGGACCCCACCAGGTCCATCGCCCGTGGCTTCGGCCGCGGGCGATTCGTTGCGCCTCGCACTCGCATCGCCGTCCGTACACGTAGTGAGAATCGGTACCCCTTCGGAACCTTCAATCCGTAGGCCGCTCCGTAGCCACCCGGTATACGACCCGGCGCGACGTTCCTAGATTTGCAGTAGCGCGACGCATGAGGGCGCCCTGCGCGGCGCGCGAAGCAACCCGCGGATCCGTCAACTCGGGGCGTCACCGACGGCCGACACGCACGCACACGAGCCGCTCAGATCGTCGTGGCTGTCCGGGGGGGGAGGGATCCTGATGAAACTCTCGAGACGCCAATTCCTCTACGGGTCGGCATCCGCCGGGACCGCACTGTTCCTGTCGACGATCGTCGACGGCCGACGCGTGGTGCTGGCCGCCCCGATCGAAGGCGGCACCCTCGACCCGCTGTCGGTGCCCAAGTTCATGGCGCCGCTGCTCATCCCGCCGGTCATGCCGCGGGCAGGGACGAAGCCGATGATGGGCGGCAAGCCCGGCGACCTGTACGAGATCTCGGTCCGCCAGTTCCGCCAGCAGATCCTGCCAGCCGGCATGCCCCTCACCACCGTGTGGGGCTATGGGTCGGTCAACGGCAATGGCAGCAAGAACCCGCTCCTCATCCACAACGCGCCGTCGCTCACGATCGAGGCGCAGTACCGGCGGCCCGTGCAGGTCAAGTGGATCAACGATCTGGTCGGGGCCGACGGCACCTACCTGCCGCATCTGCTGCCGGTGGATCCCACCCTCCATTGGGCCAACCCGCCCGGTGGTGTCGAAAGCCGTGACATGCGGCCGACGTTCACGGAAACGCCGGATCGGTACATGGGGCCGGTCCCGATCGTGACCCACGTCCACGGCGCGGTCGGCGTCGGAGACGACAGCGACGGGTACGCCGAGGCGTGGTACCTGCCCAACGCCGTTGACATCCCCGACGAGTTTGCCAGGGAGGGAACCTGGTACGACTTCTTCAGTGGAAAGGCGAACTCCAAGTACGGGGTTGACTGGGGTCACGGCTTCGCAGTCTTCCAGTATCCCAACGAGAACCGCGCCTCGACCATCTGGTACCACGACCACGCGCTGGGGATGACCCGGCTCAACGTGTACGCCGGACCCGCGGGCTTCTACATCGTTCGCGGCGGCCCGGCCGGTGACAAGGCGGTTCTCGACAGCCGGGCGAAGAAGCCGACACCGGCGGTGCTCCCCGGGCCCGCGCCGATCGAGGGCGACAAGTTCCCGTCGAACAAGACGTACTACGAGATCCCGATCGCGATCCAGGACCGCTCGTTCAACGGCGATGGCTCGCTGTTCTACCCGGACACCCGCGAGTTCTTCGACCAGTTCACGGGCCCGTACATCGGAGAGGGCAACAGCAACATCTCCCCGATCTGGAACCCCGAATTCTTTGGCAACACGATCATGGTCAACGGAAACACCTGGCCGTACCAGACGGTCGAGCGGCGGCGCTACAGGTTCCGCTTCCTCAACGGCTGCCAGTCGCGATTCCTGATCCTGGACTTCAACGCCATCCCAGGCGTCGAGGCATGGCAGATCGGCAACGAGGGCGGCTTCCTCGCCGCCCCGGTGAACCTCACGGCCGATCACGGCAACCGGCTGCTCATGGGCCTGGCCGAACGCGCCGACGTCATCGTGGACTTCACCAACGTGCCGGTCGGCAACTACGTCCTCGGCAACGTTGGGCCCGACGAGCCGTTCGGCGGCGGAGTCCCCGGCGACGACTTCGACATGGCCGACCCGGATTCGACCGGCCAGGTGTTGCAGTTCCGGGTCGTACCGGCCATTGCGCCCGATCCGACCACGCCTCCGCAGTTCCTGGTGCTGCCGCCGCTCGCCCCCCTGCCGGCGCCGAAGACAACCCGACGCCTCGCGCTCATCGAGATGATGTCCGAGGTCGAGGGGCACGACGGCCCGTCCGAGGCGATGCTCGGCCGGGTGGACGCTGACGACATGCCCGAGCACCAGATGTGGTCCGAGGCAGTCACCGAGAACCCGGAGGTGGGCGACACCGAGGTCTGGGAGTACTACAACTTCACCGCCGACGCCCACCCGATGCACGTCCACGAGGTCACCTTCGAGGTCGTCAACCGCCAGGAGCTCGAGTCACACGATGGCGAGACCGTGCCACCGGCGCGCCTCGTCGGCGACCCGCGGCCGCCCGAAGCCTGGGAGAGCGGCGTGAAGGACACCGTCATCGCCTACCCCGGCGAGGTGACCCGGATCAAGGCCAGGTTCGACACGCCGGGCCAGTTCGTCTGGCATTGCCACATCGTCGAGCACGAGGACAACGAAATGATGCGTCCGTATCGCATCGGACCTGTGCAGCCTGGCCAGCCGGGATCCTGACGCATCGGTCGGGCGCGGCTCGGATCAGCCGAGACGCGACCGACTCAGGCCGAGCGCACCGGACCGGCGAGGCGTTCAGCCGCCGCGGCGAGCGTCTCGAGCCGCTTCGGGAACGCAAAACGAACCTTCGTCCGGCCCAGCTCCGGGCGTGAGAAGAACGACGACCCCGGCACCGATGCGATGCCGGGGTCTTCGATCAGCCGCTTGGCGAACGTCACGTCGTCGTCCGACGTGAGGTCCCGGATGTCGGTCATCACGTAGTAGGCGCCGGCTGGTTCGTGGATCCGGAGGCCGGCCGCGGCCAGGGCGGGCAGGATGGCGTCGCGTCGTTCGCGGTAGTCCGCGACGAGCTGCGTGTAGTACGCGTCCGGGAACGTCATTGCGAGCGTTGCCGCCTCCTGGAGCGGCGCGGCGGCGCCGACCGTCAGGAAGTCGTGCGCTCGCCGGATGCCCACGGTCAGGTCGGCGGGCGCGACCACCCAGCCCACCCGCCAGCCGGTCACCGAATAGGTCTTCGACATCGAGTTGACGGCGACCGTCCGCTCGGCCATGCCCGGCAGCGTTGCGAGCGGGATGTGCTCGCCCGCGTACACGATGTGCTCGTAGATGTCGTCGGTGAACGCGAGCAGGTCGTGCTCGCGGCAGAGGTCAGCGATCAGCTCGAGCTCATCGCGACGGAAGACCTTGCCGGTCGGGTTGTGGGGTGAGTTGACGACGATCGCCCTCGTCCGTTTCGTCACCGCCTGCCGAAGCTCATCGGGGTCGATCTCCCAGTCCGGTTCGTGGAGCGTCACGTAGCGCGGGGTCGCTCCGGTGAGGATGGCGTCGGGGCCGTAGTTCTCGTAGAACGGCTCGAAGACGATGACCTCGTCGCCTGGGTCGAGCAGTCCGAGCATCGCCGCGATCATGCC